>JAJSAL010000152.1 GCA_024274705.1 Spirochaetota bacterium
GCGGAAATAGGAAACCTTCAGGATGCCCTGCAGACTATCGGGTACGGCGGATTCCGTCATCACGTTGCGGTAACACCCGGGTCGGTAATAGAACCTGCCGTAGAAGCGATGGAAAAGTACCTGGGCTACCAGGTTCTTACGGTATAACCGGCATCCCCTTCGGGATAACAGAGGCGGCGTTTGCGTGGAACCGCTCCCCTTGCAGAACCCGGTAAAAAACATTAAGGTAACCGTCGATAAAAGGAGATATCATGGGCTTAAGGATATCCGGGGCAGGATGCTCCCTCATCGACTACCTGTATACGAATATCGATTTCACCGATACCTCATTGCAGAAATACTTTTCCAGGCTGCCCGGAGACGGCGGCATCACTCCGGGGAAACTGGTGTTCGCCGACGAGTTCGAACGGTTCTGCGGAACCGCGTTTCCAGAGGCGGTTGAGGAGATCACCGGAGGCAGAAAACCGGATGCCCTTAACCTGGGGGGACCAGCCATCGTTGCCCTTATCAACACGGCCCAGCTTCTTTCAGGCCGGGATGTGCACATCGACTTTTACGGTTCTATGGGAAAGGATGAAACGGGAAACCGAATTATCGAGATCATTTCAAAAACACCGGTCAACATCGATCACTACAAAAAAACCGATGGGATTTCCCCCTCCACTATTGTCCTCTCGGACCCGAATTACGACAACGGAAACGGGGAGCGGGCTTTTATCAACAACATCGGCGCCGCCTGGAACATCCGGCCGGAAGATCTTGGAGAGAGCTTTTTCGACGCGGATATCGTCCTCTTCGGTGCTACGGGGCTGGTGCCCCGGCTCCACGACGGTCTCACCGGATTGTGCAGACAGGCAAAGCAAAAGGGCTGCATAACCGTTGTGTCAACGGTGTTCGACTTCCGGAATGAGAAAAAGGAACCCGGGAAACGATGGCCCCTGGGCGAGAGTGATGAGACGTACCGGCTGACCGACCTGCTGATCACCGACAGGGAGGAAGCCCTCCGTTTAAGCGGGATGGAATCCACGGAAGATGCGGTTTCCTGGTTTCAGGACCGGGGAGTCGGGGCCCTTATCGTTACCTGTGGTGCGGAAAACCTTCACATCTATTCCCAGGGGAACCTGTTTTGCCGGCAGAAACATACCACTCTCCCCATTTCCGAGCAGGTGGGAATCGACCTCCGGAAAGACCTGGTAAAAGCGGGAGATACAACAGGCTGCGGGGATAACTTTACCGGCGGAGTCATTGCTTCCGTTGCGGAACAATGCACTTTCGGAAAAGATAAAGTGAAAGAACAGATCGATTTAATCGAAGCTGTTGCATGGGGAGTTGCCTCCGGCGGATTCGCCTGCCTCCATGTTGGGGGAACCTACCTGGAAGATACACCGGGAGAAAAGCGGGAAAAGATCGAACGTTATCACTCCCTGTATCTGAAGCAGGTAGGAAGATGAAAAAACTCCTCCAATTCGGCGCCGGCAATATAGGCAGGTCCTTCATCGGCCAGGTATTTTCCAGGGGCGGCTATGAGGTTGTGTTCGTCGATATCAACGATGTGGTTGTAACCGCCCTTAATGAAAGACACCGGTACCGGGTTATGGTAAAGAAAAACGAGGAGCCTGACGAAGAAATCATCGTTTCCAACGTGCGGGCTGTTCATGGTTCCGACAGAAACCGGGTAGCGGAGGAAATCGCCGAAGCTGATGTGGTTTCCACGTCGGTAGGTATAGGCGCCCTTTCCCACATCTTTCCGGTCCTCGCTCTGGGCATTGAACTCCGTTTCAGCCGCAGTCCCGGTAAACCCCTGGATATCATCATTGCCGAGAATATCCGGAACGGTTCCGAATTTTTTTCATCGGAACTTCAAAAACATATCGCCGATACAGTTCCTTTCAACTCCTATGTTGGACTCGTTGAAACCAGCATCGGCAAGATGGTACCCATCATGAAGGATGAGGATATTGCCCGTGACCCTGTGTGGGTATTTGCCGAAGCCTACAATACCCTCATTCTGGATGGAAAGGGTTTCCGGAACCAGGTGCCTGCCATTCCGGGAATTAAAGCTGTGGGCAATATCACCGCCTACGTGGACAGGAAACTGTTCATCCATAACTTAGGCCATGCCGCGGCTGCATATTTCGGTTTCCAGGCATTACCCGATTCTGATTATATCTGGGAAGTTCTCCAGAAGGAGAATGTTTACTCTGATGTACGAACTGCCATGGAAGAATCCGCTGAAGCCCTCTCAGCTGAATATCCGGAAGACCTGCGCAGGGGCGATCTGCAGAACCATATCGAAGACCTGCTCTACCGTTTTCAGAACAGGTCCTTAGGGGATACGGTGTTCCGGGTCGGCCGTGATCTCTTCCGAAAACTGGATAAATCCGACCGGCTGGTCGGGGCAATGAAGCTGGCTAAAAAGCATGCTCTTCCCTGCTCCGCTATTGCGGCTGCAGTTACTGCAGGTTTCCGGTTCAGGGCAAGGGATGAACACGGAGAGCTCCACCCGGGAGACAGAGATTTCGCGGAACGGGTCTACCAGAAAGGATTAGAGGTGATATTGCGCGAGGTGTGTCATCTTTCAGAATCCGATCCCCTGGAACACCTGGTTATGGACGAAATCAGGACATTCAGTTAGTCGGCCATCGCTTTTTCGTATCTACGGCGCTCGATCATAAGCATAAGACCGTCCCAGATCTCTTCCGCCAGGCCTGCCTTCACTATATCTTCCCTGGACACCAGGGGGAAGGTACCGGTAAGTTCACCCCCTGCAAAAACCCGGAGTGTTCCCACCCGCTCCCCCTTTGAAACCGGAGCTTCTATGAACGGCTCAACCTCCACCTCTGTAGTCAACAGGGATACATCATCCACAGGCACGGTGACCACCACTTCTTCAGAGGGTCCGATTTCAAAATTTTCTTCAATACCCTTCCATACCTTAATACTGGGAAGCGCCAAGTCCCTGGGCCGGACGGTAACAAACCCGGAGAAACCGTATTCCAGCAGCGCCCTTCCTTCCCTGCTCCGCTTTTCACTACCCTCCAGGTGATTGTCCGCATCGATTCCAAGAACCACCCCGATAAGTCTCATCCTGTTTTTACCGGCGGTCACGGCGAGGTTATATCCTGACTCCTCGATATACCCGGTCTTGAGTCCGTCAACCCCATCCATCTCCCATAGAAGGGTATTCCGGTTTTTCTGAGTAATCCTCCGGATCAAGGGTTCATCCGCCGGGAGGGCCTCGTATGGGAAGGTGTACTCCTTTACAGAATGGAGTTCCGATAGGGACTGGGGAAACCGGCGCAGATACACCCTACAGAACGCCGCGAACTCCCGGGCTGTTATACGGTTGTATTCGCTCAGGCCTGAGGGCTCCACGAAATGCATGGCGGTAAACCCGAGGCGATTCATTTCACGGTTCATGAGGGCGGCGAAACCTTCGGTGCTTCCGGCGATATAGTATGCCAGCGCTACTGCTGCGTCGTTCCCTGAAGACACTGCAAGACCCAGCATCAGATCCTTTACCGTCACCTTCATGCCCGGTCCGAGAAACATGAGGGAAGACCCTGCCGGCATATTCACATACCACGCCTGTTCCGGGACTTCCACCACATCATCCAAGGTGATGTAGCCGGATTCGGCCATGGAATACACGACATAGAGAGTTACCAGCTTGGCAAGGGAGGCGGGGGGGATGACCTTGTCTGCATTCTTTTCAAAGAGAATTGTTCCGGTGTCATAATCCAGCAGTACCACGGATTCTGCATCCAGTACAGGCGGAGAGAGGCCGGTGGAATCGTCCGTCCATCCGGGAAACGCGGAACAGAGGAGAAGCAGAATACCCAGTATCGATGTTGTTATGAGTTTATTCATTAAACAGAATCAGCCCGGATGTTCCTATCGCTCGTTAAAAATCATCTCGATAAGCACGCCTGGGTTAACATCGAGGAACTTCAGGAACTCTTTTTTTTCCATCCTGTATACCCGGGAATCGGTCTTTGCCTTGTACTTGTGCTGTGAAGGAAGATTCTCCTTCATACTGAATACATCGCCTAAAAGTTCCCCGGGCTCACGGATTTCCTCGTTGTTACCCTGCCATTTTTTCTGAATACCCCCCTCGATGAGAAGGTACACTTCTCTTATCTCGTCCCCGGGACGTACCAGGGTTTCCCCTTTCCGGATAGTCCTGGGGGTAAGGAGCATCTCCAGCTGGGTTATCTGGGACGAAGATAATTTATTAAAAAAACGGTTTGCTTTTATAACAGTCCAGGTCTCGCCTGTTCGTATCCTTGCTATCTTCCGGATCTGCACTTCCACCGGCGTGTCATGGATAAGCCTTAAAAAGGCCTGCTTATCCAGGGAATAGGCGGTAACATTGGTCTCGGCTTTTACATCCGCCCCCCGCAGGGTGCCCAGGACGAGGGAGGCTTCCCCGAAGTATTCATACGTCCCGTACACCTTGTCCTGAACGTTTTCTATTCCACCGATGGAGACATTGCCGGAAACGATGACATAGAATTTATCACCTTCCGTATCTTTTTTAATGATACTGTCGCCCCTCCCGAACTCCTCGACCTTAACATTGAGCAGAAGATATTTGCTCTTGTCAAAGGGCAGATCCCTGAACAAGTCTATACGGTCGAATACATCCAGGATTTCATAGGCATCCTCGAACCGGTGTTTCTCGATCTCCGGGGTTAATGTCTCACCGATACCGAATTTGGCCAGAGTGAGGTTCGTTTTGTCCGGGAAATCCTTCTGCGCTATGTGGTAACAGGTGATCTTTTTCTGAATTTTCTCCGGCAGTGAATTGAGAAACTCGATAGGTGTGTGAAGCGGCGGAATACCTGCCTCATGATAGATGATGTCCATCTCCCAGGGCTTGCCCAAGAAAAAATCCAGCCGGTCCCTGGACATGATCCCCTGGTCGTGGAGATACTGCAGTTTCTCCGGGTCAGCCAGGTGGTCCGACGAATAGAGGAAAGTCTTGTCCCGGTAGAGAAAGTAAAAACCAATAGTCGGGATGGAATGGACGGAGTAGAAAAAATTGAAAAACCCCCCGTGGATGTTCATCTGGGTATTGATCTTTATAGGCCGGAAGTCGCACATGGTCATCAGGGTTTTCGCTGGTATCCGTGTCAACGCGGAATACTTTCTTAAGAAGCTCTCCATGATCGTTGGGGTTGTGTATAGTTTTATCTTCCCTTCCTCCAGTATTTTCTGGAACGTTCCGGCATCATGGTCAGAGTGGCAATGGGTCAGGATGACCGTGTCGATCAGCTTGGGGTTGACATTCGAGTCTTTAAGCCATGCCGTGGTATTCACCGGGGGATCAACCATAATACCCATATTGTTAAGCCACAGGATAAATCCTGACGTATTCTGGGTAGGATCGAAACCGTGGGAAGGGCCAAGACAGGTAACGCCGAATTTGGGAGGGTTGAACGGCTCGTTCAGCGTCTTTCCCAGATCGAACTTGACCTGAGATTTCATCCTTCCGGGAATATGAACGATTTTTCTACCGTCGTCGAACAGATCGAAACCCTTGTCATCCATAGGTATCACGGAAACCTTCCCTATCTGAATACCCTTTTCACTGATTTCCCGGATTTCAATAAGATCTTCCACGTTGAGTCCGCTTCTGAAATACTCCATTTCGCTCATGATATCAGGGACAGAGCACTCCTCGGTTTTCTCGATCTCGTGGGAAACATCCACTTTGTGGGGACCTAAAAACGCTTCCAGGAATACAGTGCGGAGATTGTCCACCAGATCGGGGTGGACGTACACAACGACCTTTCTTTTCTTGATGAAAAAATTATAATACGTGGGGAATTCTATTTCAGCGACACTGATACCGATACCCGGGTCAAAATGATCATAGGGGAGGATAAACACACTCGGCGCGCCTTCCGGAAGGAGCATGGTATCTTTAACCGTTTCCGGAGGCGAACCGAATTGAATGTACCCTTCCGACGTATTCGCAAGATACCCCCCCCGTGGAAGTTCCATCCAGTCACCTTCGAATTCAGTCAGCATCTTCTTGTTGAACATATACTTAAAACCTTTTGGTATTATTGTAATCGGATCCTGTAGTACAATAACTGATATTGCAGGAAATTGTACGCATGTTAACCTTCATATTAGCACAAAAACTTAGTATTTGTTGAAAAAACTACCCTTTTTCGAGAAAAATGCGGGAAGAGCCGTACTCAATACCAGTTCCGATAGGTAAATCCTAACAAAACAACTGTTCCTGCGACGAGAAAAAGAGCGAAACCGAGAAGTGTGATGAAGATCGCGGAACGAATATGCCCGGGATCAAGGGTGGAGAGGGAGTCACCGAGTACAGGTTTCTCAATCACCTTCCCGAAATAGGAGCTTTTTCCTCCCAGCTGTACCTGCAGAGCCCCTGCCATTGCAGCTTCCGGATACCCTGCATTCGGACTTGCATGCTTTCCTGCATCACGCATCATAATCTTCCAGGCTCCCCGGGCATCCTTGCCCATAAGCAGAGAAGACAGGCAGATACATACACCGGATAGTCGTGCAGGCAGGTAGTTTATGACATCATCAGCTTTTGCTGAAAACCATCCGAAGAGGAGGTATTCTTCGTTCCTGTATCCGAACATGGAGTCCATGGTATTCACCCCTTTATACAGCAGCGCTGCCAGGGGACCTCCCACCAGGGCGAACAGGATGGGGGCCAGTACACCGTCGGAAAAATTCTCAGCCATGCTTTCAACAGCTGCCCTGCACACCTCTTCCCGGGTCATATCCCCGGTCTGACGACTGCAGATCATTCCCACGTTCCGCCTGGCTTCCTCAATATCTCCCCGGAGGAGAGCTCCGTACACGGCCCAGCCGTGTTCAGCCAGGCTTCGGACGGCAAAACAGGTATACAACAGGTATACGGAAACGATATCTTCCGCCAGGGGATGGAGCATCCCCGTCAGGAACAGGAGAAGGGTACTTCCGGTTCCGATAGTCAGTAGTACGGAAAACCAGGTAATTATGCCTGCTGTTTTCTGATCATCGACTCTGCTTCTGAACAGTTTTTCATACAGCCCTGCGAGGGAAGCGAACAGCTGCACCGGGTGGGGAACCCTTTTAGGATCACCGAACAGGGAGTCCAGGAGCACAGCCAGGAGAATGTGCAGATAATGAGGAATCATGATAGTCCTAGAAGTGAATAGAGATCTTTGATCCGGGCCGCCTTCCGGAACTCTTCCGCAAGGCGGTCCAGGGCGCCGTCGATGTCATAGGGTGCTACAATCCTCCCCAAAGGATCGAGCCCCTTTTTGCTGCGAAGGGAATCCAGAAACCATCTGCGGAATGCATCATTGTCGAAAATCCCGTGAAGATAGGTACCCCATACGGGAATGTCCCGGTGACCTGCTCCAATAAGATCGCCGCCGCTATCCTGAAAGAGAGCTACACACCCTTCTCCCGCCCGGGTCTTGCCGTGGTGGATTTCGTATCCGGTTACAGGAAGGCCGGACATGACATGGAGCACCTCTTTCCGGGTAAGCACCTTGTCCCTTTCCAGCACCGTATCCAGGTCGAGCAGACCGAATCCGTTTACAGATTCTTCCGCTGATTCGATGTGATACGGATCGCTCACTCTCCGCCCAAGCATCTGAAAGCCTCCGCAGATACCGATGATCTCTGTTGTTCCAGACCGGGCAACATCACCCAGTATTCGGGAAATTCCCGTCTTAACCAGGACGTTCATATCGGCGATGACATTTTTGCTGCCCGGCAGAATAACAGCATCCACAGATGGAATGTTTTCCAGGTCTTCCGGTCTTCTCACACACACCAGGTTTACATCCGGTTCTATCCTTAAGGGATCCACATCGGTAAAATTGGATATGTGGGGAATATCCACCAGGGCAATGGTAAGGGCTGCTCCCTCCTGTTCCTCCCTTTCTCCGTGACTTCGTTCTTTGAATGTTACCGAATCCTCCTCGGGCAGTCCCAGGTCATGGATGTACGGCAAGGTTCCGTAAAATTGTTTCCCTGTATACTCTTCCACATACCGGTACGCAGGACGGAGGAGTGTTTCATCTCCCCGGAACTTGTTGAGGATAAATCCCGCTACCAGGTCCCGTTCCCATTCGTAGAGAACCTCCATAATTCCCACAAGAGAGGCAAAGACCCCTCCCCGGTCAATATCTCCAACGATGAGAACCTTTGCTCCGGCGTATTCAGCCATGTTCATGTTTACAATGTCATGATCCTTGAGGTTCACCTCCCCCGGGCTTCCTGCTCCCTCCAGGACCATGACTTCGAAATCTGAAGCGAGATCGTCATAGGTTTCCCGCACCTTTTTGAGAACATGGTCCTTGTACCGGTGGTACGTAACCGCTTCCATGTTTTCCACCGGCTTTCCCAGAAGGATTACCTGGGAGCCGGTATCCGAAGAAGGCTTCAGCAGTACCGGGTTCATCCGGACTTCCGGCTCCAGTCTGCAGGCCTGTGCCTGTACCACCTGAGCCCGTCCCATTTCCCCGCCTTCATGGGTAACAAAAGAGTTGAGGGCCATATTCTGGGCCTTGAACGGCGCAACCCGAAAGCCGTCCTGCAGCAGTACACGGCACATGGCGGCGGCAAGGATACTTTTACCGGCATTGGAGGAGGTCCCCTGAAACATCAGGGCAGGACGCTTTCGTTTTTGTAAAACCGGGTTACGGGATTTTCTCCCCGGCAGTTTCGAACCGATATACCCTTCCACCTCCAGCAGAAGTCTGTCATTTTCCCCTTTTTTCCGGACGGCAATCCGTAAAAACCGGTCATCCAGGCCCTGAAACGTTTCGCACCGCCGTACAGCTATTCCCCTGGTGAGGAGATATTCCGCAAGCTCACCTCCCTTCAGGTCCGGATGGTATACTTTAAGGAACAGATAATTAGCAGCGCCGGGATACACCTTGAACATCCCTGTAGATTTCAACCCCTCCTTGAGCTCCTCTCTTCGACGGGCAACATATTCCCTGGTCAGGTTACCATAACGTTTGTCCCGGACCGCCCTGACACCCGCCATCTGGGAGAAGGTGTTTACACTCCATCCTGGAAGATGACGTTTTAAGATTCTCACATATTCAGGAGGGCCTATCATAACACCGAGACGTAAACCCGGTATGGCATAGAATTTCGTGTACGATCTGAAGGTGATCACATTGGAAAACTCCCAGGAGCAGGAGGAGGTATAACCGGGAATAAAATCGGCAAAGGCTTCGTCTATACAGAACAGGACCCGGTCCATCCTGGAGCACAGCCTCCGCAGTTCCTCATGATCCGTCGTTAAACCGGTAGGATTATTCGGGTTTCCCAGGAACACAATAGTGGAAGAACCGTCCTTCCGGATTTCCTCTTCCAGGAGAGAAAGATCGAGACGAAAATCCTGATCGTCCTGAAGATGAAGAAAATGCACATCCAGTCCTGCCAGCTCACAGGAAGTTGTGTAATCACCGTAGGACGGTACAGGGATCACGGCCCTTCTTACCCCGGCAACCCGTGTTATCCCGTATAAAAGCTCTGTAGATCCGTTTCCCGGGAGAACCCGGTTTTCAGGCACCCCGAACGCTTCGGCTGCAGCCGTGGTGAACGCCGCCGCATCCGGGTCCGGATAGTGGACAAGCCGGGAAACTCCCCGGGCAAGAACACTCCTGAGCCACCCCGGGGGACCCAGGGGGTTGATTGACGCACTGAAATCGAGTAGTTCATCTTCCGGGATCCCCGCAGCAGCAGCCAGCTCCCTTAAGTTCCCGCCGTGATTACCGGCCAAACAGTCCTCCTGCTCCGTTTACAAGGAGAAGATAAAAAGCGCACATATGGATAAGTTCTCCTAATTCGATAGTCAGTCCGTAGCCGTCACCGGTAATCCCCCCAACCTTGATCCTGTAGAGTGCCGCAGTTGTCAGAGAAGCCGGGACCATTCCAAGAACCGGTATCAGGAAATACCACAAGCCGGTTGATGAACCTGAAAGAAGTGCAACCGGCAGGATAAGGACGGCACATGTGAGGATGATGCCCAGTACCGCTGCATCCTTCCTGTACCGGGTAAACAGGGAACCCAGGCCGTCAGCAACAGCGGGCTTCAGGAAAAGCGGAAGCAACGCGGCCCCGGCCCTTCCGGTAACCGGATAGGAAAAGAACAGCAGGATCAAAACAAACATTCGGTGCAGCGGGAGATCGAACAACCTCATAATACCGGTAAATTGATACACCAGGTAGAGCTTCACCGAGAGATAGAGAAAGCCGGTGAAAAAGGCAAAAGAACCGATATGCACATCTTTCAGTATCTCCCTCCGCTTTTCCTTGCCGGTAAAACAGGAAAAGGCATCTGCAGAATCCAGAAGACCATCCAGATGGAACAGGTTGAACAGGTAATACTGAACCGCTATAAGGATAGCGGCAATTAAAAATGCATCCCCGATTACGGCTGCAGTCCCGAAATACACTCCACAGTTTATTACAGCAACGATGATGCCGATAACCGGCAGGAAGAACCCGGAAAAAGTGAAATCGGCTTCACCTCCTGTACCAAGGGGGATCCTGCTTACAAGCCTGAAGGTAGTGAGAAAACCCGAAAAAAAACGCTTCATTCAATACTACTCCCTTAGGGGATCTAAAATATCATAATCCCGAAGGAGTTGCACCACGGCACGAGCCTTTCTTTGTTCAAATACTTCAATGTGGAGAACACCGCCGAAGGTTTTAAGAAACGGAACCGCCTCCTCGAACCAATCTGTTCCTTTTTCGATCACACTGTGGTCCCTGCCCTGGCATATCCCATGAAGGTGTATCCGCTTCAGGTTGTTACCGAATTTGTGAAACGACTCAACCGGAGATTTGCCCTGTAAAAGGAGATGCCCGGTATCACAGCACACCGGCAGATCCGGCATTGCCTTTACCAAACCCTGGAAATCACCCTCCATGGAGTTTTCCGCAACAAAAACATTTCCATACTGTTTCCTCCAGGTTTCTATCATGTGAACAAATCCCGGTTCCAGAGTAACAGGAGGGTGAAAGATGTACCAGGATACAAAATCCCGGGATAAGGTTACCAGTTCTTCGTGGCCGGGACCCAGATAGTCCGGCATATGTATGGAAAACCCGAAACGGGAACGGTATTGCCGGATTTCCTCTCTTTCCTCAATAAAGAGAGCCCTGGACTCTCTGTCAAAAGTAAAAAAAAGGAGCTCAATTCCCTGTACCTCGGGAAATCCGGATATACGAACTACATTCTGTAAATACGTGCCGGGAACGATGAAAGAAGGAAGTGAGAGAATCATGGAGGCCTACTTCACCCTCAAGGGAAGTCCGGATACCATAACATAGACTCGATCCATCCTGGATGCGGTAAGGCAGTTCGCCGCTCCTAAGTAACGGTTATACTTTCGGGTAAAACCGTCCATAGGGATGTTTCCCAGTCCTGTCTCGTTGGTGACGATAACGGCATCTTTTCCGAGACCATCCAGAAACCGGGACAGTATTTCCTCCCACCGTTCTTCCTGTCCATGATGAAACAGATTGTTCATCCACACGGTAATACAATCCATAATGAGATTGTTCCCGGTGTACTTATCGATTTCCACCGGTTCTTCGATGGTAACGAAAGCATCACCCCTCTCCCGCTTGTGCTTTTGGATCCTCTCACGCATTTCATCATCAAAGGCTACCGCGGTTGCCAGAAAGGTTTTCCCGCCGGGAAAGGACCGGGCCAGTCCCAGGGCATAGGTGCTTTTACCGGATTTAACACCCCCGGTAATAAGGATCCTCATGGAGTTACCAGATGATCCACTTTTTCTTATGTTCCGCCCTGAGCTGTTCAAACTTGTCTTTTTCCTCTTTAAGGGCTTCGCTCAGATCGGCTTCTTCCAGCATACTGAGGGCTTCCTCGAGTTTTTCCTCAACCTTATCCTTTGCTTCCCTGGAGTCGAAAGAGTCCCGCACAAAGGTTTCGATCTCTACGAGTTTTGCCTGTTCCTCTTCCATGAGGTCTGGAATGGCGAAAGAAACGGTCACATCCTTTCCCGGGGGCACCATGACGGCCTCACTGAAGATAACGATGTCTCCGAGCATACGCTTCTGTTTGATCGATAAAAGCCGCTCTCCGGCGGCAAGCCGCGATATCGTTGTGAGGTTCTCTCCCTTTCTGTTGCCGTCGATATACACGGTATACTTTCCATCCACACCGGTATTCTGAAGCCGGATACCACCGTACGAGGCACCTAACACAACTGAATATGCATGGTCCGAATCAGGATCAACTTCGACGTTGAGGATTTCATCGGTAAAACCGTCCTTTCTCACTGTAAACAGAAGGGTAGTCCCCACTTCGAACTCGCCGGAAAACGATCCGGAACCGACAACATCCTGATCAAGTAGTATCCGGGCATCGTCAGGTGTGGCAGTAACAGTTACTGTCCTCAACTCCGGGCCGGCAGGCTCGACAGGGTCGAGCCCCACCTCGTAGGAAAGGCTCGTTTCCGCGCTCACTTCGATGATGAGGGTTTTTTCCTCGTACCCTTCCCTCCGGATCGTAAAGGATACCGTTTCCCCATAAGGAAATATTCCGGAAAATTGCTTTCGTCCCACAACCACGCCGTTTACCAGGATGGACGCATCTTCAGGTGTTGTTTTCAGGACGATTTTACCAAGTTCCACTTGCAGGACTGCCGCCTCATCCCCGGATGGTTCTATAGAAATATCGATAAAGCTGGACTGTTCAATTTTTTCCAGATCCTTGCTGTTCTCCCGGGATATTTCCCTCGCTTCAGGAATGGTCTTCGCTACCTCTGCGGACAACGTCTCCACTTCCGACAGGATCTTATCTATTTTTTCGGTTCTGATGGTTTCGTCCTGTTCTTCCGAAATCTCCTGTATAGCTGCCTCCAGCTGCTTTAAGCGCTCCTCGGTCTTCTGGAGAGTTGCCATGTCGATAACCACCTCTTTCCCTGACTCAACCACAGAGGCTGCATTCACTTCGAATTCCTCGAGATTCCTTTTCAGATCTTCCTGTCCTTCCGGAAGGGATTCCTTCATTTTTTTTATGTCCACCGAAGCAGGCAGTACGGCCACTTTTCCCTCTTTTACCGCCAGGGTCGTCTCCCCTCCCTCCCGGGCCCGTACCACGAACACGGTTCCCCGGACACCGCACACAGCAGTCTGGGTGCGTATGGCAAAGGTTTCTTTTCCGGCAAGTTTATTAACCTTTGCCATGACAGATCCGGATGTAACATTCAGCTCTACATCTTTTTGTTCCGCCTGAAGAAAAATTGCAGTCAACAGTACTTCTGTTTCTTCCTAGATTCTCACTATTGCCGTGTCCCCGAACTGGAGTTCACAGAAGGACGCCTCGTAAACCACCACCGCGTCGTCCCGCTGAACATAATCACCGATTTCCAGTACGGATTCCCGGCCTTCCCGGATCCGGAGAACATCGCCGGAAAGAAACGTCACCAGAGCCTGTTCAATAGACGGCGTAGTTACAGCAAGAGATACATTCTCCTCAACCACTTTCGCCGTAAGGGGTCCCTGATCCCCCTTCTGCAGTTCTTGTTCTCCTAAGGCAGGAACTTTCTTGCACGCAAAAAGCGTCGAAAAAGCGATTCCAAGAATAAATATACGCAACCCTAGGGTACTGATATGTTTCATCACGTAAGCCCCTCTTCCTCCAGCCTAGTATACCACACTCGCCATGGTTATAACACGTTTATAACATGTAATGAAAAGAGAAAAAACCTCGATATAGCGTTGACTTTGGTATATATATTTAGGTAGAATTAATTATATTCAAGAGAGGGAACAGGTATGGAAAAAAGAGAAAAAATAACACTATTTATAGCCCTTTTACTCACACTATCCGCATTATCAGCCTTTGCAGCCGAATATATGGATGTCGTATATCTTGAAAACGGATCCAGGGTGAAGGGTATTATCATCGAACAGATTCCCGGAGAAACGATCTCGATTGAAACGGTCGACGGCAGTGTGTTCGTGTTCAAGGTAGAAGAGGTCGTAAAGATCACAAAGGAAAAGGTGGAGAAATCTTCTGACGACGGCGGCACCTCTCAGAAAACAGAAATCAACATCACCCAGACTACGGATGTCCAGGCAAGCGGATCAGGCGGGGGCGGAGATTCCGGCACATCCGTGGAGGCACTGCGGGCGGCGGAAGCCTTCGTCCGGAGCTTGATAACACCGAAAATCCGGTATAAGCAGCTGAAAAAAGTGCAAATCCCCTACTCCGAGCTTGAAAAACTCGATGCGACGTCCAAACAGGGCATCTACGACGACAGAAAAAAAGACAATGCCGGGATCATTTTCCTGCTGAACTTCCTCCTTCCCAGCGTAGGGAGCTGGATTCAGGGGAATTACGGTGTTGCCATGTATGATCTTACATCTACAATTGTATACGTTATAGCCGCGCCTATCCTCATTTCCCGGGCGGCGGAAGCAACAGTTTCAAGCGTCTACGATTCCTATTATTACAGTGATTCTTACTACACCTCCACCTCTGACTATTATTACGGCAGTTCCTACGAAGATCCTACGAAGTACTATATTGCCGCAGGTGTCATAGGGTTGAACTTTCTCATCGCGCGTATTACCGCCTTGATCTCACCATTTACTCACCAGAGGAAATACAACGATATGCTGAGGAAAAAGCTTCAGTATTAGTCTTTGGAAACCTTGATTCATGCAGCCTCCGGAAGGGTTACCCGGCCCGGCCGGAGGCTTTTATTTTTTTCGCAATATAGATGAACGGCGTGTCAAGAGCAGCAACGATCCACTTCATAACATAGGTGGTTATCATAATCTCCATCAGCACCGTTCCGGGAAACACACCCCAGAAAGCAACCAGGGTAAAGAGCGCGCTGTCTATCGCCTGACTCACCATGGTACTGGCATTGTTCCTGAGCCAGAGGAATTGTACACCAGGATATTTCCGCATCCAGAAATGGTAAGCCCACACATCATGTGTCTGGGATACCCAGAAGGCAGCCAGGCTCGCCAGGGCGATTCTCGGCATGATCCTGAAAATAGCAGCCAGGCTCTCCTGGGAAAAATCTTCCGGGGAAGGTATAAACACGAGAGCCAGATTCATCAGCACGGTGAGCATGATGAGGGCAAAGAACCCGATGTATACCGCCTTTCTCGCCTCTTTTTTCCCGTAATTCTCAGAGAGGATATCCGTCACCAGGAAGGAGCTTGCGTATACGATATTACCCAGGGTGTTGGTAAAGCCGAAGAGTTCTACCGTTTTCAGAACCTGCATATTTGCAACGATAACGGCAATGGGAATCCAGACAAACAGACCGGTTTTCCCGAACAGCCGGTACGCAAGGAGAATAGCGCCGAAATTGACGGCCATCATCGCGAACCACAGTACTTCATTCAGCATACGCACCGCATAGTAGGCAGAAATCCTGGGATGTTCAACCCAGCGGTGGAAAAGGGTTAAGGACTTGAGTGCCCTCCGAACTCAACCCTCCTCCAAGCTTTGCGGGCAAACGGCTATACCGAGGTAAAAAACAGATGCGAAGAGGGGGAGTGCGGAGCCTGTATGGTTCTTATCGATGTAAAAGCTATCCCATCCTGCCAGGTCCTGGCAGTGAGCGGGACCGGCTGCTCTCTTACCGCGATACAGGGCCTGGGAACGATTTTCGATGCATCGGTTATACAGAAAGCCTTTGTAGATGCAGGCGCCGTTCAATGCGGATTCTGCACCCCGGGGATGATCCTGGCGGCGTACTTGCTATTGAAGGAGAATCCCGATCCCGGCGAAAAGGAGATCGCCTCTGCCTTGGACGGTAACCTGTGCAGATGCACCGGATACGTGAAAATCATCGATGCCGTACAGCTTTCCGCGAGGAGGCTTTCCGGTGGCGTATAAGTATATAGGCACCTCGAATACAAAAATCGACGGTCTCGGGCTGGCAACCGGTACGGTACAGTTTACCGATGACTTTTCCGCGGAAGAGATCCTGCATCTCGCACTTCTCAGATCGCCCCACGCATCGGCAGTCATCACCGACCTGGACGAATCGGAAGCTCTATGTATGCCAGGGGTAGAGGCTGTCTACTCCTATAAAAATGTAAAAAGGATTCTCTACTCCACGGCGGGACAGGGATTTCCGGAACCATCCCCGTATGACAAAGCCCTCTTCGACAGGCGGGTCAGGTTCGCAGGGGATGACGTTGCCGCAGTAGCCGCGGATTCTTACGAAACAGCCAAAGCCGCCCTTAAGAAAATCAAGGTTACCTACGATGTGCAGGAACCCCTCCTGGACTATGCAAAGGCACTATCCAAAGGTGCCCCGGTGGTTCACCCTGAGCATGACGCCCGGATGATGATTCCCGCACCGTACAAACCGGAAGAAAACCTTGCTGCCCGGATCGATGTGGAAGTGGGTGATACAGACAGGGGGTTTACGGAGAGTGATGAAGTCATTGAACACACCTTTTCCACCCCGGTTGCTTCCCACTGCGCCATAGAACCCCACGCAGTATTTACCTACCTGGACGCATACGGCAGGCTGGTAATTATCTCCTCCACCCAGGTTCCTTTTCACCTGCGGAGAATCGTTTCAAAGATCCTGGAAATCCCCATGTCCCGGATACACGT
Source organism: Spirochaetota bacterium (assembly GCA_024274705.1). Lineage (GTDB taxonomy): Bacteria > Spirochaetota > Spirochaetia > SPDA01 > JAJSAL01 > JAJSAL01. The sequence continues at coordinate 16,634 of JAJSAL010000152.1, forward strand.
GATAAAACCGAGGATCGGAGGCGGTTTCGGCGGAAAACAGGAGATCATTATCGAACCTTTCGCCGCCCTTGTTACCCTGAACACAGGGAGACCGGCAAAACTGGTACTTTCCAGGAAGGAGGTGTTTACTTCTGCGAGAACGCGTCACGGTCAGACAATTACTATGCGTGCAGGATTTCTGAGAAACGGCGGGGAAATAAAAGCCCTCCGGATGAATGCCCTGGAAAATACCGGGGCCTACGGCACCCATGCCCTTACAGTGCTCTCCAACACTGCCTCGAAAGTACTCCCGCTGTTTAACAAGATCGAAAACATCGCGTTTGCCGGAAAGGCAGTCTATTCACACCTTCCGGTTGCCGGAGCATACCGGGGATACGGGGCCAGCCAGGGATACTTCGGTTATGCCCAGATAATTGACATGGTTTGTCAGCGAACAGGTGTAGACCCTGTAGATTATTACCTCAAGTGGTCCATAAAATCCGGGGAGGGCTCCCCGATCTTCCGGGAAATAGGCGAAGGTACGGAAGGAATCGAGATGACGCTCCAGTCCGTCGGTCTTCCTGAGTGTATTGTAAGGGGAGCAGAAGCATTTCAGTGGAAAGAAAAGCGGGCCCGGTATACCCGTGAGTACAACAGGGAAAGGAGAAAAAAGAGGGGAGTCGGTATGGCCTGCTTTATGCAGGGTTCTGCTATCCCGAAGATAGATATGGCTTCTGCATACATGAAGATGAACGAAGACGGCTCCTTCAACCTGAACATAGGGGCAACCGATATCGGGACCGGTTCGGATACAATCCTTGCCCAGATTGCAGCAGAGGTACTGGATGTTCATCCGGACAAGATCATCGTCCTCTCTTCCGACACAGACACCACCCCTTTTGACACCGGGGCATACGCATCATCCACCACCTATCTTTCCGGCGGAGCGGTCAAATCGTGCGCCGAGAAGATCCGGATCCAGGTACTTCATACAGGAGCGGAATTACTGGGGGCCGGCACAAATCAGGTGGATATAGAAAACGGAACTGTTTATATTAAAAATAATCGTGACAAAAACAGAAGCTTTGCCGACATCTGTACCTACGCATTGTATCAGAACAACCAATACCAGATCCAGGATCACGCTTCCCAAGTAGTAGACCAGTCCCCGCCCCCTTTTGCCGCCCACTTTGCCGAGATCGAAGTAGATACGGAAACAGGTATTATTCAAGTACTCCGGTATGTTACGGCGACTGACTGCGGAACCCCGATAAATCCTGCACTGGCAGGGGGGTAGGTAGAAGGAGCCCTGGTAAACGGCTTAAGCTACGCCCTTACCGAGGAGTATTACTTTACCGATAGAGGGATCATGCGAAACAGCAGTTTCAGCAGGTAC
>JAJSAL010000153.1 GCA_024274705.1 Spirochaetota bacterium
TAACAGGTATCACTATAGTGCTTATCGGAGGCCTTTTTAACATTTTTCTTCCTTTTAAACAGACCTTAATGGGAATGTTTTTTGGTTTCAGTTTATTCTTCCTTGTTAGAATGGTAACAAACGGCAAACTGGGATTGGGGGATGTCAAATACGCCGCGTTCCTCGGCGGGATCTTAGGTCTTAAGTTGTGGATCGCTTCAGTGTTGTTCGCGTCGCTTGGCGGGCTTGCTGTTTGCTGCTTACTGATTATTATGAAAAGGATGAAAAAAGGCGACAAGGTCCCCTTCGCCCCCTTTCTGGCAGCAGGAGCAGCGGTAGTATTCGTTTATTCCAACTTCGAATGGACGGTCCTGTGAAAAGCGTATTTGTGACATGTTTGCTGTTACTAACCATTTTTTCTGCTTCCGCCCAGCGCATTGAGGAGATGGAATTCCATAATCAACAGATCACCGATATTCTCCTTGTTCTTGCAGAAATGGCGGGAACCTCCATAGTCCCGGACGAAACCGTTGAAGGGGCTGCTTCCTATTACTTTTCCGATACCGATTTCGAAACAGCATTAGAATTATTCTTAAATACCTACAAATACTATTTCTGGAAGAAGAATAACATCTATTACGTTTCAAAGGTAAAAACGGAATACATTAAGGAACAAAACCTTCTAAATGTAGATGCTGATGAAGTCGATATTACGCTGTTAGTCCGTTCTATATCTAAACAGATGGGTAAAACTATACTCTACGATTCACTTCCACGGATGAAGTTAACCGTGCATATCAAAGAAGCTGCCCCTGAAGATGTCCTCGATATTATTATACGGCGATTTCCGGATTACCAGCTGGAGTCGGAGGATTCGTTTTTTTATATTAAACGGCTGGAACAGGACGTCCGGACTGCCGGGCAGGAACAACCAACCGGCCAGGAGACCATTTGGCGGGAAGGTGATAACTATGTTATAAAAACTGATAAGTCCCGATTCTTTGAACTCATTAATACCTTGTTCGTGCTTGAGAATAAAGAATATTCTCTCCTGGTGAAAAGCGATTCCATATTGGAGAACCTGTATCACCGGGACAAAACCTTTTCAGAGATGCTTTCGATTCTTCTTGAACAAGCTAACGCGGATTACGCTTTTGCAAATGATATTTTTTATATTTTTGAAATAAAGCGGAATGATATTCTAAAACATTATAAAATGACTGAGGTGGTACGCCTCCGTAACATTTCGGTAGAGGACGTTCCTCCTCTGTTCCCGCAGGACCTCGTGTCGGGGAGTATGTTTAAAATCGATAAGAAAACAAATTCGATTATCGTAAGGGGAAGCCCAAAAGAGATTGAGCCGGTAATACGGTTTCTCAAACAAATCGATGTTCCGGGAGAAGGAAAAAAGCATTACCGGTATGACTTAAAGTACCTTTCTGTTAAGGAATTTATACCGCTTCTGCCAAAGGAATTAGGAAAGTTAAAACCAGTAACTATCCCCAATACCAATTCCTTTATTATACACCTTTCAGAAGATGAAAAAGAATCACTTGAGTCGTATATCTCGCTCGTTGATACACGGAAAAAAACGTATCCCGTAACTTTACAATATATCAAGTCCGGGGATCTTCTTAAAAATCTGCCGCCCTCCATTTCAAAGGAGGAAATCGAAGTGACAGGGAACCAATCACTCATTTTTTTCGTAGGTACGGAGGAGAAGCGGGAGCTGTTTTTAAAAGAACTCGATCATGTGGACAGGCCGATTCCGCAAATCCGGTATGAACTCCTGGTTATTCAGTACCAGGAAGGGGCAAGCCTTACGTGGAACCGTTCGGCAGAAAACAAGCTTATTGAGGAATCAACCGGAGAAGAGGGAGACGGGACAGTAGAAGCGGTCGCTGAGGCTGCAAAAAATGTATTCTTGGGATCGATAGGTGAACTTCTTAGCTTAAGTTTCGATATTGTTTCAACTTTCGGATACCAGTTTGCAGTTAAATTCAGTCTCGAGCTTGGAAAGAATACTGCTCAGATCCTTGCAGACACTACATTAAACGGGTTATCCGGGGAAGATATTAAATTTCAAAACACCAATACATTCAGGTACAGGGACATCGAAATCGATCCGGACACAGGTGAACAAAGAAACACCGGAGTGACAAGAGAGATTACTTCCGGGTTAATAATAGACATAAACGGCTGGGTATCGGGTAACGGCATGATAACGATGGATGTTTCCGCCACCGTATCAAAACGCGGGGCCAATGTATCTTCAACAACCGGCAGCCCCCCCCCAACGTCCGAAAAAATTGTGAGCACACATGTCCGGACCCGGTCAGGAGAACCGATTATAATAAGCGGGCTTATTCAGCAGGAGTTGAATGAGTCTGAGAAGAAACTTCCCGGACTCGGCGATATCCCCATCGCGGGAGCTCCCTTTAAAAATAAAAACAAGACACAGGAAACATCGGAGATGGTCATTTACATCGTTCCTCATCTTGAAATGCCTGAAAGCGATGAAGAGGGCCTTGGCAGTAAATTCGAACGAATCTACAAGAACCTGGTAGCCGGGAGATCGTAAGCAGCATGTCCAAGCAACCGAAGCGACATCCGGATACGCTGGAATTACGCACCCTCGCCCAATACACACCCCTCCCGGAGCACAACAAACAGTACCCCTTTGAATACATCGAGCGCAATAATTGTATAAAACTTCTCGAAAACGACGATGAAGTTCATGTGGGAATATGTGATGGAAAAAGAACAGATATTCTCGAAGAACTTATCAGGTTTCACCGCAAAAAGGTTGTCTTTTTTAGAATAGAGAAGAGCGAGCTTTCCGCGTATTTGAGTCACACCCTATCAATACTGGAAAGCGAAAAAGGTCCGGCATCGAGCAAGGATTCCGAGCGCCTTCTCCTCGATAAGCTGGCAAACGATGCTCCCATCATTAACCTCGTCAACAGTATTTTTATCGACTCAATTCGTGCCGACGCAACAGACATTCATATCGAGGCCTTTACCGATAACGTTGTTGTCCGCTACCGAATAGACGGTGAGCTGAGAACCATCAGAACAATCGATGAAGAAAATTTCCCCGCGATTTCGAGCCGTATCAAGATTATGGGTAATTTGAATATTATGGAACGAAGGCTCCCTCAGGACGGTAGAATTTCTGTCAATTTGGGGGATGAAGTGATCGATATTCGTGTCTCCATTGTGCCCACTGCCCGGGGGGAGTCGATAGCGATACGGCTATTCAATAAAAATACGGCACTCTTCACCCTTGATGATTTGGGATTTCCATCGGATGCGATGGGAATCATGCGAACTATTACCACATCCCCGCACGGTCTTTTTTTAGTGACAGGCCCGACCGGATGCGGAAAGACGACAACTTTAAATGCGGTCTTACGGGAACTCAAGGACGATACAGTAAAGATTATCACCATCGAGGACCCAATCGAATACGTCATCGACGGCATTAACCAGATCCAGACCAATGACAAGATCGGACTGACCTTCGACATGCTTCTTCGGCGGGTTTTAAGGCAGGATCCGAATATTATTATGGTCGGAGAAATCCGTGATGTCAGCACAGCCGAACTTGCAATCCGGTCCGCCTTAACCGGGCATCTTGTCCTTTCCACCCTGCATACGAACGACGCAGTGTCGGTAATACCCCGTCTTCGTAATATGGGAATAGACTCGTATCTGGTCGCCGGGGTGCTTAGGGGAGCCATGGCCCAGCGTTTGGTCAGACGGCTATGCACGTACTGTAAAGCACCAGGAAAACCGACACAGAATGAACAAGCTGTTCTTGCCCGGTACGGAATGAATCCTGTTACCCTCTTCAAAGGGAGAGGATGCAAGGAATGCGGCAACACAGGGTATAAAGGGCGATGTGCAATCATGGAAATTTTTCCGTGCGCTGAACAGCTGCAAAGCCTGATAGCCCGGGATGCGGATACTAAAACGATCCGAAAGGCACTTAAGGCCGGGGGAATACGAACTTTAGCTGAAGACGGTCTTAGGAAAGCGCAGGAAGGAATTACCACCATTGATGAAGTGTTAAAAGCGGTATCGTTGTAATGCCTGTGTTTAAATGCCGGACGGCAGATGGAAACGGGAAAGTGAGTGAATTCTTACGTGAAGCCCCTTCCGAAGATGTGTTGATACGGGAGCTGCACAGTGAAAACATCTATCCTCTATCCATACAGGATATTTCCGACAAAACAATGCCTTCCGGAGCTCAGTTCTCCCTTCCACGGAAACTCCTTATTGAATTGACGGATACCCTCTCACTTCTCTTACGTTCCGGAATGCAGCTGAAGGACGCCCTGGATGTGGCGCAAACAATGTTCAGGAAAGGGAAGATCAATATTCTTATCGTGTATCTTTTGGAAGAGGTAATGAAGGGAAACACTTTTTATACCGCATTAGTAAATGCAGGTTCGGTATTCCCGCCGGTGTACAGGGGTGTCGTCAAACTGGGAGAGCGTATCGGATCACTGGACCAGGCGTTATCCAGACTCTCTTCCTATCTCCACGAAGAAAAAAAAGTGAGGGACAAACTAATATCGTCTTTAATGTATCCCGCCATGGTCATGGCAATGGCAGTGCTCAGCGTTATCTTTATCGGGATATTCGTGCTGCCCCGGATGAAGGAGATCTTCTCTTCCTTAGGGGATACGGCAGGGGTTGA
>JAJSAL010000154.1 GCA_024274705.1 Spirochaetota bacterium
GATGAATATGGAAGATGAGCATCGTATCGTTTTGAGGTGCCTTGGCCCCGCCTATGAGAAAATGTATTTTTTGTGATTATAGGTCACGAATGTGGGCTCAAATGATATCAACAAAGAAATACAGGTTGAATATCAACAAATGTAAAACTATTCCCCCTAATTCTCCGTACCTTTGCGGAAAAACGTTTTAGCCTGCTTTCTGGTGATGCAATTCTGATACATTTTCCGGTTTTTTCTGTAAGGCATTCCATAAGTCAAGTTTTGTCTGCATATTCAACCAGCTCTCAGGACTAGTCTTTGTTGCTTCAGAAATACGAAGTGCCATTTCCGGACTGAGGGACGACCTCTGATTAACAAGCTCTGAAAGTGTTTTTCGAGAAACTCCGAGTTTCTGTGCTGCTTCAGTTATTGTAATTCCCAGCGGCTTAATCACATCCTCCAGGAGTACTTCCCCAGGATGGGTCGGTTTTCTTGTTATCATATTCATTCTCCCTGTTTAATGATAATCCTTGTAATCAACAAGTATTGCATCTTCGCCTTCAAACAAAAATGTAATTCGCCAGTTCCCACTCACCTTTACAGACCAAGTACCTTTATCTTTTCCTGACAATTGATGAAGATAATACCCAGGCAGGTTCATATCTGTAGGGTTAATTGAAACGTCCAATCTATCCAGAATACGAGATAACTTTGAAGCATGTTCCGGGATTATTCCCTTCTTTTTTCCTGTTTTAAAGAACTCCTGAATCCCTTTATGTTTAAAAGACTTGATCATCTTTATTAAACATATTCTGTAACCCGTTACGTGTCAATACTCATTTCATAGGTAATATTCTCTCTCCACTGGCTGTTTTGGGAGCAATAGGGTTTTTGTTATAGTGTGCAGTACTAACACATCGTTTGAAATGGGATCGGCTACAATTTCATTATCAATAACACCATCTGTATAAATCGCCTGGGCGTAGTCGAGGGCATCTCCGCTTACCGAATCGCATACATCAATGATATCAAGATCGTTATCAAGAGCACGGCTTCCATCGATATACCATACTTTGATTTCTCCAATTTCAATCTGTTCGTCATCTTCGGTAACAACAGAAAGTGGGCCTACATATCGCCGGATGTAGTTATCCGAATAGTCATCGAATCCTGATTCCGATTGAACCACAAGCTGTGTTCCAAGTGTTATGAGAAGGTCTGAAAAACTGTCGATGTCCTGTAAACCCATGGATTGTAGTATGCACCAAGGAAAAACCGTACCACAACCGCTTGAGAGGCCATTTTCACGGCCTTCTAAGCCGTAGGTCGAAGGTTCGAATCCTTCTGGATGCGCTTAGTAAAGCTTTACAACATAAGCTTTTACATCTAAGCCCTCACTCGTTGAGGGCTTTTTTTTCAAAAAAGTTCTTAATTTATATCAGAATCGACACATGAACTTAAAAAACAGGTCGTGTAAAATAACGTTCGCAATTTTTGTATTGAAAAAGACCACCGAAAACTCCGGGATGAAAGTAGCAAACAAAACACCTGCTTTCCCGGGACCCGGGTGAGACAGTTTGATACACGATTGGGAACCATGTATGTGTTGGTACCGAAATTGAGGAACGGCGGGTACATTCCTTTTTTCGTTAATGAGAAGAAGCGGAGCGAACAGACATTGATCCGGGTACCGGAGATCGATAAAGGCTTAAATGAACAGTTGCAGCATTTTGCAGCAGGTCTCTTGATGCTGAGTAACCGATTCTGTGGATTGATGCAATGTATGAGAAGATCCGGGATGGGAACAGAGTAGTCACTATGGCTGTTTTGATTGTCAAAGGGGTACATGTGAAATTCTTGCAGCAGAGCCGATGTATAACGAATCTGAAGCGGCCTACACCGTAGTCTTTGAAAAGCTGAAAGAGCGGGGAATACAGAATGTCCAGTTTGCGATTTCAGATGCTCATAAGGGCATTCAGGCAACGGTAAATAAATGTCTCACGTCACCGGATAACCCGATTGGTCATTCGCTCCATTTCACGGATAGGATCATAATCCTGATCCACGACCCGAACCATCTTCGCTATCTGCCCCTGCTCCAAAATAGCCCGCCCTTCTCCGGTTTCATGCATACCCCAAAACACGTTGCGAATTGCCTCTCTTAACTCCGGTGCCACATTCATCGTAACCACCCATGGAGGAATAGGGCTTGGTCCCAAGCTTTCGATGACCCGTAGTTCCGTCTTAAGTTCAGGACGAACCTTCAATTCCAATTCAAGTACCGTACTGTCAATTGCAGTGGCATCAATACGACGATCCAACACCATTTCCAATGCCTGTAAGTGTGCCCCGGCTTCCACTACCCTGCCAAAATACCCCCAGTTTTCACCCAGCCCGGCCAGGTAATATCGAACCACATTGTACCCTGACTGGGAATGTGGCTCATTGTATGCCCATTGTGCGCCGCGTAAATCATCAAAGGAGTAGTAAGTACTGTCCCGATGAACAATCACATCCGCAAAGTAGATCGGCCGCTGCTGATACCGCTGATACTGCATCACCGGAGCTGCCACCAGCTCAACATTTGGATGCTCGTTATCCGCCTTCCAGACATAGGGCAACCCACAGATCCATCCGACGTGGACCTGTCCTGAGTCCAGTAGTTGTTCCCGTTCCTGCCAAGCCCTATCATTGACAAACTCTGTCGAAATGCCCAGTTGATCTCCAAGATACCGGGTAATTTGCCGGCACGTGTAGTCTGCATTTGCTGACTGGATCGACGTAACCTTGATTGATTGGAACATTTTACGTCCAGTACGTAAGGATATGTTAACGTGTAAAAAAGCCCACCACAGGCGGTGAGTATACTGGAAATATGAAATGAAGGTCTATAACCGGACAAACCATGATGTGGAGTTTCCGGATCCCATCATACATACTGTGTCCTACACGATACGAACAGACTGCGTCTCTTCCACCACAAGGGTTGCTTTAAGGAGATATCCGGAATCCCGGATTATCGATGCACCGTACTTCCGCATAAGTTTTATCATAGATACATTGTCCTGTATGATAAAGCCGTAGAGTTTCCGGATACCGTAGCAGTGAGCCGCATCGAGAAGAGCCTTCACCAGAATGCTGCCCAGCCCTAATCTCTGGTAATCGTCGATAACGGTGACAGCAATTTCCGCACTTTCCGGTTCTTCAGGATCCCGGATGTACCGGGCAACACCGATTCCCGGGCTCTCTTCGAGGGATATATCCATCACCCCATATGCCAGATGGTTTGTGTTGTCGATTTCAGTAAGATACTTGAGCTGAGAAGGGAGCAGTTCCTTAATCGGGACTACAAACCTGTTCCTCCTGGAACGGAAGGAGAGGCGCATGAACCCCTTTTCTATTTCCCCCTTATCTTCCGGGCAAATCAGCCGTATAAACACCTCTGTGCCGTCCTTCAGATTTGCTGTGAATTCCCGTCGAAACATCAGACGCTCCCCTGGATAGGCTAACCGAATTCCTTGACAAGTTCCATAGCATCCAGGTTGCAAAAAGCATGGTATACTCAATTCCCCATGATCAAAGAAATCAGAAGGAAATAGACTCCCGGCCTATTACGTGATACGGTATGGACCCCTCACTTACAGGGAATCCAGTACGTTTCTGAGAGCTTCGATGTGCGCCGGTGTGGTACCGCAGCATCCCCCGACAATTGCGGCTCCTGCCTCTACCAATGCGGGGACCCTGGAGGCCATGTACTCCGGTGTTTCTTTGAAAACAGTCTTTCCGTTCTCCAGAACAGGGAGGCCGGCATTCGGTTTGAACCACAATGGTTTATCAGAGGCGGCCCTCATCCCTTTTGCGATATCCAGTATCTGGTCGATGCCGGCACCGCAGTTGGACCCTACGATATCTACTCCCGCCTGTTCCAGCTTCTCCGCCGCGACCTCCGGTGTAATACCCATCATCGTTGCGTATCCTTTCTGCCCCTTTTCGAATGTCATCGAGACCACAACCGGCAGGGCCGAATACTCCCTGGCTGCGGCTAAAGCGCAGAGAGCTTCCCCGATATCGGACATGGTTTCGATAACGATACAATCCGCACCACCTTTCACAAAACCCCTGACCTGTCTTGAGAACGCATCCGTCATTTCCTGCTCAGTTACCGTTCCCAAGGGCGAAAGAAACTCCCCTGTGGGACCTAAGGAAGCACAAACAACAACTTCGGTTCCAGCTGCTTCCCTGGAGATGGCTGTTCCTTTCTCATTGAGTTCTTCACACCGGGAGTCAAGGGCGAACTTTGCCAGCTTATAGGGAGAACCTCCGAAGGTATTGGTAATAATGATATCCGAGCCGGCCTGGATATACGCCTCGGCGATGGCTTTGACAATTTCCGGCCGGTCTGCGTTCAGGAGTTCAGGGCACTCTCCGGGCTGCATCCCCCGATCCGCCATTTCTGTTCCCCATGCTCCGTCGGAAAGAAGCACCTGTTTTGATTCGATCATTTCCTTAATGTTCATACCAACACCTCTTATTCTACATTGTTATGTGTTCCAGGATTGGGAGAATAGTCTCCACCTTGTTGAAACTTGCCGTCATATAAATGCCATGCACCCTGGGAATAAGCTTTTCCAACAGTTCCACAGTCATATCGATACCGATCTTTTCCTGGTCTTCCGGCCTGGAATACTTCGAAAGCTGTTTAAGTACATCCACCGGAAGTTGAATACCCGGGACCTCGTTATGAAGGTACTCCGCCAGGGAAAAAGACGTGATAGGCATAACACCGATGTATATGGGAATATTCACTTCCAGTTCTTTCAGGGCATTTTGCAGCATGCCGAACCGGTTAAGGTCGAATACCGGCTGGGTCAGGGCGAAGTGAGCGCCTGCAGTCACTTTCCGTTTCAGTTTTTCAACCTGTGC
>JAJSAL010000155.1 GCA_024274705.1 Spirochaetota bacterium
CAGCCAGCCCGAAAACGCTCCGGTTTCCGGGAAGACCGAATCCTGGTACCGGTACACATTTCCCGGAGAGCCCCATACAGGCTCCATAGCAATGTCCCAGGCTTCTCCGTATTTACCCTGATCCAGGAGGGTATAAAACCGCACAGCCGTTTGTGAGGGGCCGTCCAGTACAACCGGGAGATCCGTTTCCCGGGATATATATACCATGTCTGTGGTAAGCACCGGGCCATGAGAGTACAGCCGAAGGAACACCCCGGTCAATAGGAGTGCCGGGAATAACAGGGGAACGAGGATTCTTTTAGTGCCGCTTTTTAAGTTCATCGATCGCTACTGCAAGGATGATGATGCTCCCGGTGATCACCAGCTGCCACATGGTATTCACGTTGAGCATTCCCAGTCCATTCTGGATAATACCCATGATGGCGACCCCGATAAATGCACCTAGAAGGGTTCCTGTCCCGCCGACAAGGCTGACCCCCCCTAGCACGACGGCGGCTACAACCTGGAACTCGAAACCCTGGCCGGCCAGATGCTGGGCGGAACCAAGCCTGGAGGCCAGAAGGATGGCGCTTATTGATGCCAGTGTGGAGCAAATCACAAAGGCACTGAATTTGATCCTGGTGGTATTGATGCCGATAAGGGAAGCCACTTCGGAATTGCCGCCGGTTGCATAGAGCCTTCGTCCATAGGTCGTATGTTTCATAATATACATAAAGGCGAAGAGTATAATAAACATGAGAATCGCCGAGTACGGGAGAATCCGCCACAACTTCATATTACCGATGGCGAAAAAGAGATCGCCTTTGATCTTGTCCACAATCGGCACCTTTTTGGTAATAAGGAACACTGTGCCCCGAAGTGCATAGTACATCCCCAGGGAAGCGATGAGAGAATTGATCTTAAGCTTCGTTACCAGATAGCCGTTTAAACAACCCACGGCTGCTCCTACCACGATGGCAGCGACAGCACCCAGGACAAAGCTTCCCGTAGAATTCATCACTACGACCAGGGGAAGAGCGACAAAAGCCTGGAGGGAGCCTATTGAAATATCAACTTCCCCGCTTATCAACAGGAGTGAAAGTCCCACAGCGGATATGAGAGGGAGGGATATCTGGCCTAGAATATTGGTAAGGTTCCTTACGGTAAAAAAGTAATCCGATGTGATACTGAAGAAGATGAAGATCACCCCCAGTACGATGAGAAGCCCCAGTTCACCGAAACCTGAAAGCCTGGCTGAAATGGTTTTCTTTTCTGTATCTGCCGCTGTCTGCATGCTTAATCCTCTACTGTATAATCGCCGCTTCCAGGACATTTTCCTGGGTAGCTTCATCTCTTTGGAATTCACCGGTTATCCTGCCGTCGTTCATCACGATAATATGATCACTCACCCCGAGAAGTTCCGGCATTTCCGAGGTCATCACCAGCACGGCTACCCCGTCATTCGCCAGGTCATCGATCAGTTTGTGGATCTCCGCTTTTGCACCCACATCGATACCCCTGGTTGGCTCGTCCAGGATGATCACTTTCAGTTTCTTCATGAGCCACCGGGAGATGAGCACTTTCTGCTGGTTTCCACCGCTTAAGTACATTATTTTCTGTTTGAGCGACGGGGTTTTTATCTTGATTTTGTCTACAAACTCCTGGGAGCGCTGTGCCTCGTCTTTTCTCCTGATAAACCCTAAAGTAGCGAAATCGGTAATGGATGGGAGGGTCATGTTCTGAGCTACCGACATCTGAAGCACCAGCCCCTCCTCTTTTCTGTCTTCCGTTAAGAGCCCCATCCCGGCTGCGGTTGCGTGGGCAGTGGATCCGGGCTTCACTTTCCCTCCCTGGATGAATACTTCCCCGCGGGTTACAGGATCGAGACCGAATACCGCTTTTGCCAGTTCCGTCCTGCCTGCACCGAGGAGTCCGAACACGCCGATAACCTCGCCAGACCGGAGGGTAAAAGAAACATTGTTCAGTTTCCTCTCCGTACTAAGGTTCTTTACCTCCAGGACCACTTCTCCTTTTTTCGTATTCGATTTGGGGAAAAGGGTGGTGATTTCCCGGCCGACCATGTCTTTCACGATTTCGCCGGTGTTCGTTTCCGGAATATTCCGGTTGGAGATGAATTGTCCGTCCCGGAACACGGTAATCCTGTCACAAATTTCGAACACCTCTTCCAGTTTGTGGGTGACGTAAAGAATCCCGATCCCCATCTCCTTAAGCCGTTTTATCACGTTAAACAGGGATTTTATTTCTTTCGGGCTTAAAGCGGAGGTAGGTTCATCCATAATGACTACTTTTGCCTCGTGAGAAAGGGCCCGGGCTATCTCCACCATCTGCTGCTGGGAAATGGTAAGCCGGCCCAGGGAAACCTTTGGATCTACATCGAGGCCTATGGAATCCAGGAGCCCCCTGGTCCCGTCATACATCTTCTGCCAGTCAATGGTATGGTTATTCTTGAGAGGGAATGATTCGAGAAAAACATTCTCTGC
>JAJSAL010000156.1 GCA_024274705.1 Spirochaetota bacterium
CAATAGAGCTTCCCGTTCCGCTGCTATCTTCTCTCTCGCCTGGGCAATGATCTCTTCTGTCTCCAGCTCCGCTTTTTCAAGAAGTTTCTTTTTTAAAACCTCTGCCTCTTTACGCGTGTTACGAAGGATATCATCAGCTTCTTTTCTCGCTTTTTTTAAAATCCCGGCATGTTCGGTGTTAATACTTTCGAGACGTTTCTGTATTTCCGTGGCATCGTCGACGGATTGTGCAATTAAGTGTTCCCTGTTTTTTATATTCGCCAGCAGGGATGGAAATACGAATTTCCACAGAATGAGGAAAAGTATTCCAAAAGCTATCCATGTCCATATGGCCAGGCCCGGATCAAGGGTAAATAATTCCATAGGCAGATTATTTCATAAACACAACGAGAAGGGCAATTATTGCACCAAAAAATGCAAGTCCTTCGATAAGAGCCGCCATAAGGATCATGTTGGTCCTGATGTCCTTCTTTTCCTGGGGCTGCCTGGCTATAGCTTCAAGTGCTTTTGATCCGATCAGTCCAATTCCGATACTACCACCGGCGATGCCTATACCAGCACCGATGACTGCAACAGCCCGTGCTAATAATGAAATATCCATAGAAACTCCTTAACAATCAAATGTATTCGTTACCCTTCTTCAGGGGTACTTGCCATCGTGATAAAGATACAGCTTAACAGGGTAAAGACAAAGGCCTGAAGAAGCGCCACAAGAACTTCCAGGACGTAGGTGAATACCGCAAAGGGCAGCGCTACGAATCCGAAAAGCGGGTTGATAACAAATATCAATACAAGAAACGAAAGAATTGCCAGGTGACCGGCAAACATATTCGCGAAGAGACGCAAACTCAAAACGATTGATTTTGTAAAAATACCGATGAATTCCAGAAGGGCAACAAAGATTCCTATGGGGAGACTTACCCCCTTAGGATAAAAATTTTTAAAGAACCTGAATAACCCGAGTTCCTTGATTCCAGTTATAAATGTAAGAATAAAAACCATAAGAGCCATGGATCCGGTAACATTGATATTCCCTGTTGCAGTCTTAAATGCCGGAATCAAACCAAGGAGATTAACCGTAAAAAGAAAGATGAACTGGGTTAGAAAAAAAGTGAGCCACCGCTCTCCCCTCTTTTCCCCCATAACGGGAAAAACTATGTTATCACGTACGAAAAGAACGAGGCTTTCAAGGAAAACCGCCAGTCCCCGGGGTTTGAGGACTCCTTTTTTTATTGCAAAGAGGAAAAGAGCGGCAATAAGGATCACGGCAAGGAAGAGCATGAGTTGATGAACACTTATGCCGAATGGCAGTTCTAGGGCAGGCAAAAAAGGAAAAAGATCAAGTTCATTTCCATTGAGAACATGATAAAAGAGGGTTTTGGAAACATCAGAGTCACCTCCAGCGGCAAAAACAGGTGCTGAAACCGTCGCAAAAACTACTGGAAGTGCTCTTTTGTAACACCGCATTACATTACTCATGCCCCGTTTTTAAAAGGAGGGAATTACTCAATTACCCGCGTCGATGGTACGATACTCCTCTCAATTAGCAATGTCAACACAGGTTTTTTCGCTTGCTTAACCGGCACTTTCTCCGGAACTATCCTTGTTCATCTTCTTCACCACGCTGGTGGCGGTGGCGATAATCGATGATATGTCGGTAAGGTTGGCCGGCAGGATCATGGAGTTGTTCTTCCCTGCCAGTTTACCGAATTCCTGGATATACTGTTCCGCGATACGCAGGTTGACTGCATCGGCCCCGCCTTTATCAGCGATTACCCGGGCAATTTCCTTAAGTCCGTAAGCCGTTGCCGTGGCGATTTTTTCGATCTCTGCAGCCTTTCCTTCCGCCTCGTTGATCTTCCGTATCTTTTCCCCTTCGGACCGGGCGATCACGGCCTGGCGTTCCCCATCCGCCTGGTTGATGTTGGCCTGGCGCTCCCCTTCGGATTCGGCGATCACCGCCCGTTTCTCCCTCTCCGCCCGCATTTGCTTTTCCATGGCATCCTTGATGCTCTGGGGAGGAACGATATTCTTGATTTCGTACCGGGTTACCTTGACGCCCCAGGGGTCTGAGGCCTGGTCCACTGCCAGGACGATGACGGAATTGATGTTGTCCCGTTCTTCGAAGGTCTTGTCCAGGTCCATTTTTCCCATGACACTTCTCATGGTCGTCTGGGCTATCTGGATGGATGCGTATTTATAATTTTCAATGCCGTAAGATGCTTTGACGGGGTCGATTATCTGGATATAGAGGATACCGTCAACTTCTACCGAAACATTGTCCCTGGTTATGCACGTCTGTGATTCCACATCGATGGCGATCTCTTTGAGGGAATGAGTGTATGCTACCCGGTCGAAGAAAGGCACCAGCAGGTGAAACCCGGCTTCCAGGGTTTTACTGTACTTTCCCAGCCGCTCGATAATGAAAGCGGATTTCTGCGGTACGATCCTTAAGGAACGGATCAGGATGATGAAAAGAACTACACCGGAAATGATTAAAAGAATTGTCAACGCGTCCATAGATACTCCCTTAGTCGATTTTGACTATTTTTAAAACGATACTGTCGAGTCCGATAATCTGTACTGTTTCCCCCTTTTCGATATCTTCCACGGATTCCGCTTCCCAGACCGTGCCGTTATACAGTACGGTTCCCCGCTTGTCCGGGCTTATGTTAGACCGGGCAACAGCTTTTTTCCCTACATGTTCACTGATGTTCCTTGTGGTATCCGGATTATCCTTTTTGTAACCCGAGAATATACTTTTCAGGTATTTTCTGAAGAAGATCAGTGATACAAGGGAACTGCCGAGGAAGATTAATATCTGGCTGTTTACCGGTATGTCCAGGAACACCGAAAGGATCCCGGTAAGTAAAGCCCCGAAACCGAAGAATATGGTAATCACCCCGGGGATGGCAAATTCCAGGACAATTAAAGCAATACCCGTAATAATCCAGATGAAGCTTGCTAAACCAATAGTATCGAACACACTGATTCTCCTTTTCCTAAGCTTCTATAGTAGTCTATACAATTGATACGTGTATATATTCAAATGGAACGGAATTGTATCGAAACAGGTCCTGTACGGCTGGACGGGACCGTTCCAGGTCAGGGGAGCCGCTCCAGTTTCTTCCTGGCACTCATGTTCAGAGGATCAATATCAAGAGCCCTTCGGTAATAATCCGCCGCCGTGTCGGTCCTGCCGGCCCGGCTCTCCAGGTCACCCCTGCTGATGTAGCCCTGGATGAAGCCCGGATAGGTGTCGATGATACGCTTGTACGTCGCTTCTGCATCGTTATATCTTTCCAGCCTAACGTATGCCCTGCCGAGCCAGATACCCGTCCAGGGGTAATCGGGCATCATGTCCGCGGCACCGAGGAAGTGCTTAAGGGCCTTATCGTACTGCTTAAGATGGTAGAACGATTTACCCAGGTTAAGGAGGATTCTCCCATCGTCGGGGTCAAGTTCCAGGGCCCGTGAGTAATATCCGGCTGCATTCCCATATTCTTTTTTCTCATAGTATATGTCGCCTAACAGTTCCAGCGCGGCCAGGGGATCCTCCATGTGTTCCGCGGCTTTCTGGAGATAGATTGCGGCATCACCGGATTTCTCCATGTCCTCCAGTACGGCTCCATACTTGTACAGGATCTCCCCGTTTTCCGGAAATCTGTTATAAGCTTGCGCGTAGATTTTTTTGCTTTTCTCAGGATCGTCCATTTCCATATAGATTTCCCCGAGACTGATCCACGCTTCGGGACTGCCGGGATCGAGGTGAGCGGCGGTTTCCAGCTCTGCAACCGCCTTATCGAAATCCCCGGTCCGCTTGTACAGTTCGGCAAGTTGAAGACGTATCCCCGTATTCCCGGGATTGTCCTTGAGCATAGAGACGAGCTGATCGATGGAATCCTCAGCGTTGGAGAGACGCCGGGCAATAAAACGCACCATCTCAGGGTCGATCGTCATGGATTGGCTGTAGGCTTGGTCCGCTTCTCCGGTTCTGCCTTTCTTTTCAAGGGCCTTGCCCAGATGATACCATATCCACGCATTATACTGTATGGACTCGAGACTTCGCCGGTACTGTAGTATCGCCTGATCGTATCGCTTCAGTTTGTACAGTTCTTTTCCCATTTTATACCGTGAATAGCCGTCTTCCGGGTCCAGTTCCAGAACTTTTTCGTAGGCAGCCAGTGCCTGCTGATGGTCGTCCATGTCTGAAAGCAGTTCCGCGAGACTGAGCCAGCCTTTTATGTATGCAGGATTGAGGTTCACCACCCTGATCAATTCTTCCAGCGCGGACTTTAGAGCATCCTGTTTTTTATACTGGACAGCCAGGTTATACCTGAGGGACGGATCGTCAGGGTGAATTGCCAGCCCCTCCTTCAGAATGCCTATCGCCTTTGCGGTTTCTCCCTTGGAAGCATACAGGACGGAGAGGTTGAGATAATACTTCGATTCATCCGGCTCCAGTTCCAGGGCTTTCTGATACGCTTCTTCGGCTTGAACCGTGTTGCCCAGGCCTTTTTCCAGGAGGGCAAGGTTGAACCAGGCGGATGAATAGGAAGGATTCAATGCAAGAAGCAATTTATACTGATCCCGCGCCCGTTCCGGCGTATCCGCTTTTCGATACTGCACTGCCAGGTTGAGCCTGGCTTTTTCGTTGGCGGGATCCAGTTCAAGTGTTTGTTTGAATGCCTCGATTGCCCGGTACGTCTCGCCTTGCAGACTGAACACGTACCCCAAGTTATACCATGCTTCTTCGTAGAGCGGATCGATCTGCAGAGCCTGTTCAAACACTTCCCGGGCCCTGGTAAGTTGTTCTTCCGAGAGGTAGATCAGCCCCAGGTTATAGAATGCTGCGGCATAATCAGGGTCCTGTTCCAACGCTGAGAGTAATACTTTCACCGCTTCATCGGTTTTTCCCAGGTATTTTAAAGCCAAACCCAGGTTGTTCAGGGATTCTAGGTGGGTATTGTTTGAACGCTCATAGGAACTCCTGTAATAATCGACGGCTTTCTGGAAGTTTCTTCTTGAGAATTCGATCCTGCCGAGGTAAAAGGATGCCCGTCCCACATCGCGCCCGTTTTCCAGTATCCATTTTAAGTGGCGCTCCGCCTCATCGATTTCACCCCTCTCGAACAGCATCTGTGACAGTTTCATCCTCGATTCCTCATGGGCAGGATTGAACCTGAGGGCTTCCTCCAACATCTTTTCAGCTTCTGCGTTCTTGTTCTGACCGGATAAGAGAATCGCCATGCCGTAATATGCAGGTACATACCGGGGATCCAGGCGGAGAATCTGCCGGTACAGTTACATAGCATCTTCCCGACGGTCCAGGTTGTCCCTGTAAATCCGGGCCAGGTTTATCCGGGCTTTCAGGTTCTGTGGAACCAGGTTTATTGCCTCAATATAGGATTTTTCAGCTAAGGTGTACTGGCCGTTTCTGGTGTGGGCAATAGCAAGGTTGTACAGAGTTTTAGCCCTGCTTGCTACGCCGGCGAGGGGTATCGTATTCACCAGTATATCTATTGCGAGGTTGATTTTCCCCTGCTCGAGATACATGGTTCCCAGGTTGAAGCTTGCCTCGTAATAGAGAGGAACGGCTTCCAGTGCCGCGAGATATTCTTTTTCCCCTTTGCCGGGTAGGCCCATCCGGTTGTATATCAGCCCCCTGCTGAAATGGATTCTCCCTGTGTTCCCGCTTCCCCCGGGAATAGCGTCCAGGGCTGCAAGGGCTTCCTGATAACGGTTTACTTTCTGTAATGCCATTGCGAGGGACAACAGGACACGGGGATCGTCCCTTAAAGAGGGAGAATCGTTCATCAGCTGCTGAAGCTGCATGATTCCCTTCCCGGTATCATCCCCATTCAGAAGCTCTATAGCCGCTTTCGCCGGCCCCTCGAGTGTATCGATGGACGGATCATTCCCCTGCTGGGGCCCTTCGAAGCCGAGGTCCCCGGAAACAGAAGCGTTCGTATCCCTCATGCTGACATGTATCCTTAAGGGCTGCCCCTGAATACGGACGAACTGGACCTGGAGATAGAGACCTACCCCAAATAGAAGCGCGATTAAAAGGAGTATCGGCAGAGGGCTTACTTTCCAGAGGGAGGAAAGGGTAACTCTCACCGGTCCCTCCCTATCCCAGCCAGGACCGGTACCAGGCCGGTGTTGTTGACTACCTGTATCTGCAGACCCGGCCGGGCATTCATTTCAAGGACCAGGGGACCTGCTTGTTTGTCGATGACAAGGTCGATCCCGAGATACTTCAAAGGGACTGCACCTGCAGCCGTCTCAGCGTATCGAACCATTTCCTTCCAGAAGGGAATGGTAAGCCCCTTCAGCTCCACCCCGGTGTCCGGGTGCCGGACAACCCTCTCCTTCCGCCATAACCCTTCCTGTGTAATTCCCCGTGTCAGATCGATACCTACCCCAAGTGCACCCTGGTGAAGGTTTGCCCTACCCTCGGAACGGCCGGTGGGAACCCGGAGCATAGCGAGTACGGCCTGCCTCTGAAATACGAGAATACGGATATCCGCGATTCCCCCGGGATAGATGGAATCGAAGAAGTCATGCTGCACGACCCGTTTTTCAACCAGTGCCCTGTCGTCTGTACGGCCGAATGAATAGACTCCGAACAGGATGTCTCCCAGATGTTTTCGAAGGTCTTCCTCGCTGATGGTTTTTCCCGATGGAGAACGCCAGGTGCTTCCGGCTTCCTGTTGCTCCGCCAGGAGGATACCACCCCCGGCCCGGCCCCGGGCAGGTTTAATGACGAAGGATTGTGTCTCTTTCATCAGCTGTATGGAAGAATCCAGTTCCAGGAAATTACCCACCACATGCAGGGTCTCCGGGAAGGGCACCTCCACCTTCGATAGAATTTCCTTGGTTTTCAACTTGTCATCCACCAGGGGATAGGCAGAACGGGGATTATAGGTACTGATCAGCTCCAGGTTCCGGCGATTGATCCCCAGTACATCCTCCAATCCCCTGTTTTCATCTGTCACCGGATTCACTCCTCTCTTCCGTATAGAGCAGGCGGAACCGCACCATTTCGGTGACCCGTAAACCCGTCCATGTTCCGATCCATATGTTGAGAGCTATTACCCCAAGGAGGAGTTCCGGGAAGGCAAGCATGAGGGCCTGCACCGCCAGGGAATTCATGATCAGGTAACAGATACTCATCACGACCAGGGTCTGTCCCATGGTGATGAGGGTGGCTGCCATCCCCTCCTCCGAGAGGGTAATGGCAACCCGCTCGGCAGTGATGGTCATAATAGCTATGGGGAAAAGAGCTGCAGCCCCGATTGAGGACAGAGCGTCTATTCTGAGAATATCGGAAAGGACAGTCAGTCCTAAGAGGGCACCGATGGCGACAATCATCATGATCGCCAGCTTGGGTGTATGGAGGATTCCAAGCCTGTCCAGGGGGGAACGGATTAACATGGTCAAACCGATGACAAAAACAAAGGCGATCATACCGGGTATAAGCCCGGTTTCACGGATGGCCATAGCCATAAGGGCGGGAAGAAAGGTGCCGAACGTGGTAATTCCAATGATGTTTCTGGACACCACCACTACCAGCACCCCTAAGGGGATAACAAGGAGGAATTTTAAAATATTGATGGAAACGTTAACCCTTGTAAACGTCTGTAGGGTTTTATACAGATTGAAAGCGTGCCCCCCCAGGAAGCCTGCCAGCCGGTCATTGGAAACGAGACGCTTTTTAATAGTAAACCGGTAATCAAAACCTATGTTCCGGGAATGGACGAACAAGGATTCGTCCCCCCGGTAGAGGGTCAGGTAATTTCCAGGGAGAGATGCAAAATGACCGTTCAGTGCGTCAAAAGGTATCCAGTGCCCCTCCACGTATGCCTCTACCCACTGGTGGGAAGTCCGTTTGCTTCCCGGTGTGAGTATGATACCGCCTATGAGGCGAGCCGGTATCCCCGCCCTCCTTGCAAGAGCGACAAACAACCGGCTCTTACCGTTACAGCTTGCTTCTCCCAGCTTTGCCGCGGTAACGGCGTCTGTGGTTCCTTTAAATGGTTTCGGAGACAGGGCGTAGACGTAATCATAGATAGCCTTCAGGGTGGGAAGGAAATAGGAATCGGTAACCTCCCGGGAAATCTGTACAATGACAGGATCTTCCAATTGGATGACGCCGGTGGCGGAAACATACTTTTTTAAAGCATCGGGAGTACTGGAAGGAATACGTAAATCAGGATCGATAGAGTATTCAACCGGCTGTATCTGTGCATCAAAAGAATAAGTAATCCGGTATGGTCCTTTCGCGAGGTACCTGCTCCACTCTCCCCGGGTGAACAGGGAGGCAGTTTCTTTGTGGAAGGTGAGATCAGGAGCATTGACAAGCTCGGCGCTGATCCGCTGCGTCTGGGTCTCCCGGGGAAGGAACGTTCTTACCACCAGGTCATCCCCGTTTCCTGTGAACGTCATGGACAGCTCAATGGTGTAACTATCCTGTGGAACGATATCGGTAAGGGTGTACCGGATAAATAACACCTTGTAACCGATGAATCCTGTCATTACAAGGAGCAGGAACGCAATGAGAATCCGTGCGGATCTTTTTCTCTGCATATGTTCCCCGGGTGTTTAAGGGAGCTCCAGGTGTAAACCAAGAAGAAAAGTGGCATACTCGTGGTTCGTATCGAAAGATTTTTCGTAGGTCATGTTGGAGATGCTGTTCACATAACCGGTATCGATGACAATGCCAAGATCGGCAACCCGGTTTTTCTTTTCCGGTTGGAACATATATTCCACACTGCCGTTGATTTTTATCTCCGTATCCTTCCGGATTTCCCCGATGAACGTTTTCGTCTCATCCCTGACCGGATAGGTGATAAAGTTTCGAAAAGAAACGGAACCATCGATGTCTGTCCTGAATCGCCTGCTCCATCTGAAATCTGTCTGTACCTTGATGTCGTCCTCGTAATAGTCGTAATATCCCTCGATAAATATATCCGCCGGCAGTCCGCTTACGGTAATGTTATAGTTATTTGATTTGTTGTAAGTGAATATATAGCCAAGGGATGGTCTGAAAACCGGTCCCATCTTTGCGTCGATTGAAACCCCGGCACTGTTTACGATATACCGCCGGTTTTTTTCTGCGGGGACACCGGGAGATGATTCGTACTTGGCGTCAAGATACTGCTTGATCTCGAACCGGTAGGATGTTTTGAGGTTCAGATTCGATGACGGGTAAACCTGCAGGTAGGGGGAAATTGTTCCCTGGATATAATCCAGTTTTCGGTTATTGACGAGATACTGGGGAAACGTTTTCCATCGTATGTCCGCATCCATCCCTGTTTTCATGTACCTGTTCAACCGGAAATCAATGGATTCATCCGCTTTTACAGTAATATACGTATCTTCCGGATCGTCCGCCCGGCCGGCACCGCCTGAAACGGTAAACCTGGAATAAACGGATCTTCTCGAGCCCGCGATCCAGGAAATCTTTCCGGATACATCGTCTGTCGATTGAATGAGCCGGATATCCCCGGCACCGGTTTCCTCCGGCAGAAAATTGAAGGTTTTCAGGCCGAAAGAGTCGTGGTCATACCCGATCCGGGCCTGCAGTTCCTGGCGAAACCCGAGAGGAATATCGAGCCCCAGGTCAACTCCGATACGAACTCCCGGGGTAACGGCAAGGGTACTGACACCTCCGAAGACTTCCACGTCTGCGTTGAAATCCATCCCCTTTACCTGTTTCAGTTCTCTCTTCAATACCTCGAAATCAGCTAAAGACTCTTCAGTGACAAGTTATTCCAGAACCGCTACCGCATCGCTTAGTGTTTCGTATAAGGCGGTATAAGAAGCGCGATGTTCCGCAGCGTCCATTGCTTTCAGACACGTTTTGCCCAGCGCTAAAAGAGCGTCTATTCTCACCGGGGTATCAGTTGCACTATCGCCTATGAGGGTAAAGATGTCGATTGCCCTGGTAAAGTAAGCTGCCGCTTCCGACCGCCTGTAATTCTTGAGGTTCCCGTATCCCAGATGGTAAAAGGACTTTCCCGCGAGGAAGAGAAAACGAAGGTCATTCCGGTTGAGGCTTCCACCGGTTTCATGGAAACCGAGGAGATCGATCACTTTCTGGTATTCCCTTTCCCCGTAATATATTTTCGCCAGGGCGAAGAGTGTTGCCGACAACCTGCTGCTCCTTTCCGGCCAGTGGAGCACCCGTTTGTAGAAATCCAGC
The DNA here is from genome assembly GCA_024274705.1 of Spirochaetota bacterium. Classification (GTDB taxonomy): domain Bacteria; phylum Spirochaetota; class Spirochaetia; order SPDA01; family JAJSAL01; genus JAJSAL01. Next base: position 10,208 of record JAJSAL010000156.1, read on the forward strand.
GCCGTGTCCCGGTCTTCCAAACGCATGTACAGGCGTCCCAGGTACCAGTAGGTATCATCTATCCTCATGCTGTCCGGGTACTCCTCCATAAATGATTGGAAAAGCTTCAATGCCTCCTGGTTTTCTTCAGCACGGTACGTCTCTACAGCCCTGGTGAAGGCTTCGTCCTCTCCAGGTTGTGAAGAACCATCCGCAGGCACATTCATCGATATAACCAGTAAAAGGCAGAATGTAATCAAAGATTTATATCCGGTCACCCGGAATGGAGATTTGAACATATTGTTCTCCCCTGCAGTTATGTACTGTGAATATACCTCCCGGGTTTGTAAAAAACACGGTTTATCGTAACGGGTTACCCGGCGGTCTGCCCCTTCCACCGGTACGCTGAGTTTTACGTCCTCTCGGGAAACCGGCTCAATACACGTGCCTTCTCCGAGACGGTTATCCTGTCTCCCTCTTTCAGCTCGTGGCGTTGTTTCTCCTCCCGTTTCTGCCTGGGAAGGGGGAGGATGTCCACGGCTGAACCGGAAACGACACTGTTTTTCGTAACGATTGCCAGGCCTATCAGGTATCCCCGGGTATCCAGGGAACAGCTGGTGACCTTGCCGATAACCAGGCCGTTTTTCTGCAGTAACGGGTCCCCGGGATTGGGTTTTCGTACACCCTTGCCGACCATGCGCCACCGTACTACTTTTCGTGTCCGTTTCAGGTCCTTCTCCAGCAGTTTGTCCCTGCCGACGAAGAAGGGTTTGTGATACTTGATGTATCCTCCGAAACCTGCCTCCGCCGGTGTTATTCCTTCCGGTCCGGCAAGTTCGTGGCCGTAGAGGGGAAGCCCTGCTTCAGTGCGCAGGGAATCCCGGGAGGCAAGGCCGCAGGGGACTACTCCCAGCTCTTTCCCCCGGTCCAGGATGAGGTTCCACAGTTCAGGCAGCCTGTCGGGATGTACGTACAGTTCATACCCGTCCTGCTCCCCGGTGTACCCGGTTTTCGCGGCAATCACCTGGATGCCTCCTATAACGCACCGGGTAAGCTCCGTTTTAAGGAGGCACCGAAGAGCCTGGGCGGACCCGTAATCCCGGGAACACTTCAGCAGGGTCTGCGTGGAGAGGGGACCTTGCAGGGCGATGCCGGCGAGCTGGTTTCCGCCGAGAGACGGGTCCTTCAGGTTCAGCAGTGTACACGGAACGATCACCTTCTTTTCCGGGTGATCGTAATCGATGGAAACCTCACCCTTGTTTACCCGTGTAAGCCAGTCAAAATCCTTGGCCTCGTTAGCGGCGTTGACCACCAGGAGGTAACGATCTTCATCGATGCGGTACACCATGAAATCATCGATACAGTTTCCTTCGGGGTCCATGAGATAGCCGTAGCCGGATTCACCTTTCTCAAGCCACCCCGTGTAGTTGGAACTCACCGTGTCCAGGAAGCTTACAGCCTGGGGACCGGACACTTCGAAGCACGCCATGTGGCTCACGTCAAAGAGTCCGGCTGCAGTGCGAACAGCCTTGTGTTCCTCCATGGCCGAGGTATACCACACCGGCATGGACCATCCGGCAAAGGGGACCATTTTAGCGCCCAGTTCCTTGTGGATATCGTAGAGGACGGTACGCTTTTCTACGCCTTCCGGATCCGTCCATTCCCATCGTACAGGGTCTTTTTTGTGTGAATGGCTGCTACGGTTCTGTCCTGCAAAGTAGGATTTTTCCGTGCAGACCAGGTGAGGCGCTTTCCCTTCGATCTCCGAAAGAGGTGTTCCCGGGATAAAATCCGGTCCCTTCCGGCCTGGAGTCTTTGCCGGTACCTGTTTTATAATCACCGGACCTTCCACTTTCCTGAGCATATCTTCCTCGTCGAATATGGTGTAGCCGTCGGAAAGACCCTGGAGCCACTTCTGTAGACCGGGACACCGGGAAGGGCCGGTTTCCACCTTGTATACGAACCTTAAGCCGGCGTCGTTCTTCATCCTGGTGAGCAGTGCCGGGGCAACCAGCCTGCCGGAACCGTCGAAAAAAAGGACATCCCGTGACTCCCCCTCTTCCAGGCTGCTTATGTCGGTGGAACAGGCGCTCTGAAGAAACGCCTTTGCCCTGGAACCTGTAATTGAAAGAGAAGCGCATTCCCCATCCTTTGTGGCGGGGCGAGTGAAAGCCCTGTCCATGTGCGCCCGGTTTATGATGTTCCGGACCTTTTCCTGTTCTTCCGTAAAAATAGTTTGACGGATTTTACCTCGTGGAAGGGGTCCGCCAGCGCTCACATAGGTAAAGGGTTGAATTCCTTTCAGGATATTAGCCGAGGCCCGGGCGATCTCCTTCATATCTTCCTGATTCAGTCCCCGCTGGGTGACCCAGGGAGTACCGAACCGGAGGCCCCGGGCAAGGGCGGTTTTCTCGTCCCCGGGTATGGTGTTCTTGTTCACAACGATGCCGGCCAGGTCCAGGATCCGGGCGGCTGCTTCGCCGTACAGAGGGATCCCTTTTGATACATCCCCGGTATCGATGAGGACGATATGGGTGTCGGTTCCGCCGTATACCACCCGTATACCCTGCTCATGAAACCCGGAGGCCAGGGCGGCGGCGTTTTTCACCGTTTCCTGCTGGAACCGGCGGAATTGTTCGGTCCGGGCAATTGTAAGGGCGACACAGAGGGCTGCCATCTTGTTTACGTGGGGGCCGCCCTGGGCTCCCGGGAATACAGCTTTGTCGATCCGGTCCGCCAGGGCCGGATCGGTGGTCAGGATAACGGCACCCCTGGGGCCGCATAAGGTTTTGTGGGTGGTAAACACGGTGACATCCGCTATGCCCACAGGGTTGGGATATACCCCCCCCAGGACCAGTCCGGCGGTGTGGGCGATGTCCGCCATCAGGTAAGCCCCCGCTTCGTCGGCGATTGACCGGAACTCGGCAAAATCAGGGGCCCAGGGATAGGAGGTAAAACCGGCAATGATCAGTTTAGGCCTGTATTCCAAGGCCAGGTCCCGTATTTTCCGGTAATCCAGCTTTTCCGTCTCTTTGGACACACCGTAGGACACGACACGGTACCGTTTACCCGACTGGTTGTACTTACTCCCGTGAGTGAGGTGTCCTCCCTGGAACAGGTCCATCCCCATGATGGTATCTCCCGGCTTAAGGAGTGAACTGTAGATGGAGAGGTTCGCTGCAGATCCGGACAGGGCCTGGACGTTGGCCTTGACCCGGTCGGAACACACCAGTTCCGTTGCAAAGCACTCCGCCGCAAGCCTGGCAGAGAGGGCTTCCACGATATCCGCATTTTCGGTCCCTTTGTAGAACCGGCGGTCCGCATACCTCCGGTAGTATGCCAGCTGATATTCCAGGTCCAGGATCGATTCCGCGGTCTCCTTCATCATTCTCCGCCGGGGGTACCCTTCGGCATATATGTTCTGGAACACCGATCCCAAGGCTTCCCGTACCGCCAGGGGAGCGTAACTCTCGGAGGGGATCATGATCAGCTTATCCGCCTGCCTCCGGTGCTCTTCCTCTATGATAC
>JAJSAL010000016.1 GCA_024274705.1 Spirochaetota bacterium
ACTATTTTGCAAATTCTGAGTGTGACGGTGTTCGAGCAAGTTCCTATAATACAAGTACTTACAGATTTTGATTACAAATCGATGGAGGGCGATTCTGCTAAACAATTGCTACTAATAGATTTATAACCGGACAGTAGTGATGGTGAATATCTTTTAGAAGTAATGCAGCAGCGACTTTTTGGAGAAGCAGCGTTCTATTCTGAAGACGTAGTCATTTGAGAGGGATGGACGCTTAAAATATCGATAGCGATTCCTGCGATTAGCACTGAAGAACGTGAGTTTTTTGATGCATACATGGCAGCTTTATCGAACGATATATATTCGAGAGAAAAGATTGATTATGTTTTTTCATCGTTTAAAGAGATACATGATGTTTGGTCGTGTAAAATAATGTTCGCAATTTTGAATTGAAAAAGGCCATCGAAAACTCCAAGATGAAGTTGAAACTATGGCCACATACAATGATACTGGGAAGTTTAAAAAAATGCTATTGGAGTTTATGGCGGAACCAGATCCGCTTTTCTCAATGCTCAAGAGGTTCACGCAGCACCTGATGCAGATGGAAGCTGAAGCAAAGGTAGGAGCGGAAAAAGGGAAGCACAGCAGCGAACGAAAGACCTGCTTTTCCGGGACCCGTGTAAGACGATTCAATACCCGGTTAGGTACCATGTCTGTGTTGGTATCAAAATTGAGAAATGGGGGCTACATACCCTTTTTCGTTACGGAAAAAAAACGGAGTGAACAGGCATTGATACAGGTTATTCAGGAAACCTTCATCAACGGAGTTTCAACCCGTAAGATAGAGCGGGTGGCACAATCATTGGGGATCGAAAACCTGTCGGCGAGCCAAGTATCGGAGATCAATAAAGGTCTTGATGAACAGATTGCAGTATTTCGTACCAGGACTCTTGATGCTGAGTACCCGATTCTTTGGATCGATGCGATGTATGAGAAGATCCGGGATGGGAATCGGGTGGTATCTATGGCGATTCTTATCGGGAAAGGGGTAAATAGTCGGGAGTACGTGAAATTCTTGCAATAGAGCCGATAGATCGTGGGGTAAAGAATGTCCTGCTTGCCATTTCTGATGCTCATAAGGGTATTCTCTATGAAAAGGTCAAGCAGATATGGAAACAACCGACGAAAGAAGATGCCTTTCTGTATGCTCAGCACATTGTATCTGAATATCGAGAACGGTATCCGGAGGCGATGGTGTGTTTAGAAGATGGCCTTGAGGATTCACTACAGTACAATGCCTTCGATGGGTTTGACAGCAGAAAGACCTCATCGACCAATGTATTTGGAACGGATGAGAAAGGTAGCTTAACTGTGGGGTTTTCGATGGCTACTTCAAGGAAAATTGCGAACGTGGATGGACACTAACATCCGGTGGTACTGTTGATCTGTGCCTCAGCTGATGACTCTCCATTGGAATTCTCTCTTCTCAATTGTTGGAATTCTCTTTAATACCAGCTTGATCCACTCCGTATCGTCGCTGAGAAAGGGTTCCCCATTACTCCTGTCTGGAACCGTTAAAAACCCCATAATGTGATGAGCGCTATCCTTTTGGGTCACGTTCCAGGTAAAATCCTTCTTGATCTGCATCCCTTTGCTGTTTTCGAGGTACACTTCTTCTGCAATATCATAGTCAGCTAAGTTTACACTATGGGTATTGAAGGCAAGTTGAAAAACAAGGTTCTCATCATCTGTATCCATTATCAGGTTAAGGAAAAGCGCCTGGACTTCCACATTACCCGGTTCTGTCGTACCCGTAGACCGTACATGCTTCGCTAATTCTTCCGGGGGAATGAATTCCCGGGGGACCACAGTGTCATCTTTCTCAACGATTAACGGCCGGGGTGTAAAACTATAGTCGCTGGAAACAACATGCAGAATTAACGCTGTGGAAAGGGCAAGGGAGATGGATATAATCGCGATCAGACTATTTTTTCTCACCAAGTCGGCCTCCATGTTTTTTCATAAACCGGCATGAAGATAAACAGCATCAGATAAATAAATCCTCCTGTTATCAGGGAATAGGACAATCCCATCTTCATGGAGATGATAACCGCCAGGGTCGAACCTCCTATCGACATGAGACCGTTGATCCCCCACATGAGGGGTACTGCATCCTTTTTCTTAACCAGGCTCAAAATTCTTAATCCGAAGGGAAAGGGCATTCCGAGAAAAAACCCCAAAGGAAAAAGAATTAAAAAAGCAACAAAAGCCCGTGCTCCCGACGAAGGGATCATCCAGCGATTCAACAGCATATCAGACAAAGCATAAACGGCGGCGGTGAGGACAGGAACCATAATTAACGGCAGATACCTGCTTTTCAGGCGAAACTTTTCCCATCCCCCAAAAAGACTTCCCAGTCCCCCTCCGGTTAATAGTGCCACCAGAATAACGATGAACGCCCGCGTGGGGTGTCCCAGAAGCAGCGAAAACTTCTGTATCAACGGTATTTCAATCAGCATAAATCCGAGGCCCAGTCCTATAAAATAAACCGGAGAACGTTTAAGCTGAATTTTTCGAAACGCAGGCCTGAAGAAAAGAAATGTAATTGCAGCAATTCCTGCTAAAACGTACAAAAGATTGTTATTAATTCCACTGTTGAAATCAAAGAAATACGGTCTGTTATCGGTGGTTACGGAAAAACCGGAATCTTGCCTGAGTGTAAACGCTTTGGTTTCTGAAGAGACAACCGATAGATTATCCCAGAAATAGTCTTCTGTAATGAATGGCACATAAAGAGGACTTTGACCATTTATCATAGCCGCCACCAATATTCCCTTGACTTCTTCGGGAGCGTAAGCGGTTTTCCGAATCATAACAAGCGGCATATGGACCATATCGTTGGAAGTGCCCGGAGCTCCCCGGTTGATCACAACAATTTGCTTTTCCAGCTGATTCACTGAAATTCCCAGTTCTGCAAAGGATTCCCTGATTGTTAACAGCAGCCGGGTTAAATCTTTTTCGTCATGCAGGATAAAAGCAAGCCTGCCTTTTTCATTCAGCTTACTCCAATAATCCTTAATTGCTTCTTTCGTGTAAATAAAATTTTCCGCAAGGGAATATCCCACGGCTTCCGCAGCTCCGCTCATAACCTGGGCAAGGTATATGATATCGTAAACATCGTTGGATTGTTTGACAAAATTACGTCCGTCCTGTATATGCAGGGTAACTTCGTCACGGTCATAAATGCTTCCGTTATATTCCGAATACTTTCTGGCAATATCAACACTTCCGGTATTTATTTCTACAGCATGGATATCCCTGCTCCCGGAAAGAAGAGCAAGGAGAATATCCTTGCCCCCTCCAGGCCCGATGATAAGGGTTTTAGTATTACTTCCGAACTCAAAGGGCAGATAATTCAAATCTGTTTTAAGTGACTGTACCTTCCGGAAATCACCGTCAAATTGAATCATCTCCGAGTTTGACCCCCCATCAATTGTAATAATTTTTGAACCGGACGGTGCCTCCGTATCAATGACATCAGTCCTGGAATATGCATCCCAGTTCCAATCACTCAAAGAGTGACTTATATTACCGGAGCGGAGGGAAGATAAAGACGTCAGAGGACTTGTGAAATAACCCCGGAACCTGTCTTCGAACTGTTTAACACCAGGCTGAAACATTCCAATCATGACAAACAGAACAGCGATAACAACAGGCACTCTCATGTACTTTCTGCCCAGCAGATAATACGACAATATAATTGAAGAGAGGACTGCGAATCCCGAGACAACCAGTATCGTATTTACAATTCCCAGCCAATTTATTAATCCCACAACCAGGACACTTCCCGCACCCGCGCCCAACAGGTCGGCAAAATACAGTTTATGACTGTCCCCTGCCAATTTCATAAAAATGAGGGCTATCTGAATGCCCCCGATAATAAAAGGAAGCGACGCAATCCCGGCATAAATAATAAAAAAATTGAGAAAAGGAAGTTTATAGATCAAGGTAAAAGAGAAGATGTAGGATGCTGCCAGTATGATCAGTAAACCGGGTAACTGTGAAACCAATTGTGCATGCTTCATTTTTTTTGTTAAGCGATATGCGATATACCCTCCTATTCCCAAACCGAATATCGCCATAGAAGTGAGCATAAAGACAAAATGATACTGCAGCATCGGTGAGAATAACCTAGTAAGGGTTACCTCAAACACGAACAAAGAGGTCGAGGTTAAAAAGAGACTTACCAGGAGCGGAAAGAGCGGAATTGTTTCAAGGCCTCTTTTTTGAACCTGGTCTTGTTTAATCATGTTGGATTTATTCACATACAGTTCCCATATGGTCCGCCGTTTGCTGGCCCCCGTCACCCGGATTACCGGAGTTGTACACGTTATAACGTATTACAATCATAATGTTTGTTGATTAATCTTCCAGTTTTGTTGATGATTTATCATGATTTCCATGATCATGATTTCCATGCATCCCGGACATCATAAGCAAATGCATTACCGGACAAATAAGAATCACCAAATACCACCAGTTGGTGTTGATCCCTGCTACCGGTAAAAGAAAAAGAGCAGCAATTGGTACCAGACAGGTCAGTGCCATTATCCAGAGCATTTTATACCTGCCCCGAAAAACCTGCGAAACTGCCTTGGAGATTTTGTTGTTGTTCGTCAAATCAGGTTCCATATAAATATCCTTTTCGGGACCTCGTAAATTTCCCGTATTGTCAGTTTGATCCATTTCGATTGTTCATCTACCCCGGGGAATGTAAGCACACCAGCCCGGTGGTGACCGCCGGGCGGAGAACCTTCCCAGCTTACCGGTTTTAATATCCTCCCTTTATCATCTTCAAGAATTGAAATAGCAGCCAAGTCAAACCCAAGATCTCCCTGATGGGTATTCATCTTCACCTGGAAGCGTACCGGTTCATTGAATTCCAAATTGAGAGGCTTTACTTCAATCGTTACGAAATTCTCGTCATTCACAATGGTTTCCAGATTGAAAATCATCCGCTCAGGAACACTTTCCGCCCTATCCGCCTGCCGGGAAACAAGGAAAAAGGAGAATCCCGTAACAAGAACGGCAGATAGTACTGTGATACCCCGGATTTTCCGCATGTTGAACGAAAACAAATAATTATGAAGTAACCGGGAGGGATACAGGTTGTGTTTCTGGATCATCACAAGCATCATAGTAATTCCAACTATATTAGAAAAAATTCCCAGGAGAATGAACGGTACCTGATATTCTGTCAGGAAGAGGGCTGCTGCAGATACGCCTAAGAGCGGCAGAACATCGGTAATGTGGTGAGCACAGCATGCGATCATGGCACCTGCCGAAACACCCCCGGAAGCTGCAAGCTCAGCAGTTGAACCGCCGGGTCTCGTCCGCAGTTTTCTCCTTATAAAAGAGTAAAGCCCCGCCTGTATACCAAAACCGGTGATCAAAAGGAGAATCCAGTACCACATGTCGAGAAGTTGACCCACTGCATGATTGAAAGACTCAGCCAGGGATAAAACGGTTATATATACGGCAAGTAATCCAGCAGCCCCGCCGAAACCAATCATTACTGAAATACGATTTCTCATCGCTTTTCTCCGTTCCTATTTCTCATATAGCCTGCACCCCAGGGGGGTATAGTGTTAGTATATTCTAATTGTAGTAAAAGTCAAGGGCTTTTAAATTGAAGCGTTTTTCTTTTCCCGCAAGGGATCGATAATTCCCAGATAAACCGATAATAAATGGAGTTGATTGAGTAATATTTTTATAAAGGATACTTCGTAGAGTTCTTTTCCGTCCCAATGAAAAACGAAGGCGCAGGTTATTGAAGACACACTATACTCACTGAGGACACAGTACAGGTCATCAGTGAGACTCCCAAAATCGCTTATTTTCAAAATCTGTTTATTCGAAATAGTAATGCTGCTGCTGCCCTTATCAAGGAGCTGCCATTCGGTAAGAGTTCGATTATCCTCGTTTCTTATAAAGCGTATTATACCGTACTCAGCTTTACAAATACTGGTTAACAGGTATCGCAATAAAGCACTGATGATTTCCCGTGGTTTCATATCATCAGGATACCGGGGCATGATGTTGATAAAATCTGAAAGAATATCGATTTTCCGATTTACAATTCCAACATGCTTAAAGGATTTACTCAATAATTTTTCCGACCGCTTCTTTGCATTCTCAACTTTCCGGATATCCCTGAGATACATGCGGAAAACAAAAAAAAGAAATAAGAAATTGAACATGAGGATAATTGACTCGGCATAACGCCTCTCGATAAAAAGATGCCCATCAAGAATGTGTGGAATAAGTAAGCCGAATAGAGCCGAAGCTGAAGACAATATAATCATTTTGAGCGTTACTTTCTTTGATTCTGGCAGGTTACTAATCAGCTTTGGTATCACTATTGACTCCAGGGCACCTTTATGAATACTATACCCTCCAGGGGTATTATCGATGTAACCATAATAAAAAAAAACGTGTTTGTCAATTTATCCCCGGGCAGGCACATGGAACCACCTTGCACATACGGACCCGGGGATAGGTGCCGGGAATTGGAATAATCGATTTTTATTGATTTACCTTCCCTTGGCATTTATTTTGGGTATTACCTTAAGGAGAAGAGAATGAAATTTGTATTCGTATTAATTTCAGCGGTTGTATTAGGCGGGACCGTGTATGCCGGAAACATCAAGGATGAACTGCTTCAACTCGGCATTACCGTGGTAGATGAAAATGTCGAATCAATAGATTTCGAGTTGGAGGATCTGGATGGTACCGTTGTCAAACTCAGTTCTTTGCGAGGGAACATGATATTTCTGAATTTCTGGGCTACCTGGTGCGGTCCATGCCGGGCCGAAATGCCGTCAATGCAGAGAATCTACGATAAACTCAAAGATAAGGGTTTCGTAATCCTTGCAGTTAACCTCCGGGAAGACAACAAGCCTGTGAACAATTTTATGGATGAGTTAGGCCTGGATTTCACGGTTCTTCTAGACAGAACAGGAAAAGTCGGGGCACAATACGGCGTCCGAAGCATACCGACGACATACCTTATAGACAGGGACGGTTCGATTATCGGCCGGGCCATTGGTGCCAGAGAGTGGGACGCACCGGAATACCAATCCATTTTCGAAAAAATACTGAGAAACGGTATCGACTGAACATTACCGTTCTGGATGATGCCCAATAATAACCGGTGTATACATCATGAATGATACTATTAATATAGCACTCGCCCTGTTTGCAGGAATTGTGTCGTTTCTTTCCCCTTGTGTACTGCCTTTGATACCGTCCTACCTGTCATTTATCGGAGGAGTTTCGTACAACGATCTGCAAGAAAAAAGAGGATTGCGATGGCCGTTATTCCTGAAAACCCTTCTCTTTGTAATCGGCTTTTCAGTAGTTTTTATCATTCTTGGTGTGGTTTTCAGTGGAGCGGGGATTATTTTCGGCGGCGCTATGCGTATCATCAATATCATTGCCGGCAGTATTGTGATTGCCCTGGGATTACACTATATTTTTAATTTCTGGAAAATCCTTAATTTCGAGAAAAGGTTCCATTTAAAGAAACACCCACAGGGAGCAGCGGGACCCGTACTGCTGGGAATGGCGTTCGGGGCCGGATGGACTCCCTGTATCGGGCCGATACTCGCTTCCATTCTTTTCCTGGCAGGCACATCCACACAGGGATTCAGAGGCACGGTCCTTCTCACCGCTTATTCAGCCGGCTTGGGGATACCCTTCATCATAACCGGTTTATTCTTTTCGGGTTTTCAAAGGAAAATGGAGAAATTCACATCTCATTTACAAACAGTAAAAATTGTCAGCGGTGTGTTCCTCGTCTTCATCGGACTGCTCATATTCATAGGAAGCCTGACGAAACTGAATGTGTTCTTCTTTCAATTGGCGGGTAACCTGGAAATGTGGAGTAGTAACAATGTAGCAGGGTCAAGATTATTATTCGGCTTCCCTTTTCTTTTCATATCGTTACTTCTTGTTTTTTTCTATTTACGAAGGGTACACCGGTCAATAGCCGTTTCGGGGATGGCTTTCAGCAGCTTTTTATTCCCTCTCCGCCTCCTCATCATTATCGCTTTTGCCGGTATTGCCCTGCTGTCTTTTACGGGACTCATAAAGATGTATAAAGTGATCACGTTCTGGCTTCGTTTTCAGGGAATTTAAACCTACGCCGTACCGGCGGCAACGAACACCTGGAGTACGTAATAATCTCAAGAAAACTTGACTAATTACATAAAGAATAGTAGGTTTACTAATACCCTACCCGGGTATACTATTATCACATACACCAGGAGAGCATATGAAACGGTTATTGTATTCTTTATTAGCGGTATTCCTCGTTTCGGCATTCGCATACGCCGAAACGTCCCAAACGTCATCTGACAGGAGAACTGAAGTTCCCCGTTTATCCGGCGGCACCGTCTGGATCGCCCATGAGGGTCCGGAGGATACGGAGGATGCAGAAGGCAGCGATGTTTCAGAGGGTGAAGAAACCCATGATACCCAATCAATGAACATGAAATCCTCCCTGATGGAAAAGACTGTAAAAAATAAGTACGGAGTGAACCAGATCAATGCCGCCCAGCTGAAAGCAGCTTTAGCAGATAAGGATTTTACCCTTATCAACGTACACATTCCATATGAAGGCGAGTTACCTCAAACAGATTACAATATCCCTTATAACAAGATCGGGCAGAATATCAATAAGCTGCCTGATAAGAACCAGATTCTTGTTGTCTATTGCAGAAGCGGAGGTATGAGCGCGGCAGCTGCCAGGGAACTTATCAGTTTAGGGTATACGAAGGTCATTGAACTAACGGGAGGTTTCAATGCATGGAAAAGGGCCGGGTACCCATTTAACCTTACAAGGTAGCTTATCAGTCTTACAATTTCATTTCTCAACGAAAGGGACTTACGTTGAGAATGTGACTGTTAACAACACTAAAATGGCATTAAATTTTCCCGATACAGAGGAACACGAATGGATGGATGAGATGATAGGAGGTGAAGGTTCAGAGAGCCTCGCAGCAATGCACAGAACCATGGGTTACCGCTACCTGAGTAATGGAGACTTTTAAGCTCCGGGAGAAATGATGGGGTCCGGATCCCGAAATACGATGATGCAAGGCGGTATGATGGCACCCTATAGTAATGCCGAATCAGAGCACACATTGAAAAACAAGTTCATCTGGGGATCCCTGGTCCCCCGGACGGTTGCGGGCGTGCTCTCTGCAACAGTTTGCCATTTTTCCGTGGTAATCGCCAGGCAATAACTACCGGGAAATGATATACATCCCGGCACAGCGGGTCGCCGGGTATTAGGGGATACATTAAAACCAGTACAATATTGATTAAACATTTTTATTCATATATATTTGGTGCTGGAACCCCCAGGGGGTGTGAATCGTCATTCATTTTTGTGAGGTGGTAACATGATAGATGTGCAAGAAAAACTACAATCAACTGTCCATGAACTGCATGGCCCTCATCCCGCCGATCCTAAAGTAATTAAACGTCTTAAAAATATTGAGGGACAGGTACGGGGCATTCTGAGGATGGTGGAAGAGGAGAAATACTGTGTTGAAATCATGAACCAGATCTCGGCAGCCCGGGCGGCCCTGCATAGTGTTGGGATGGTAATACTTAAACGCCATGTAGAAACTTGTGTCGCAGATGCAATTGAAGCAGGAGGAACGGAACGGACACATATTATTGATGAGTTGATGCATGTTCTTTCCAAAAATGAAAAATAAGGAAACAGGCTTATATGTTTCTAACGGAACGGTACCCCATGCGCCATACCGAACCAGAGTTTATTGCTGTTTGAACTCATAGACTTTTCCTTCCGCTTGAATTACCTTAAAGCGTATGAAATCCCCGAAAGAAATCTCATTAGAAAAAAAGATACGGAAAAAACTCAAAGGCAGAACCCTTGAAGCGGCGGCTATCCTGTTCCAGGACCCGGAAATCAAACTTTTACAAGACTATGCAAATACAGTCTCCATCAAACGGCTGGGTTTCAACGATCATGGTCCGGTCCACATGCGCACCGTGGCCTTGAACGGTATAACCATTGTCAATCTGCTCCATACCGGAGGAATACAGCTTACCCTGGAACAGGAAGATATCGGTACAGTAGAAGACAGCAGTGTCGCCATACTGATGGCCGCATTCCTTCATGATGTAGGGATGACCGTCGGCAGAGACGGCCACGAAAACGCCGGCGCTATCCTGGCTATGCCCATTCTGAACAGGATGCTCGATATTCTCTACCGGAAAGAACCGGACAAGCAGATTATCCTCCGTTCCCTTGTTATCGAATGTATTCTGGGGCACATGGCCACCCAGCAGATCCACTCCAGGGAGGCTGGAGTCATCCTCATCGCTGACGGTTGCGACATGGAGAAAGGAAGGGCCAGGATTCCCATTCTCCTCTCCACAGAGTCCAGGGTGGGAGATATCCACAAGTATTCTTCTGCTTCCATCGAGAAGGTCCGGATCGACCAAGGGAAAAAGAGGCCCGTACGGATAGAAGTGGACATGAATGACTCAATAGGCTTCTACCAGATTGAGGAAGTGCTGTTCAGGAAGATTAAAGCTTCGCCTATAAAGGAGTTTATCGAACTCTACGCCTGGGTCATCGGTAAAGAGATGAAGTGTTACCTGTAACAGGTCTGCTAAGACTGCGCGAAATCCCTTCAGGGTTTACTTTTCATACTTCATATTTCTGCACTTTGGCGTTGATTTGGTTCGCCCGGACCAGCTTACGCGCCAGGAGCTTTGAGAGAAAAATGCCGTAATGAGGATACTGCTTGACCACCGTCACAAAAGATTTCCGCGTAATCCGTACCAGCTTGCCGTTCTTGTCGGAAGTGACGGTGGCGCTCCTCCGGTTGTTAAGGAGGAAGGACATCTCTCCCATGAAAATATCCTCCGGGCTTAAGCTGCCCACATTTCTTCCTCCGTGGAACACACTGAAATTTCCGCTGGATATATAATAGAGGAAATCACTTGATTCACCCTCTTTGAATACTACATCCCCTGTCCGGGTTGTGACAATCTCTTCTTTCTGAAATCCCTCGGGAGTGTCGGCTTCCGGGACCTTGTCGTGCTTTATAATCACAACCACTTCATTGCCGATACCGTTGTAAAAGAGCTTGTGAGCGAAATACCGGGCCATCTTGATGCCTCTGCCATGCAGGGAAAGGGGACCTTCTTTTTTCAGTTTATCCTTCAAGCCTTTTACATTGAACCCGTCTCCCTCGTCACGGATCCTGAAGGTGGTGCAATCATCCTTGATTTCCCATTCAAAATGCACCTTTTTTGCCGCAATTTCGGGATTGTTATTCTTTTCTTCAATGAGTTCCATTATACCTCGGCCCTCGTCGAGAAAAGCGGATTTTTCTTCGTACGAAATACCACAGTTTCCATGTTCCACGGCATTCATAATGAGTTCCGCCAGACCGAGCTGCATGTGCATTTTCTTCACCGGATCGATATAACCCCGCTGAAACAGCATGGTTGCCGCCACATTGGCATATACCGATACCGCCAGGGTATCATTCTCGATCTCGAAGGAACCGTCGGCGCTTTCCATCAGCTTATCAGCCAGCTCCCGGTGGAAAATAATCTGCCGGTTCTGTTCGATAATCCGAACACACTTGACCAGGTGGGATTGAAGCCGATGCTGATCCATAAGGGCCAGGATATTGAGACCAATGAGCTCTCTGTGGAGTGTTTCTTCATCCATCTCATCGCGGTCGTAAATACCTACGATACCGAAGTTGTGAAGCCAGGAGTCCTTCTGGATACTGTCCAGAATGGGCTTCAGATGGATTTTCGAATCGGAAAAATTGACGATGATGATTTCCGGAAGATCATAATTGAGAAATTCCATAATCGCATCTTTTTCTTTCGGAAAGTACAAAAGGTAATCCCGGCCTTCTTCGTTTTCAAACTGGTCCCGGATAATCCCGTTGATGTGATCATCTGAACAAATTACGCCAATAAGACTCATGGAACCTTATCTCCTCATCCTTTTGCATACATATTGATAACGGAATATACTTCTTCCTTAAACATCGACCGGAAACATCATGGGCTTGACCCTGATATTCGGTATCGATTAAGATGCGCATACCAATTTTCCCCGTTTTACACGGAAGGAGTACAATGTGAAGGCCTATATACGTTCAATAAGTTCTTACATACCGCCAAACAGAGTATCCAACGAAGAATTATGTAAGACAGTGGATTCAACTGATGAATGGATCGTCTCCCATACGGGTATCAAGTTCCGACATATTGCAGATAAAGACACCGCAACATCAGATCTCGCAGTGGAAGCATCGAAAAAAGCACTTACACAGGCCGGAATTTCACCGGAGAATATCGACCTCATCATCCTGGCAACGGCTACCCAGGATTATCCGGGGTTTCCATCAACCTCCTGCCTTATCCAGGACAGAATAGGTGCTGTAAACGCAGGGGCAATGGACATTTCTGCAGCGTGTACCGGTTTTGTGTACGGTCTCGAAATGGCCAAATCATTAATTCTTTCGGGGAGTGCGGAAACAATCATGGTTATCGGTGCGGAAGCGCTGTCAAAAATCCTCAACTGGAACGACCGGGACTGTGTCATCTTCGGTGACGGCGCAGGAGCAGCGGTAGTAACGGCTAACGATAAAAACAGCGACAGCGGCATTATCTGGTCCACCTTGCGTGCAGAAGGGAAAGGAGGAATCCATCTGATCCGTAAAATTGGCGGGTCCAGACACACCTTTCACCAGCACTCCATCAAGGACGATGATATCTTTGTAAAGATGAACGGCCGTCAGGTGTATACGTTTGCCGTACGGGTGCTGTGTGACACCATCAATGTCCTGCTGGAAAAAAACAAGCTGAAGGTAGATGATATCTCCTATATTATCCCCCACCAGGCGAACTTGAGGATTATCGAAGCCGCCGCAAAGCGTACCGGAATACCCCTGGAAAAGTTCTATGTAAATATTCAGGAATATGCCAACACTTCCGCCGCAAGTATTCCTATTGCTTTGGACGAAATGCAGCAGAAGGGCCTTCTTAAAAGGGGTGACAAGCTTCTTACAATCGCCTTTGGAGGGGGACTCACCTACGGAGGGAATTACCTTATCTGGTAAACGGCGTTTGTTACTCCCAGACCTTTTCCCGGATAAAAAGCTCCACCAGCTGACCGTCCAGTTTTCCCATAGCAGCCTCTTCCCGGAGAATTGCAAACACCCTTTCCAGAGGAATGGATTGTTTGTATGGTCTGTCCGAAGCGTTAAGCGCATCAAAGATGTCCGCTATCACGATAATCCGTGACTGAACAGGAATGTTCTCTTTCCCGGAGATTCCCCTGGGATAGCCGCTTCCATCGAGTTTTTCGTGATGCGTTATGGCGATTTCCGGAATATGCCGGTACTCGTCGGGCCATGGAATCTTGCTTACGAAGGCATAGGTGTGGTTCACGTGGCTCTCTATGATTTTACGCTCTTTCTCATTCAGACTTCCCCTGAGAATACTCAGGTTGAAAATCTCTTTCCGGGTGAGGATAGGAATAGGCTTACCGTCGAGATCCACCCCGTTCAAAGGCTCCGCCTGTTTTAAAATGGATTCAATTTCCGCTGCAGGGTCTTTTTTACCCACACTGGGTTCGTTCAATTCACTCACCCTGGTCATGATGTCCCGTAACGTCGCAAGCATGGTCAACTTATCCTGTTCGAAGGCTGCCTTTTCATCCGCATCCCCAGCAGATAGAGCTGCCATCTTTTTTTCATATGCCAGTTCTATGGAACGGTAAAGAAACCTCAACCTGAGAAGGAGAGAATGAAAATCCCAGGAAAAGAGCTTTTTCTCTTTCAGAAATATATTGGGGTCGATATAGACTTTTCCGAAATCGTGAAGGAGGCCGGCACACTCGAACTCCTTTAAGGCGGAATCGCTTAAGTGGATATCCCGGAAATCGCCGTCGGTGTCCCTGTTGATCGCCTCGGCCATACGCACACACATGGAAGCGACGCGGAAAGAGTGTCCCGAGGTCGCCGGGTCCCGGGATTCGATTGCAGTTACCGATGCTTTCACGAACTCATCGAACTGCTGCTCGATCTGTTTGAGCATCCTGTTATTCTCTATGGAGATAGCCGCCTGGCCCGCCACCGCTTCCATCAGTCCCTGGTACCGTTGTTTAAAGGGTTTTACCAAGGTATCGAAATCTTTTTCCGAAGAAAGGCGGATCTCGAATGCCTCGTTACCGGTACGGCTTTCCTCCGATTCCTTGCTGTTGATCAGCTGTATAACACCTATAACCTCATCCAGGTGGTTCCGCATGGGTACCACCAGCATGGACCGGGTCCTGTACCCATGGGTTTGATCGAAGGAAGGATTGAACACGACAGGAGCATCCTTATCGAGATGGTATACATCAGGAATATTCAGCACTTCCCCTGTCACCGCCACATACCCGGCGATAGAGCTCGTGTCCAGGGGAAGGGTGAACTCCTCGTATGCCAGTTCTTTGGAAAAGGTGTGGGAATACTTAAACCGCAACACCTTTTTTTCATCCCCTTCGAGAATAAAAATACTCCCTGCGTCTGCACCGGTAATTTTCTTACTAAGCCGCAGGATAAGGCGTAAAAGATTATCCGGATCCTTTTCCAGGGAGAGGGCTTTTCCTATATCGATGAGGGACTGCTGGTCGTTCCTGGAATCCCTGATGGCGAATTTATACTTCTGATCCTTTATATACTGCCGGATTTTCCATTCAGCCTGTGAAAAGGTCCGTTTTGCCAGGTATTCCAGTTCTTTCGATGATATGGAAGTAAAACGGATATCTGCAAATTCCTCATCCTCCAATTCCGGGGAAAGTCCGGATTCGGATTCCAGGAGGAGAACAACCATTGAACAAATCCGCTCCCACAACTGATTCGGGACAAGGGAACGTACGTTGAAGATCTCCCCAGGTTGTACGACGAATACGGGAGGAAGGGCTCTTTTATTTTCGAATTGCTCTCTATATTCAAGCACCGAACTGGGTATGTCACCGGAATACGTAAGTCGTAATCCCGCATCCTGGGTCTGAACACGGCAACGTATGCTGTCGCTCACGATTATCATCTGTTTCAAACGATCCATTCGGAAATCCGCATTACTCCTCGACTGGTTTCTTCGATTTCCATCAGTTCCCCTCCCCTCAGGTAATAGAGAAATCCCCGGACAGGCTTTCCGGACAATTCCCGGACAGCCCGCATGTACAGTATCATCTGGCTCTCATGTTCTTCCGGCAGGAATATTCTGTCAGTCTTGAAATCAACAACATAACACTCGTCCCCAAGATCCAGCAGAAGGTCTATCCGTCCGCTGAACAACACCCGGCGGACCCCTTCATCCCAGGCGAGAAGAAACGGTACTTCCGCCTCTGCGGATTCGGCCTTCTCTGCGATACTTCCCAGGGAAGATCGGAAAAAAGCCCGGGCCAGGCGTTCCGCTTCCGCGACAATCTCCGCCAGATGCCTTTCCGGAAAACGCCCGTAAAGGGAATCCGGCAGATCATCAGCGGAATAGGTACCTGATATCATCTTCTGGATAACATCGTGACACAGGATGCCGAACCCGGCCTGCTGATCTCTCTCATCGAGCAGTACATCTACAGATAATTCAGGTAAGGATACTTCCCTGTCTTTTCCGTAGTTCACCGGCGGCTTGATATCACTCACGGGGAAACGTGTAACCGGAAAATCCCATGCAGCAATCTCTGCCTGTGAATATTTTCGACACAAATAGTCAAAATCTGTACGATACTTACCCGTACCCATCCTCATATACTCACGGGATGTTACATCTTCTATATTCCCGATGGTGCAGGGTGCAGTGGCTTCAGGTATATTCTGCACCGCTGCAAGCACCATATTAAGGTGGATATCCGGCGACTTCTCATTCCTGCTGTTATGACACCCTGCAATAAAGAGATGCCCTTCGGCCCGTGTCATGGCAACATAAAGGAGTCTTTTCAGTTCCGCCAGTTCCATCTCTCTATTCTCTTCCTCCCCGATACTATAGAAATAATTCTGCCTCTTTTTCCGTCCTTTTTGGGAATTCAGAATATTGAAGGTGAGGCCGAACTCCCTGGACACGTAATAGGGTGCCGAGCCTGAGGAAGAGGCTCTCCCCATGTTGCCGGTGTTGCAGAGAAATACAACTGGAAACTCCAGCCCTTTTGACCTGTGGATTGTGAGAATCTGTACACCTTCGGTCCTGTCCCGGAGAATCGAAAGGTCCTGAATACGCTCGTATTTACCCAGGTTCTCCCTCAGGAAATCGAGGAACAGGACCAGGCAGTCGCCTCTTTCATCAAAACCCCTGGCCAGTTCCAGGAGGTAGTCGAAGTATTCTATAAAACTGTGATTCTCAGGATTCTTCAATAGAAAATACCGGTAGCCGAAACGGTACCAGATCTCCGTCAGGAGGGAGGACAGGAATATTTTATCTCCACACTTCCGGACGTACCGGATTACTTCCATTCCGCTCTCGTACTTTTCACGTTCCCGTTGATCCAGGCCGGAAACATCCAGGTCCCCGGGTCCATTTGACAGCAGGCGCACTACTGTTTCATCTGAAAGGTGCATGAAAGGAGAGCGGAGGAACGCAGCCCGGGCAAGCATGTCCTCCGGGAAAACCGCACTCTGTAGGACGGCATAGATGTCGTTGGTCGGGGCTTCAAGAAAGAGGGACCGTACTCCCTGGGTAACATAGGGGATGTTGAACAATCTGAATGCCCTCTCATACCGGATCTGGTTGCTGGTAGACCGCATGAGGAGCGCAATGTCGCTGTAGGATGCGGGACGCTCTTTATCGTGCTTTCGATCCCACAGGATCAGGCTTCGATGTTCTACGAAATCATGAATCAGTTCGGCTATCCGGTACGCCTCGGCATCATCCCCGGAGACATATCCCTCTGCCTGCTCCCGGCGGGGCCGGTAGAGCAGGGAGATTTCCGGCTGCTCCCGGAGCCTGGCTTCCCTTGGCTCCAGGGGTACAAACTCCGCTTCGAAGGGTTTGTCCGGGGCTTTCATCACCTCTGGGAACACAGCATTGAAAAACGTTATGAGCCCCGGTTCGCTCCGGTAATTCCTGCGAAGTTCCACCATGGTGCCCCCGATGTCCCGGATTTCCTTTTTCAGCGCCTTGAACACACTCACGTCGGCACCGCGAAAACGGTAGATCGATTGTTTTTCATCACCGACGAAGAACAGTTTGTCCTTCTCCAGCCGTTCCGGCGGGGGCACTCCATCACCTTCCCGGGAACGTTCCTCTGCCAGAAGATAGAGAAGTTCCTTCTGCTGAATATTGTTGTCCTGGAACTCATCGATCATGATGTAGGAATACCGGTGCTTGAAGTACCTCCTTAACGCTCTGTTCTCCTTCAGCACAGTAACAGCCATTTCCAGAACATCATGAAAATTC
This sequence comes from Spirochaetota bacterium, assembly GCA_024274705.1. Taxonomy (GTDB): domain Bacteria; phylum Spirochaetota; class Spirochaetia; order SPDA01; family JAJSAL01; genus JAJSAL01. The sequence goes on from JAJSAL010000016.1 coordinate 17,473, forward strand.
AATACCCCCTGCCGCTTTTTTACCTCTCCTACAGTATCCTCAAATTCACGGCATACAGTGAACATCCCTTCCAGCAGGTCTTTTCTGCTCAGCGTATCGGCAAGCATGGAAATTTCCGCCTGGAGGGGTCTGCATTCCGTGAGGAGCTCCTTGAGGAGGACCAGGCCGGTATCTTTTACATTTCCCGGCATCCGGAACGAGAGGTTGTCCATTGCGGTAAGGATTTCTCCGTACCGTTCCCCCGATACCAGGGAATCCAGATCCGGAAGACGCTTAAAAGAATCCTGAACCGCTTCAATGGATTTCCTCCCCTCCCCGTTAAGAGCAAGGACCCGGGCGGCAAGGGCTTCGAACCGGAGAACAGCAGGGATCATCTTTTCCTGCAGATGCGCAATCTGTCCGTCAAACATTGCCGTGTAGTCTTTTGGTCCCGCCAGGGACATGTAGGATGTGGCCAGGGGAACCAGGCAGTCCATCCACACAGGTTCGAACCCGTTGCTGGTAAGGAATTCCTTGAGCCCCGGGGACTCCCAGTTCTTGAGAAGGAACTTCAGTCCTGTATCGATCATGGCACGGCGGACCCGGTCATCATCCAGGGAGAACTCCCGGGTAAGACCGAACCGCCCGGGGCAGCTGCGAACAATACCCGCGCAGAAGCTGTCTATGGTGGATATCTGGGCTTTATGAAACCGGCTGAGCTGCTGCTGAACGTGCTCGTCAGGTTCTCCGGACAGGAGTGAATAGATCCGCTCATGCATTTCGGCTGCCGCTTTCCTGGTGAACGTAAGGGTGAGAATGTTCTCCACTGCCGCTTTTTTTTCCCGGACTAGGCGTACAAACCTGGAGGCAAGGACCGTAGTCTTTCCGCTTCCGGCGCCAGCGGATACTACCGTGTTGGCATCACTCCGGATGGCTTCGATCTGACTCTTATCGAACTTTCTAACGGACAACGTAACGCTCCCTGCACACCATCCTGTACCTGCAGGCGCTGCACCCTCTATCATCATCCGGTACGGTAAACCTTCCCTCCCGGACCCCTCTTGCCATGTTCTCAGCAGCCCGAACCATGGATGCAGACATCTCTTCCATTCCCTCCGTGTCTGTCCACGTCCTGGATGCCGATGGATGGAGAATATGGATGAACCGGGACTGTTCGATGTCATAGTAAGAGAGAAAACAGACATCCATCCCGTTCTCCCGGGCTAAGTGATAGTAGAAGGGCATCTGGTAGGATACCGGGTCTTCACCAAGCATGTCGTTCCGGGTCAACCGGTTCCGCTTTTTATAATCCACCAGGAGAAACCTGCCGTTGTGCCGGGACACCCGGTCTATCCGTCCTTTCAGGACAAACCCCTGGTCTGTATATTCCCGGGTCAGTTCCTTTTCAACGGCCTCCACCCTGAAATCCGGATACGTTGCGAGTTCGTTGTCTAAGAACGCGGAAAGGAGTTCCTTCACTTTTGCCTCGAATACGGTGAGTATCGGGGGAAGATACACTTCTCCCTTGGTGTACCAGTCGCTTAATTGCTCCCGGATATACCCGTTGAGTACCTCCTGCAGTTCCTTCCTGGCTTCCGGGCTGACTACACCCGTACGTTCCTGTACAGATGAGAACAGGGAGGAGAGTACCGAGTGATACAGCACTCCCTCCCTCTTAGGATCGGTCAACCTGGAAGTGTATTGTTCTTCATCGATACCCAGAAGGGCGTGGAGGAGGTAGGAAAAAGGACAAACAGCGTATTCTTCAAGGCCGGTAGGGGTTATCCGTACCGGATCGTTGGGACTACCGTACTCCGGAGCGCTGATCCGCTCCTGCGTAGCGTCACCCCCCCTTTCCACAAGGATCGTTCGTTTCCCATGATCAAACCCCAGGCTCTGTACGGGGAGCAGCCGTTCCGGAAAATTGTTGTCGGCCCGGGTCGCCCAGAACAACCGCTCCTTTTCAAAGAGATCTGTTTCCAGATCTCTTTCCTCCACCATGCTTACACTGTCCCGCATGATAAAATAGCTGGGTATGATCCGGGTGCCGGTACGGGTCTCCCTGGCTCCTGAGAACCGGACCCTCGATCCGGATCCTGCATACACAGTGAGAAACGGTTCCGTCTGGTCGATGTCTGAAAGACCGAGCTGATTCTTCTGATCATCCCTTAAGTAGGGAAACGGGGATGACTGAACAGATACGGTCTCCTCGGACACCCCGATGATATAGTGGTGTTTACACAGGATTCCCGCGGAAACCCTGTAGGGGTACAGAGAAATCCCCCTGCCGGTTCCCCGTTGTACATACACATGGGATGAGAGTATGTGCAGATAGAGCTGAAAGGGTTTCACTGTTCCCAGGCCGGTCATCCTCTTTTCAGCAGCAACACATTTCGACAGTACCAGGATACAGGTCTGGAGAACATTCAGATCCTCCGGTTCCCAGCCTCCAGGGTCAAAAAACTCACCGGTAAAGATCATGAACTGCTGCTTCAGGGCTGCAAAGGAAGGTGCGCTGACAATGCGTTCCAACAACCCGGCAAAGGTCCGGAACCTCTGCCTGAGAGAAGTGTCTCCATATGCGCTTAAACGTTCGTTCCAGATCTCCCTCCCCCGGATGCAGTGCTGACGTACACCGAAAAAGATCAGCCGTTCCCAGAGGGACCGGGAACGCCAGGGAAATCTCCTGTTTAACACCAGGTTCTTCATAGTCTCGATATTGAATTCCGTGGACAGCACCTGGTTAAGGAGGGTGAACAACCTGCCTGCAGGCTGTTCGCATAGAGGAGTCCCCGCCCTGAGATCGAATATCATCCCCCGCAATACCATCTCGTGTTCAACCAGGGGCAGGATATCCTGGTCCGCAAAAGTAACTGCGATATCTGCAGGATCAACATTCTTCCCTAGAAGTACTTCCAGGGAGTGCATAACATCTTTCACTTCCTGAAGGGCATTAGGGAAGAAGCGGAACGTAATGGTACCGGTTTCCCCGGCGGAAACCATCCGGACCCTGGAAGTCCGGGAAATCTCCGGCTGAAACATCTGGAAATCCTGGATGATTTCCGGAAAGAAAATCACCCCGGATTTCGTATACGGGGCAAGGGTGAACTGTTCATAGTTGGGTTCGAACAGGCCGTTGACCCGGAGAAAGTCAGTGTACTCCCTGTAAAGGAGGGTAAGATCTTGTAAGAGACCCGGGTCTATACCCCCTTCCCGGCCATCCTGTATCACGGACAGAAACCTTTTAAGCCCGGGGAGCATGGATGCACAGCTCCTGGTCAGGTTGCCGGAGAAACCGCGGAAATCATTATGGATGAGGTACCGAAAAAATCCGGGCGAGGTGTTTCCGTTTTTTCCGAGCAGGGAAGAGAGGAAGAGGAGGCGGTGAATACTGTTTACCGGCCGGTTGACCTTGGTGAGGGCAAAGGCATCTTCCTTGAAACGGTCCCATGATATGAACCGGTCCGACCGGACCGCTTTCCTTTTTCCCAGGGACAGCGCCTGCTCCCGGCAGCTTCCTGCAGCAATTTCCGATGGAAATATTAAAACCGTCTGCTCTTCCGAGAGGATACTGCCGATGTTCAATGCTTCTCTTTCATGCAGGTTACCACTTCGCCTATATACATACGGTGATAATCGTTGTTCGGATAATGGGTATGAATACTTTTATCCAGAAAATGGTCAGGGATTATATCCTGATGATACACCTTCCTGCACACCAGGATAGATTCAGCCTGGTCGAATCCGACGGCCGGGTGCCCGGTGTCAAAGGGAATCAAGCCCGTCTCCGCAGCCTTATCAGTGTCTCTTCCGGAATGGGAGCCGCAGAAAGTAAGGATTTCCCGGCATGACTCCGGGAAGAAAGAGAGGGTAAAAGTACTGCTTTTTTCCATAAACTCGCAGGTGTACCGGCTGTGCCGGATGAAGACGAATACTACGTTCTTCTGCCAGAGAAAACCGAATCCTCCCCAGGCTGCCGTCATGGTGTTCCATGACGAAAGGGAACCTGCCGTGATGAGCATCCACCCTTTCCCGATCTTCCTGAATACATTCCAGTCCAGTTCTTCCGGTTGTATGATGTTCCACTGTTTCATGATTTCTCTCCGTTCCTCCAGGTTATTCTCTATTGTAGCAAAATTGTATCCCTGGTAACAGACCGCTTATGCATGAAACACCCATGATGCGGTAGATATTGTTCAGGAAACATTTCTAAGTGTGTATCAAAACCGCCGACAACAGGGGTGTACTATCGATCCTGGTTACAGTAGCCGGATTATCAACTCTCGCATTGTTTGTTTCCGGTGCTTTATTAAGCATTAAAAGCCAGGCAAACAACGTGTGGCTCATTGTCCATCGCGTTTCACCGGCATTCGTGGTGATTATCACAGTGGTGACACTCTATCTTCTGGTAAGTGCTCATCGACGGTAACCGGCACCGCTTTAGGGTCCCCGGGCATCTGTCCGCACTTGCCTCAGTTGATTTCTTTCACTTCCATTGGTAGAATCAGTGACCCATGAAAAATTCCAGGCTTCCAGGACGCTACTACATAATCCCGGTGATATATGTGGGCGTCATTATTCTCCTGTTTTATCTCCATTTCTTTTCCTTCGATACAGTTACAGAAAGGATCGGCAGCATCACCCTTCAGGCACGGATCAAATCCGGGCAATCAGGAAGTGAAAATGAAAGCTCGGATATTAAGATTGTTATAGAACCGGTTGAGTTCACCTTTAACAGCCGGAATTCGATTGCGATTAAAACCGGTTCAGGAGAATGGAGAGATCTCTCTGTTCAAAGCTACTCCGTAGTTCCCAAGGGAGTTGAAATCCGGTTTTCAGAACAAACCTTTCTTACCTTTTTCAGGCAGGGGAACACTTCAACAGGAGTAACTATACAGCCTCTTTTGGGGGGTGACATGGATATTTCCGCCCTTTCAATTCCCTTCTCCCTGGATCCGGCTGCCGAGTTTCAGACAGCCGGACATATTCCCATTATCTCGGTACAGAAAGGTCGTTCCCGTTTTTTTATTACTTCCCGGCAGAATGTGCGGATTGATCCGTCGGCGGGATCTATCACCATTCCTGTCGATAATAGGGACCTGCCGGAGATCAGCCTCAGTCCCGTGAACGATGGCGCCGCGGACCCCCTCACCTACTGGTTTTCTCATGAAGCCCTTCAGCTTTCAGAAGGAGATTTCCTTAAGCGGGTCGAAGGATATATCGATAAAGCCTTCAGAGGATGGACCGATACACGCCTGGACAGCAGCAGGAGTGGATTGATGAGCGGTTCCGGGGAGTATTCCTTCAGCGAAAAGCTGGTGTCGGTCCTCCTGGCCGAATCGATTGTGCGGGATGTGTATCCTGAAGTATTCAACAGCGTTCAGCCGGTGATTGCATCCCGCCAGGAAAGGCTCACTTTCACTTCGAATACATACTTCGGAGGGTTGCAACCCACTTTCAATACCTGGCAGCAGCAGACCGGTGAAAAGATTCAGGATCTCCGGGAAAAACTGGCACGGGATGATTTCTCAGTCTTTTATGATACGAACCTGGTCCAGAGCATCGTCAACCACGCCCCCCTGTCCCTGCTGGAGGAGGTCTTCCGGTTAACCGGGCTCGCGGACACAGACACCCTGGACACATCGATCCACATCGGTATGTTGAACGCCCTTGTTCAGGCATACGACCTGAACGTGGACTATGACGGTATAATCAACGATATGGAAAAGTTCATCGAAGAGCTGATCCTTCCCTGGATCATCAAAACCGACGACGGCCTTTTTTTCCAGTACAAGAATGGCGCTTCAAATGTATTCGAATCACTTTCGGCAGGCTATCTCTTAAGCCGCTGCGGAACCATCATGGATACACCTTCGTATACTTCCATAGGCAGGTCCCTTATACTTGCCTGCCTCGGCCTTTCTGACGAGTACGGATTCATCCCCGGCCTTCTCACCTTCGACGCCGATTCCATGCAGAAAATGGAAGGAAAGATATCTCCGGAACTCATTTATTCCCAACTGACGGACAATCCCTATGTTCCCCATGAAATTTCCCTCCACCGGGAGGCCGGTCCCGGTTCCTGGATATGGACATCGGCGGACATCGAGGATATCACGGTCACCGACACCAGGTGGGATATCACTATGACATTCCCGGAAGGATTCTCTCACTATTTCATCCTACAGGGGATACCTCAATTCAAGCGTATAGAATTTTATGGGATCACCTGGGCCAGCGACCCCTCTTTCGAGTTCTATACCAGCGGCTGGCTGTACGATGAAGAGGGGGAAACCCTCTTCGCAAAGCTGCTTCAGCGGTCCGGTACAGAGACGATTTCGCTTTTCTTTTAATTGCCTTTTTAGTTGAGCACACCCTTCTCCAGCACTTCCCGCCATGCGGTATACGCTCCGGAGTATGCATCTTTCGTATCCGCCGAAGGTGTAATACGGGCTTTCTCTTCCAATCCGGTAAAAGCCTGCTCCGGATCGGATACAAGACCTGCGCCGATGGATGCCCCTCTTGCCGCTCCCTGGGAACCGTCAGTATTATACAGGAGTACCTCCGTACCGGTAATCGTGGAAAAAGCTTCCCGGAACAGGGGACTTAAGAACATGTTAGCGTATCCCGCTTTAACGGTCTCGATCTTCATGCCCATTCCACGCATGATATCCAGGCCATAATTCAGGGCAAACACGATTCCCTCCTGTGCGGCCCGGATATAATGAGCCTGGGTATGAATGTTGAAATTGATATTGTGGAAGGAAGCACCGGGGTCCCGGTTCTCCAGGGTGCGCTCTGCGCCGTTTCCGTAGGGCATGACCAGCAAGCCCTCTGAACCCACCGGGACAGAAGCCGCCGCCTGGTTCATCTCTTCATAGGAGAGGGTGCTCTTTCCCCTGCCGGTACAGTGCTGTTTGATCCACCTGTTGAGAATACCCGTACCGTTCAGGCAGAGGAGCACACCGAATCGATTGTTCTTTTTGCTGTGATTCACATGGACAAAGGTATTTACCCTGGATAATGGATCGTAGAGGGGCTCCCCGGCTATTCCATAGACGACCCCGGATGTCCCGGCGGTAGTTGCCAGCTCTCCGGGCTTAAGGACCCCCAGGGAAAAGGCATTGTTCGGCTGGTCGCCTGCACGGTACGAAACAGGGGTACCCGAGGGGATGCCCAGTTCTCCGGCTGCAGCAGCATGTACCTTTGCCTGGATGGAAAACGCAGGTCTCACTTCCGGAACCAGTTCTCTTGGAAACCCGAAATAATCCAGGAGAAAATCAGCCGGCCCGTCCCTTTGAGAATCCCACAGGATGCCCTCCGAAAGTCCGGAAGGTGTGGTACAGATAGTGCCGCTCATCCTGTAGGCAATATAATCACCGGGAAGCATGAACTTCGCAACCCGGCTGAATACTTCCGGTTCATGCTCCTTCACCCAAGCCAGCTTTGCGGCTGTAAAATTACCAGGTGAATTGAGAAGGCGGGTGAGGCACGTATCCCTGCCGATTTCCTCGAAAGCCCTGGTCCCATAGGGTACGGCTCTGCTGTCGCACCATATAATGGAAGGTCTTAAAACCGCACCCTCTTTATCCAGGAGCACAAGGCCGTGCATCTGGTACGAAATCCCCACGGCAGCTGTCGCTTTAAGGCGTCCCGGGGCTTTTTCTCCTATCATCCTCACCGCCCGGACCGCATGCTCCCACCACACGCCGGGGTCCTGTTCCGCCCATCCTGCCTTGTGTGCAATAATGTCGAGTTCGGTCTCTGGAGATACGGCGGACGCGAGCTCCCTTCCGGTTGCAGCGTCCAGGAGGCAGGCCTTTACGGAAGAACTGCCTATATCCAGCCCCAGAAGGGATTCTGATGCCATGGTTGTGCCTCCTTCAATCCGTATTTTTTTATTGCTCGATAAGCTTTGCCAGGTTATCCGCAGTCATTCCCAGATGTTCCGCCACCTTTTGTCCCGGGCCGGACTCACCGAACCGGTTGATCCCCAGTATAAGATCCGGTGAAGACGCGATGCCTTCCCAGCCTGAAGTAATCCCTGCTTCGGCAACGACTGTTGTTGCTGCCGGCGGCACAATAGAGTCCCGGAATGATTGTTCCTGTGCAAGGAAGAGCTCTCTCGAGATCATGGAAACAACCCTTATCTTTTTCCCTTTCACCTTAGCCGCGGCTTCCAGGGCAAGGTTTACTTCCGAACCGGTGGCTACCACAGTAACGTCCGGTGCTCCTGCAGTATCCTGTACGATATAAGCCCCTTTTGCCGCGGTATGCATCCAGTCCTTATCAGCTTTTTCATACACTTCCAGGTTCTGCCGGGTAAGGGCGATTACCGTGGGCCCGTCTTTCCTGATAAGCGCCATAGCCCAGGCGATATTGGTTTCCTCTGCGTCCCCGGGCCGGAGAACGGTACAATTCGGAATAATCCGTAAAGACGCAATGTGTTCGATAGGCTGGTGGGTAGGGCCGTCCTCTCCAACAAAAATGGAATCATGGGTAAACACGTAGATTACAGAAATTTTCATGAGCGCCGCCAGGCGGATGGTGGGACGCATGTAATCCGCAAACACCAGGAAGGTTGCACAGAACGGCCTGAATCCGCCGTACAGGGCAATACCGTTGCAGGCGGCTCCCATGGCATGTTCCCGGACACCGAAGTGAAGGGTCCTTCCTGTGGGGTTCTCCTTGAAAAAATCGCCGTAACCAGGCATTTTCGTGTTGTTCGAAGGAGCCAGGTCCGCTGAACCGCCCACCAGACCCGGAAACACCTTTGCAAAGGCATTGAGGGCATTCCCGCTGGCTTTTCTGGTAGCCAGCTTGTCGCCGATGTTATATACCGGAAGCACGGCATTGTGTATGGGACCTGAAGGATCTGAAAACAGCTGGTCGAACTCTTTTTTCCCGCCCGGATTATCTTTGGCCCAGGCATCGAAGGTACTTTTCCAGTCCCTGTATACATCGTCCCAGGTTTTCCGCTTTTCCTTGAAATACCCAAGGGCATCGGGATGTATAAAGAACTCCGCGTCTATAGGCACGCCCAGGTTCTTCCGGGTCGCTTTTACTTCGTCAGGCCCCAGGGGGGCCCCATGGACATCATGAGATCCCGCCTTGTTCGGGGAACCTTTACCGATTACCGACTTAAGGATAATGAGGGATGGACGTGATGTGTCACCTTTTGCCCGGTTTATCAGATCCATCATTCCTTCTATATTATACGCATCGCCGGACAGGGTCTGCCAGCCGTACGCGGTAAACCGGCCTGCCACATCTTCAGAGAAGGCAAGTTCGGTGGAACCTTCGATTGTAATGTCGTTGGAGTCGTAAAAAACGATAAGCTTTCCCAGCCCAAGGTGTCCTGCAAGGGACGCGGCCTCACTGGTGACTCCCTCCATCATGCAGCCGTCTCCGGAAAGTGCGTAAATATAATGATCGATGATCCTGTGTTTCCCGGTGTTGAACCGTGCGGCCATCATTTCCTGGGCTATCGCCATGCCTACCGCATTCCCGAAACCCGCACCCAGAGGGCCTGTCGTGGTTTCCACTCCGTCGGTATAACCGTACTCGGGATGGCCCGGAGTCTTCGAACCGAGCTGTCTGAAATTTCTCAGGTCATCCAGGGTCACCTTGTACCCTGAAAGATGGAGCAGGGAGTAGAGAAGAATCGAACCGTGTCCGGCGGAGAGGATAAACCGGTCCCGGTTGAGCCACCGGGAATCCGAGGGTGTGTGTTTCAGTACTTCACCGTAGAGCAGTACTCCCAGCTCGGCAACACCCATAGGAAGGCCGGGGTGACCGGAATTGGCTTTCTGTACACCGTCCATGGACAATGTTCGTACTGATGTGGCAGCGTATTTCAGTGCATTGATGTTCATGTAGCAACCTCCAATTGTTTCTGACGAAGCGATGCGGTGGGACACACCTTTACGCATTCTCCGCATCCGTCGCATTCTGTATCAACTAACGACCTTCCGAAAGGCGCTTTCATCCTGGTGATGAATCCCCTTCCAACGAAGCTGAACACGTGCAGCCCCTTGACCTCGGCGCATGCCCGGACGCAGGAACCGCAGCTTATACATTTTCCGGTTTCCATTTTTATCATATCGTGGGTGAAATCCACATGGTATTCCCGGACTTCACTTCCCAGGAAAAACTCCTGGTCCACCTCGTATTCCGTTGCATAATCTCTCAGTTTACAGTCATCGATGCCGTCGCACCCGCAGGACAGACAGCGTTCAGCTTCTTTTCTGGCCTTCCCTGTCTCAAAACCGGTCTCAACTTCATTGAAAGAGGTTGTCCTCTGTTTATCAGGAATCAGCGGCATAGTAATACGCGGCGTGGCTTCGTACCCGGCAAAGAGGTCCTCACTAACCTCTTCCAGGGGCCCCATGGAAGAATTGAAGTATACCGGCTCGCCGGTTACTTCTTCCCCTGACAGGTACTGATGGATAGAATACGCCGCTTTCCTGGCATTGCCTACCGCCCGGACAGCGATATCCGCACCGGTCTGACAGTCACCGCAGGCAAAAACACCCGGCCGGCTGGTCATGAAGGTCTGTTCATCCGCCACAACGGTACCCCACCGGGTCAGCTCGACCCCCAGGTCCTCGATGCCGTCGGCAAGTACGGTCTGTCCGATGGCGCTTATAACGCTGGTTACGTGGAGTTCGAAATCAGAACCGTCTATGGGAACCGGCCGCCGCCGGCCGCTCTTGTCAGGTTCCCCCAGTTTCATCCTGGTACACCGGACAGTGATTCCCTTGTCTGTTTCATGGATCGACAGCGGGGCTGCCAGGAAACGGATGTCCACACCCTCGTGGAGGGCTTCATCGATCTCGAATTCGTTGGCCGGCATTTCGTGACGGGTTCTCCGGTAGAGAATGGTTACGCAGGCTCCGGTTCGTACGGCACACCTGGACACATCGATGGCGGTATTTCCTCCGCCGATGACGACAACGCTGTCCCCGATTTCAGGAGTCTTTCCCTCTGCAAGACTGCCGAGATAGTCGATTCCGGTCAATACACCCTCTACGCCTTCCCCTGCAACACGCATGGGAGAGGCCCCCTGGGCCCCGATGGAGAGAAGGAGAGCATCGAAATCTTTTTCCAGTTCTTTCGCGGCAATATCTTTCCCTACTGTCGTGTTGTACCAGACCTGGACGCCCATGTCCTCAATAGCTCCCAGTTCCGCTTTGAGCACGCCATCCGGGAGCCTGTAGAAGGGTATGCCATACCTGAGCATACCGCCGGATTTCTCCCTTCTTTCGAACACCGTTACATCGTGCCCTTCCAGTTTCAGGAAATACGCAGCGCTCATCCCTGCAGGTCCTGCGCCTATAACGGCAACCTTTTTCCCTGTCTCCGGAGCCGGATCAGGAAGCTGGGGAGCCCCTTTCTCCGCTATCTCCGTATCGGAAATATGGCGTTTCATAAAACAGATGGAAACCGGCTCCTCAACACGGGTCCTCCGGCACACGGTTTCACAGGGCCTGGGACAGATCCTGCCCAGGATTCCCGGTACCGGCGCCTTTTCCCGTATAAGCGCCGCTGCCTCGACTTCCCGTCCTTCCGCCGTGAGGGCGAGGAAATCCCGGATATCGATGGAAGAGGGGCAGGCATCCTGGCACGGAGGAAGGCAGTCTCCACAGTGATCAGAGACCAGCAGGTATAAGCACATCCGCCTGCTATCACGGATCTCTTCCGATTCCACCGTCACCTTCATCCCGTCACGCACAAGGGTCGCGCAGGATGGTACCAGGTTTCCTCTCCCTCCTTCAACTTTCACCGCACAGATAAAACAGCTGGTAAAGGGCTTTAAGTTTTCACTGTGACAGAACGTGGGAATTGAGAATCCCGCTGTTTCAGCTGCCTGAAGAATGGTGGATCCCCCTTCTACCTGGACCTGTATATCATTAATCGTTACATTCACTGACGCCATTACACTACCTCAATCGCCTCGAACTTGCACGCATCGAAACACACCCTGCACCGGGTACAGATGTCCGGATCGATGGTGTGCTTTTCTTTCCGTTCCCCGGATATGGCATCCACCGGACACACCCGGACACATGCAGTACACCCTGTACATTTCTCCTCAGAAATCCGTATGGTAATGAGAGCCTTACACACCCCGGCTGCGCACACACCTTCCTTGATGTGCTGTTCGTATTCATTCCGGAAATATTTCATAGTGGTAAGGACCGGGTTAGGCGCAAGCTGACCGAGTCCGCAGAGGGAAGTTTTGCTCACGTGATGAGCGAGTTCATCCAGGATGTCCAGATCACTCTCTTTTCCCTTCCCTTCGGAAATCCTGGTAAGGATTTCCAGCATCCGTTTCGTGCCTATTCTGCAGAAGGTGCATTTGCCGCAGGACTCGTTCTGTGTGAACGCGAGAAAATACCTGGCAACATCAATCATGCAGGATTCGTCATCCATAACAACCAGGCCGCCTGAGCCCATGATGGCCCCGGTGGCGTTGATGGAATCGTAGTCTATGGGAGTGTCGAACATCCTGTAGGGGATACATCCGCAGGCGGGACCGCCCATCTGGACAGCCTTGATAGGTCTTCCTGTCGGAGTTCCCCCGCCGATCTCCTCAACAATTTCCCGGATGGTGAGACCCATAGGCACCTCGATAAGACCTCCGCGCTTTACCTTCCCTGCCAGGGCGAATACTTTAGTGCCGTAGCTCTTACCGTAGGCATATCCGCTGTACCAGGAAGCCCCTTTCAGCACGATTTTCGGCACATTCACATACGTTTCAACGTTGTTGATATTCGTGGGATATCCATCGATCCCTGCCTCTGCCGGGAACGGGGGGCGCAGCCTGGGCATACCCCGTTTTCCCTCGATGGATGCTATAAGGGCTGTTTCTTCTCCGCATACGAACGCCCCGGCGCCCTCTTTCACCTGGAGGTGAAAAGACATATCCCTGCCGAGAATATTGTCTCCTAAGAGTGACCGCTTTTTGCATTCACCAATTGCCAGGTTGAGCCTTTTTACAGCCAGGGGATATTCCGCCCTGCAGTAGATATAACCGTGTTGGGCTCCTGTTGCATAAGCAGCAATAAGCATCCCTTCGATAACGCCGTGGGGATCCCCTTCCAGAATGGACCTGTCCATGAACGCACCGGGATCGCCTTCGTCGGCATTGCACACCAGATACCGCTTCTGTTCCCCCGCCCCTGCAAGAAACTGCCATTTCTGTCCGGTAAGGAACCCGGCACCGCCTCTTCCCCTTAAGCCCGAATCTTTGACAAGATCGATTACTTCCCGGGGTGAAAGCTCCTTGATGACCTTTTCGATTGCTTTATACCCATCTGCGGAAAGATAGTCCTCTATGCTTTCGGGATCGATACACCCACAGTTCTGCAGGGCTATCTTCACCTGTCTGGCGAGGTACGCCTCCACACCGCTGTCGTACATGATCCGGTTTTCCTCTGGCAGTGCATCAGCCTTTATTCCTTCTACAATGCGCCCGGCAAAATCGACATCCACGTAGCCGTACCGGACGGTATTTCCGCTCTGTACCACTTCCACGATGGGTTCGGCAAAACACACACCGACACAGGAGGTAATACCCACGGCAATGTCCGAATCTTTACTCACTTTCAGAAGGTACTCATGTACACTTTCTGCACCGGCTGCGATACCGCAGGAACCGAGGCCGACAATAATTCTCGTGTCAGTCACTGGAGTATCCCTTCACTACCTTGCGTATTTTCGAAGGCGTCAGTTTCCCATACACTTTTTCATCGATCATGACCACCGGAGCCAGGGAACAGCACCCTAGACATGCGACAGAGTCCAGGGTAAATACCCCGTCCCCCGTGGTGGCTCCCTCCCCCACGTTAAGCTCATCGCTTAAGGAGGAAATCAGCACCTCCGCCCCGGAAACGTGGCAGGCTGTCCCTTTGCACACCTTGATCAGGTGCTCCCCCATGGGAGTGGACCTGAACTGTGAATAAAATGTAGCTACTCCGTAGATTTCCGATGATGGAACGCCGATCTCTTTTGATACGGCTTCGATCATATCCTCCGGAAGATATCCATGACGTTTTTGTATTTCCTGAAGAAGGGGAATAACCTTGTCGCGGGTCGAACCGACAGCACTTACGATGTCCCGGGCTTCTTCGATGGTTGAGCTTTCACACCCCTGGCATGACATTATTATTCTCCTTACAGCTCTTAAATGGATCCTTCCGGGGAAAATGGTGCCTTAAAAGGTGGTTACTCTTGAGGTCCCGGCCCGGATCAGGGGAATGTCTGATATTGCAACGAGTATACCGAAAATGGAAAGAAAAATCCAGAACCTTAATTCATGCTTGCCTTTAAAACACGTTCGAAGGTTTCGCACAAGGAAAAAGCATGGATAGAGGGAATACGAAAGATAGACGATGGTCAGGATAGAAAAAACCGGTTGATTATCCAGACAATATCTCCAAGTCGGGGCGTTGACTTAAGTGGTAAAATACCCTATTTTGAACCGCATATTTTACATTTCAGTTGCACTTTCACACGACGTGCGTCAAGGAGTTTCGCCATGGGTAAGAGTTACAAGATCGCCGTACTTCCTGGAGACGGAACAGGTCCGGAAGTAATAGCTGAAGGAAAAAAATCCCTTCTTGCAGCTGCTGATACGTTCGGTTTTTCTCTGGACATGACCGAATTCGACTTCGGAGGCGACAGGTACCTGAAAACAGGAGAAATTCTTCCTCCCTCGGCAGTAGGCGACCTTAAGCAGTTCGACGCCATCTACCTTGGAGCTATAGGTCACCCTGACGTAAAACCGGGCATTTTAGAAAAGGGGATTCTCCTTGCCTTACGTTTCGCTCTGGATCAATATATTAATTTACGTCCGGTGAAACTCTACCCCGGTGTGGAAACACCCCTTAAAGATAAAGGGCCGAAAGAGATCGACTATGTTGTAGTCCGTGAAAATACCGGCGGTATCTACACAGGCACCGGCGGTATATCGATGAAAGGAACCCCCAATGAAACGGCAGTACAGAGTATGGTGTACAACCGGTTCCAGGTGGAACGGTGCCTCCGGTATGCATTCGAATATGCGAAAACCCACGGTAAACAAGCCAGGGGGACCGGCAGGGATAACACCTTGGGTCTGGTGGGAAAAACCAACGTCCTTACCTATGTATTCGATCTCTGGGAACGGGCATTTCACGAAATCGGGGAAAAAGAGTTCCCTGACATCCAGCGGGACTACTATCACGTGGATGCAACATGCATGTGGATGGTTAAAAGCCCGGAATGGTTCGATGTACTGGTTACCACGAACATGTTCGGCGACATCATTACGGACCTGGGAGCTATTACCCAGGGAGGCATGGGAATCGCCGCGGGAGGGAACATCAACCCCGAAGGTGTTAGCATGTTCGAACCGATCGGCGGATCCGCACCCAAATACACCGGTCAGGGCATCATCAACCCCCTCGCATCTATTGTCGCGGGCTCCATGATGCTGGACACCTTAGGAGAACGGAAAGCTGCCGAAGCCATAGAATCCGCTGTCATGAACGTTACGGAGAACAAGATTAAAAGCCTTGCTGCAGGCAGGATGGGATATTCCACCGGTGAAGTGGGAGACCTGGTAGCTGAGCTCCTCTAAGGGTGTAAAGGAAAAGGATTTCCCTGTTTTTTTTCCTAAAAAAGGGCACTGTCATTTTTTTTTATTCCTCTTGACGAATGGCGTGAGAATTGTTATATATATTAGTGGAATTTAAAGGACAGTATGTCAGATCAAACTTCTTGTTTCGTGGATCGATTTTTTCCTCGCAAAAAAGCCTTCCGAATACCTTAATCTCATGTTTCATGTGAACTCCCGGATACGAGTCATTAATAAACAGCAGATTAAATTACAAACAAGAACAGCGGCTAGATATGCTCTCCGAACACTAAGCAGGCAAAACGCCTGGAGAAGAGGAAGTAACTATGTCTAAGAAAATCTATGTTGGTAACATGAGTTATCAAACAACAGAAGATCAACTCAAAGATCTTTTCGCTCAGTACGGTACGGTTGTAACCGCTACCATTATTAAAGACCGGTACACTGAGCAGTCCAAGGGATTCGGTTTCGTCGAAATGGCCGAGGAAGATACTGCTGCTGCAGCTATTTCTGCCATCAACAACACAGAACTCAACGGACGTTCCCTTAAAGTCGACCTTGCCAGAGAACGTCGGCCCCGGGACGATTACCACCGCTAATTTCGTAAAAAGGAAGATGCCGGGAACCGGACGAAATGTCCGGTTCCTTTATTTCTCCCCTCCGTTCATTTTTTCAAGTACCCTGTAGAGGGACTGGGTTCCCATGTTTTCGTAGCCTAAAGCTATTGCAGAGATATAGAACTGGTGTGCCAGGGCCAAACCGGGCAGGCTGAGATTCATCTGTGCCGCTTCCTTAAGGGCGATACCCATATCCTTTACAAAATGCTTCACAAAAAAACCGGGGTTGAAATCCCCCTTTGCAATCCTCGGACCGTAGTTGTTGAGAGACCACGATCCCGCAGCTCCCTGTCCGATGGCTTCTATCAGCTCATTGAAATCGATTCCTGCCCTATGGGCATAGAGGAGGGCTTCCACCATTCCGACCATGGTGGTCGCTATATGAATCTGATTTGCCATTTTCGTATGCTGCCCGGCTCCTGCTTCACCCATGTAGCGAATATTCTTTCCCATAAGGGAGAACAAGGGAAGAATATTTTCGTATACTTTCCTGCTGCCCCCTACCATAATCGCCAGACAGGCTTCCCGTGCCCCAACGTCACCGCCGGAAACAGGCGCATCCAGGGTCGATACACCCTTCTTCTTCGCCTCTGCAGCAATTTTTCCGGCCAGGCCCGGCTCTGAGGTGGTCATATCCACGATAGCAGCACCCTTTCCGGCACCCGTAAGGACCCCGTTTTCTCCGAGGATAACTTCTTCCACATCCTTAGGATATCCCACTATGGAAAAAATGATATCGCTCCCGGCAGCGACATCCATCGGACTGTCCGCCCACACAGCACCATGTTCAAGGAGATCCCCGGCTTTTTCCCTGGTCCTGGTGTACACAGTCACCGGATATCCCGCTTTCAGGACATGACCGCACATGGCTTTTCCCATGACCCCTGTACCGATCCATCCGATTTTCTTATCTTTCACGATATTCCTCCCTTTTCCTTTCCAACGGGCAGCAGCATCAGTACTGCAATCCCGTACAATACTATAGCGGAGATCATGACAAGGCTGAAGCCTGTTGAAACAGCCAGTAGTACTGCCAGGGGCGATGCGATGACCGATGCAAACCCGTTTACTCCCCAGGCAAGAGGGATAAACGAAGGATTATGCTTTCGGTAGAACGATATAGCTGCAGGGAAAAACCATCCCATAAAGAATGCGGGGATCGAAACCAGGCCGATAACAGCCGTAAAACGGAGTACGCTGTTTACCTGGGAGATCCCTTTCACAAGGGGACCGGAGAATACCATGAGCATCAAGGTTATCAGTCCCGCCCCGATAAAAGCCGCGATCAGTGTATCCCGGGTCCTCATCTTCATCTTCCCCTGGAAGATGCTTCCTGCGCCGGCACCGCACAGTACAGCTGTTATGATGGCAGAAGTACTTAAGACAGGTTCACTTAAGGCAAGAATAAAACGCTGGATATACACTGTTTCGAGGAACATGAACGCCAGTCCTATGCACAGGAAATAGACCACCCCCCTTTTCCTGTAAACAGGGCTTTTTACGTTTTTCTTCGATACCAGGGGAACCAGGATCAGGATAAAAGAAACACACACAAGGACAGCCAGAACGATGATGAGGAAAACATAGCCCAGTTCTACCTGCCGAAACCAGGATCTCCCATAAGCCCGGCGCAGGTTATGCAAAGCCTTCCAGCGGAAAAAGTGATGAAAATAGGGAGAATCATCCTCCGGAACCGTCACATCGAAGAGATACTCCTTTTCGAATATCTCTCTTCTGCCGCCTGTAACAGCCAGGGCAGCCCTGTAGAACCAGCTGCCCTCCCGGTCTCCTTCTCCTTCAAATGTATTGGTGTACTGCAAAGATTCATCTTTCATACCCGGATAATACTCGGGATCCACGGTGATCTCCCGGCACTCCCGGATAAAGGAGTCAACCAGGGGTGCCGGGAGGGGAGTACCTGAAAGGAGTGTACACACCGCAAGATAATTCCGTCCCTGGAGCAGTCTCTGCCCCGGGTTCAAGTCGCGGTCTTCCAGAACAGCGGAGAACAGGTTGAACACTTTGATGTTGTCCCTGGGCGGCGTCTGTACGCCCCTGGTAATAGTGATAAACCCATCCGGAGAAAGAATATCCATCATCCCTGAAATACTTTCCCGGGTGAGGAGATAATCCTCGTAAAGAGAGCCCAGGCCTGATCCGGAAGCGGGCATACCCTCGGATACGGCGATCTGTATGATGTCGAATTCCACCGTTCCACGATGTGCTTCGAGATACAGGCGGGGAGAGGTGTTGACAAAGGTGACATCCCTCCCGGCGGGCAGGCTTTCCCGGATCAACCGTATTATCCTGTCATCACCGTTTACCAGGGTAATATGTTCGGCCTCATACTGCCAGGCAAGCCATATATTAGTATTCCCGGAATCTCCTAAGAGCAGTACCCGGGGCCGGTTACTCATGCGGTACACTACGGACTGGGGAGTTTCCGCCATTACCCGGGTCTCCCGGATCCGGTCCGTATCGAAGAGGACCCCCACAAGCTCCCCGTCCCTTAAGACCGCCAGTTGGTCCGGGGGAGTGCTCACGGAGCCAGGCGAAGCGAACAGGGTGTGATGGAACACAGGTGAGGAAAAGACATCGATCACCCCCCGGCTGCTATACTCCGAAGCAACATGAACCGCATCACCCTGAGCCTGGAGGCGGAGAAAATACGCAAGGGGCTTATAATCGTCCGGGTCTCCCTGGATCCGGATCATAGGAATGATACTCCCTGCCGTTGCAATGAAGGCTGCACACACCAGGAACACCGCCTTGCGGTCCCGGTAATACTCCCGGTAATTGCCTGCCAGCCACAATCCGAAGGCAAGAAACGCGTAGAGCGCAATGTGTACGGGAAGGGTCTGGGGAGGGACGATCCGCATCAGGCCTAAAGAACTCACGGCGCCGGCACCGCTCCCTAACAGGTTCGCACCGTATACAGTCGAAACCGCTCGTCCATACCGGGTAAGAAGGATACCGATGATGCACGCGCCAAGAAAAAACGGTACGAATATCAGCAGGACATACGCAGCCAGGAGAAGGACCTGTTCAGCACTGAAAAGGAGATATTGAAAATCCAGGGGAATACCGGCGGACAAAGCGGTACAGAGCAGCATGGAACCGCTGAACAGCCCGTACAGAATGGTCATACTGGAACCGAACCGCTTCTCTATCTTAGGATAGAGGAAGGAAAGGAACGTTCCGCTGGCACCGAATCCGAGAAGGGCAATGCTGATGACAAGATAAAAAAAATGATAGTACTTCTGATACGTTAAGGAACGCATCAGACCGAGCTGGAGACCAATAATCGAAAAAGAAAGAAAAAAGAGAGAACCCAGCGTGAAAACACCGGCTTCTGATTCCAGGGAAGTAGCACTCACAGGATCTTATTCCTGCATATGGCCGGTCATGGGAACGAACCGTACCGGCAGCATACTTCGGGTTTTGATTTCTCCTTCTTCGGTTTTGGTGATAACCATGAGAGTCTGCACCTGGTACACAGCGCCCACGGGAATGACGATCCTGCCCCCTGGTTTGAGCTGTTCGATAAGAGAAGGGGGAACATGTCCCGCCGCCGCAGTAACGATGATACCGTCGTAAGGAGCGTACTCCTCCCAGCCGTAGTAACCGTCAGCTACCTTGATATGTACACGGTCCCGGTACCCCAATTCTTCCACCAGTTTCATGGTGCGTTCCGCCAGTTCCCGGATTATTTCCACCGTGTACACCTGGTCCGTGATATGAGCCAGTACCGCCGCCTGGTATCCGCTTCCGGTTCCGATTTCCAGGATCTTGTCACCAGGCTTCATCCGGAGAAGCTCCGTCATATATGCAACGATATAGGGCTGGGAAATGGTCTGACCGTAACCGATAGGCAGAGGATAATCGTTATACGCTTTTTTCTGCTGATTTGCCGGTACAAAGAGGTGTCTCGGAACAGAGTTCATCGCTTCGAGAACCAGTGGATCCTTTACACCTCTCCGCTCTATCTGATCATCTACCATCATCTCCCTCTCCTTCCGGTATTCCCCAATTGCTTCCTGGTACCGGGAGGCTTCCTTTTGTTGAGATTCCTGCAACCCTTCCTGATCTCCTTCCGCGGTAAGGCTGAACAATGAAACAAGAACAAAACCTGAAATAAACCAGAACGTTTTACTTCCGGGCATAGAAACCCCCTTCCTTTATTGTAATGCTATTATAGGTTTTTCTCAAGAATTTGAAACTATCAGGGGACTCTTTATACCGGAACAGTAATCCTTATATCCCCTATTAATGTCTTATGCTTTCAGGCTGTGTAATGTCCTTGGCCAGGCGTTTATGCTCTATTCACTTTTCTGATTACAAGTTTCAATCCGGACCATACTTCATCGACTGCGCACACTTTAATATCAATCAATCCTAATGACAATGCAATTTTTCGCATACCATCTTCAGTTATGTCCGTTGAAACATTTAATGCCTTTTTTGGCCAGGAAACCCATATCATTCCATTTTGTTTCATTTTTTTACTATACCTTTCGAGAAGTATCTTTAGTTCTGTACGGGATGTGCCGAACAAATGAATCATGTCCATTTCATTTGAAAGCCGCTTGATAAACACGACCCCTCCCGGGACAGGCCCAAGGATATTTCTATACTTTTCCGGTGCATTTTTTGTATACACCCTGTGTTTCTCTTTTATCCCGAGTTTTTCAGCTAAAGGTTTTCCTGAGCAACCGGCAACCATGCTTACTATCCTAATCGGCTACCACATTTGGATGATCCTTCCAGGCCGGCAAAGTTCGCATATATGCCCGCGTTCTCTTCTCTGCTTCTTCACGAGACATATTTGGCTCCTCTTTTAGTGACCATTGCACCATCTTTTCAAAACGTTCCTCAAACGACTGGAGATTTCCATTTTCATCAACACAATAGTGACAATATATGCCGCTATCAATTGGCATACTGCAACTTTCACATTTTCTC
Organism: Spirochaetota bacterium; assembly: GCA_024274705.1. Lineage (GTDB taxonomy): Bacteria > Spirochaetota > Spirochaetia > SPDA01 > JAJSAL01 > JAJSAL01. The sequence goes on from JAJSAL010000016.1 coordinate 38,653, forward strand.
ATTTCACTCATAACTTTCTCCTTTTTAAGCTGTTTCGCCGGGAAAAAGGGTAGTGACACTTTATCCGGTCAGAGCTCTTGTTACCGGTATCAAGCTCGAAGTCAGCTCTAAAAACATGTTAGACGCCGATGTGATCTCGAATTGTTAGGCGGCTTTTTCCTCGACTTTAAAGATAGTTTCAAGGTCAACCTATTTTCCAAATCTTGGAACAAACATCGGAACCTTCCTCTTGTATCCTTCATATTCTTTACCAAAGAATCTTAATAATTCTCTTTCTTCTTTTCTTGCAACCAGGTAGTCAAATATCAGGAAAACCGGAGTGAGAAGCGAAGCATACCAGGCAGAGAGGACAATACACATTCCTATGTGTAATATTGCTCCACCCAAATTCTGTGGATGCCTGACAATAGAAAAGACACCTTCTGTTATAATCCTTTCCGGCTTCTTATGTTCTGCACTTAGCTCCTTGCCCATTAGACGGTAAGCGCTTATGATAAGCCATCCGCCAATTAGGACAAAGGGTAAAGATACTATCAAATGCAAGTAGGGAATCTTAAAGTGAATAATAGGAATCTCAAAGAACCAATTTGAGAATACCGGAATTCTAAATCTTGGTTGAGGGAGAACCCATAATCCAATCAGGAACAACATCTCTATATCTGCTGAAACTGCACCGTAAAGTTTGTTGATTCTCGCAGCTTTCTCTTTTTCGTGTTTCTTTTCCAGCTTTTCGTATTCAACTGACCGAAAATGCAGAATTCCAGCCGGAATGGTAATCAACAACCAAATGAAAAACAGCATGTACATTTCCATCTCCTTCTTGAAAATTGTTGTTCAAAGGCGGCTTGTGCGTTAACGATTGAAGTTACTTGCCAAAAGGAAGAGGGGATGTTCAATGTGCAACGTAAACACCACAATTCCCACAGCCCAGAAAAACAGCGCCCCTTTTGGTCAAGTGCATTGATTGGATACTCATTAATCCCCCTCCAGGATGCGGTATACTAACCGCAAACCAATTTTCCACAGGAGGAAGCCTAATGAGATTTTTCAATTCTCAATATCAATTCTACGCCGGTATCGATTTACATGCAAGGAAAATGTTCATCTGTATTATCGATAATAACGGTAATCATGGAGGAAAAACCAAGAATGATAAAATTGATTCATTTAAAATCGCAACCATGATGCGTGGAGGGATGTTCTCCATGGTATATGTCTATCTCCGCAAAGTGAGAGCAACTCGAGATCTGCTCAGGCGTCGCCACTATTTTACCCATCATCAAGCAGCATTGCTGGCGCATATTGTTATAACTGAATTATTTTCACTTAACAATTTCTTGGCTAATGCAAACCCAATGCCAGAACTACCGCCTGTAATCAATACACTATTATTTGTTGTTTTCATGAGTAACCCCCCAAGTTAAAGTTTAAAAAGTTACTCACAATGTAGAATAAACTTTTCTCAAATTCATTAACATAGGTTAAGTTCTCTTTAATTGTGAGCGAATCCGGCTTAAAGAGACAGGTGTGATATCTAAATACGAAGCAATATAATGCTGTTTAACTTTTCCCTCTAATCCTGGATAGTCGTCGGGAAACTTTAAATACCTTTTTTTTGCATCATCCAGAAGTAGCTCGCTCTCACGTTTTTCTTTTTTAATGAAAAGTGTTTCAGCCAGTTTTTGATTTATTAGTTGCCAACAAATATGCTCAGAGGAAATTCTTTTGTAAGATTCGTAAGGAGCTACAAGCAGGGATGAATCCTCAAGCGCTTCTATAAAAAGCCGTGATTGTTCTCTCAATAACAAGGCGCTGTACGCTGAAACCATTTCATTTTCAACACAAAACGACTTCGTAAATTCACCGCCTTTATCATTTAAGTAATAAAGTCGTAAAATGCCTGAACTAATAAATCCTATTGTTTGCGGACGATCTCCTGCTCTGATAAAGAACTGTCCTTTATCTAATTTCTTAGTAACTATTCACCTCAATCCGGAAAAAAGTTGCATGAACCTCTGGACTCCCACGAAATGATATGCTACAGTCCGATTCATGGAAGTGGGTCGAAGAGTCCAGGGACGGACAGTAACAGGCACAGATATCAAAACAATTCAGTCAATCATTGCATCTCATCCAAATTGACACCGTACTCGCATTTCTCAGGAACTCTGCCATTTATGGGACTGGAAGAATGATGCGGGAAGGCCGAAAGACATAGCCGCCAGGGCAATGCTTCGAACGCTGGACAAAGAGAACCTTATCGATCTTCCTGCCCCGGTCCGATCTGCAAACAATGCGTATCGGTATCGGGCCAAGCATGAGAAACCGGAATATCATCCGATTAGCGAGAGGTTGTCAGTAATTCGGCCTATTCAGATTAAACAGGTCGAGACGCAGGCTGAAGTCCGGCTTTTCAGATCTCTTTTAACTCACTTTCACTATCTTGGGTACAGTGGTCCTGCTGGCGAAAATCTTCGATATCTTGTATATGATTGCCAGGACCGCTTGCTCGGGTGTTTGCTGTTTGGCGCGCCCGCATGGAGTGTTGCATGTAGAGATCACTATATTGGATGGGATGAAGCGGACCGCAAGAAAGGACTTTCCCGTATTGCCAACAACATGCGATTCTTGATTTTACCTGAAGTAACGGTCCCGCATTTAGCAAGCCATCTGTTAGCGAAAATCAGTCGACGTGTTTCAGCGGATTGGCAGGACAAATATGGGCATCCTATTGCTCTGCTGGAAACCTACGTCGAGAATACTCGATTCCAGGGTACGTGCTACAAAGCCGCGAATTGGGTGAAGGCGGGAGAAACAACCGGACGCACTCGTAACCATAGAACCGGCAACCCGAAAGCACCGATCAAATCTGTTTGGCTCTACCCCTTAAGCTCCCTGAATCACATGCTCACATCAGGCGTGCAGCAATCGTGAAAACCCAACAAATTGATGTTGACGCGACAATCGGGGAGGCAACCAGCCTTCTTGAAAATGAGAAGGATATTTCACCGGCATTCAGGAGTGTTTTCAAATTATTGATCATACTTGTAAAGATTTTTGCCGACAGAAATTCTCTCAATAGCAGAAATAGCAGCAAGCCACCCTCAAGTGACCCGAATCGCAAAGAGAAGAAAAAGGTCAACGGGAAAAGAAAACCCGGCGGACAAAAAGGTCACACCGGAAAAACGCTCTGCCTGATAGATGATCCCGATGAGGTGGAGGAGAT
>JAJSAL010000157.1 GCA_024274705.1 Spirochaetota bacterium
GAAGCGAGGAAAGCAATTGACCGGAATACTCGCGAAATATCGTAGTATTCAAGCTGCCGGACGGTATAGGATCATCTATGAAATAAGAAAAAGAGAAATTATCGTCTATATAATCGCTATCGGTATACGAAAAGAGGGATCCCGGGTAGATGTATATGAGACTCTTAAGAAAATGGTGAAGTTAGGTCTTTTTGAAGAATAGTTATATGAGTGCTGTAGCCGGTTGTGAACACTCTGGCTCCCCTCTACTGCAGCAAGAACCCTTTTTCTCCTGCTGTAAGATATAGGATGAATGTTATAGAAAATCCCCATGATACGGATAGCACTGTGGATCATGAAAGATATAGCTTGCGAGGAGAAGGTGCGGGAACATTTGAAAAAGTACTTTGAATTGGGTAAACTATGCTGGCAGAGATCACAGAGATTGCCATGGAGGTAAACGATCCGGCATTCCTTGACCGGGCGCTGAACGAAATACTTTTCCCCAAGGCGAAAGAAGTTGTGTTAAGGGCGCTTCGGCGACTAATGAACAGCAATTCAGGATCAGGGGTCGAATTCGTAGGCCCCCATGGACCAGCCGGTTGTGCCGTTTCCTGTTCGCGGATTCCCGTCCTTGTCTGTGTTGAAGCCCCAACCGTTTGCAGCCCCGTCGATACCGCCCGTTAAAATAGAGGCTTGTGTCCCCGGTCCAAGATGAAGACCATCCTGGAAAAAAGGATCTGCGGATACATTTCCTGTTCCTACAGGATTAGTCATTGGATAAGAGGCTCCTTGTGAAAAATTACCACTTACAACAGTGTCTTTTGGGTTGTACGAGGGTGTGTCTATGTCCAAATATAAACCATTGGCGCAGCCGAACACATCGTTATTATCAACGGTAGTAGGAGTGCCTGTAGCCACAGCCTCTTCGATTCCCCATCCGTTTGCCGAACAAAAGATAATATTGTTCTCAATCCGGGGATGAGACTCATCAGCTAAATTGATTCCATAATTGGCTGCAGATCCGCTTCCGCCGTCTATCGTGTTGTTTCGAATATTCGGTGATGCAGGAGTGCTGGGAGACGCGGCGTAACATAAGATACCGTATGCTGTTGTAAGCCCACTCCCACCAGCTATTGTGTTGTTCCTGATTTCCGGTGATCCATTATTAACATATATACCGTAAGAGTAACCTCCTCCGGTCCCGCCATCTATTTCATTTCCTTCGATAATCGCTGAACTGTTTTGTGAGTAAATGCCATATGAACTTGGACCTGCCGTTACGGTTCCTCCTCCATTGATGATGTTACCCTGAATGATTGGGGAGGAGCTTTCGATGTATATACCGAAACTGTTAGAAGCACTTATGCCACCATTTATAGTATTGTTCCGGATGATGGGATTTGAATTGCTTTTGATATCTACTCCGAAGGAGTATGACGCGGCTCCACCGGTTGTAGCTTGCAGGGTAAAACCGTCTACAATTGTGTCCATCGTAATACCACCAGGAGATTCAATTACTCTGCCTCCCGTAGCTGAATTGTCAACAATGCTGGTTGTATTCACAGAGGGATCCCTGGACCAGGGATTCAATGAATACCCTCCGAAGAGGGATATGCCTTCGACAAGAGTAATGAGAGCGCCAGAGGCTGAGTCGCCGCTATAAGTTCCAGCAGCAATAGCAACTGCGGTTTTAGCGTTAACACTCGCATACGTGATAGCAGCGTTTATTTCCGACAGCGTGTTGTCTGGAGCCGACCCGTCTCCACCTCCTGTAGGTGTTACATAGGCAAAATCAGTATTGTACATCTGGATGGTCACTTCGGCGCTCACCTCTTCGGTTCCGTCAGAGGCAGTTAGTTTTAAAGTTACCTCTATCACGACTTCGCCGCCACTCCAGCCGGTGTATGAAATTGTAGAATCGCCGGCTTCGGCATCTCCGAAGACGACGCCATAGGTGGTAACTTCCGACCAGGTAAGGGTAAGAACCTCTCCGTCCGGGTCTTCCACAGTCCCGGAAAGAGCCGCCCCGTTTGGAACATATGCAGGATAAGTCCCGGCATCAATTACGGGAGGGTTATTGACCCCCCCTTCCCCCTCTCCCAGCACCCGCTGCTCCACCAGTGCCCTTAAGTCCATAGGACCGCATCCCAGGAAAAGGATACCCAGGGATAACGAGACTGCGATAAGCGAGACGATACTAATTGTTATTCTTCTTCCCATAACACAACTCCTTTTACCTGGGATACATCTGCTGCCCTGCTTGCCTCATTCCCCCGTAAGTCCAGGTAGGCGAAGCGGGAGGCCAGATCAGGATTGATATCCTTCAGTTTACTGTAAGCAGCCCGTGCAGTGCCGTAGTTTTCCAGTTCGTGGTCTACCCTGGCCACTGCCAACAGTACCTTCGGATTATCCGGCGACAGGGCTTCGGCCCGTAAATAATACTTTCTGGCTTCATTCAGACTCTCCTGGAGATAGTAGAGGTTCCCGGTATTCAGCAGGGCAGGGAGGTATTCCTCCCGGGAGAGAACCTTTTTGAACTGTTCCATAGCCTTGCTGTCCAGCCCGTACCGGGCGTAGAGCACTCCCAGCTTGTTCACGGTTCTGCGGTCCCCCTGGTTGGACGCGATGTCGTTCTGGAGCCGGGAAAGCTGGGGAGATATCTCCCTGCCTATGAACCGTTCGGATTCTGCGGTAAAAGCTTCTTTGATATCGTCCCGGTCAGGCAGGGTGATGTTCACCGTTCCGGGAAATCCGACGGGCTCCTAGAGTGTCCAGGCTTCGTGCATGGGGAAAAAGCCGGCGAGATCCTTCGGTTCGTTTTCCCGCCATTCCTTGGCCCCGGCCTGCCAGGCTTTCATGAACCCGCCTCCCCGGACGGTAATCTCCACGGGAAGCCATGTCTTGCCTTCCCGGAAGATGAGCTCGTCCGGGTAGAGAAAGGATTTTCGAGCATCATCAGGGTACATTTCCAGGTTAAGAGCCACAGAGATATGTCCTGGAGTGGTTACAAAGGCAGTCTCGATGCCTGCGGCTTCCAGAAGGGATGAGTAGAGGATCGACAGATCGTCGCAGTCGCCTGCGAGAAATTCCAGGGTCTGCTTCGGAAACTGCAGGAAATCGATAGCCAGTGTGTCTTCGGAAAACTCGATGTACGGGGTGGTCGGGTCGATAACGTAGCTGATGCCGTACATGTCCAGGGCTTCGTGGAGCGCCATGGCGATTTTCAGATTTTTATTCAGCGCCCGGGA
>JAJSAL010000158.1 GCA_024274705.1 Spirochaetota bacterium
GAACAATGAAAGAGGATAACGTCGGGACCGAGGAACCCGATGTCCCGTAAGTACCGGGCAGGTCTTTTGCCGTATCTCCTGGTGGCATCAAAGTTGTGCCACCTGTCATCGGCCATGTGCATCATGATACCGCAGCCCAGCATATCAGCCTCCTCTCTTGCCTGGATTAAAAGTTCCGTGGGGCATGAAAAGGTAGTGTGTAATCCTATCCTTGCTCTTATCCTGCCTTTTTCGGGATTGATCTTTTTTATGAAATCCAGATTTTCCCGGAGTCCTAATTGCTGATTCTCACGGCTGATTCTCCCGGTGGTTTCAAAAGAGAGGATGCTTCGTAATCCCGACTCCTTTGCCGCCCTGTACACCTGGCCTAAGGCCCCGGGTATTGCATACGAACCCTCCGCCGTATCCGTCGTGGTTGTAATGCCGCTTCGTATGTTGCCGAGCATATTCGCAAGCGACCCGATATACATCTGGGACTGGGTTACCTTGTCCTCCAGCATGGGATACCAGAAACGTTCCATCCAGGAGATAAACGAAAAATCCGCATCATCAAAACCGGAAAAGGGGATGCTCCTTACCACCGCACTGTACAAATGGCTGTGGAGACTGATAAACCCGGGACAGACAATTTTTCCGGAAGCATCGATTATCCTGGCATCCCGGGAGTACGGGGCAAGGTCGGTTTCAGCCGCACCGGCTACCGTTTTTATTATGTTATCTTCGATATACACAAACCCATTGCGTAAAATGGTGTTTTTCGGGTCTTTCGTAACGATTAAGCCGTTTTTTATCAGCGTTTTCACTATCCCCCCCTTACCCCTTTAATTTCATAAGGCCCGCAGTTGCCGCGGTTTTTATGAATCCCAAATCCGTATTAAAAGTTATGACATTCATCCCTTTACGCATCCATTCTTTTAATTTGTCAGCATCTCCGATATGCATGCCTGTGTGTACGCCGTACTTCTTTCCCGTATCGACTACCTTCTGGAACGCGTCACTTAAGATTGGACTGCTTAAATCGTTTGGGACTCCATATGATGCCGCCAGGTCGTTCGGTCCAAGTATTGCTATATCGACACCTTCAACGGAAAGCAGCTCATCGAGGTTCTTAATCGCCCTTTCCCGTTCGATTTGAAGAATAACCAGGTTTTCCCTGTTCGCTTTTTCAATAAACGGGACTAATCCTTCGGACTTGTAGTCGTTGTGCCCTTTATTAATTGAACATCCTCTTTCACCTGACGGCGGGTATTTCGAATAGGAAATGATCCTTTCCACCTGTTCTCTTGTTTCCACCCGGGGTACCATGATTCCCTGGGCGCCGGCATCAAGACACCTGGCAATAAAGTGATACTGCAGGTCAGGGACGCGTACCAAGGGGGTCATTCCCGAAAGCCTGGTTATTTTAATTAAATCGGCTGCGGTTTCCATAGTATGGGCCCCATGTTCCATATCGATAAACAAGAAGTCGAACCCTATATCAGACAGAACAAGGGGGATTGCCGGCGACCTGAGTTCCTGGAGCATTGTGCCGATAACAACCTTTCCCTCGCTCAAGGTTTTACGCATTACGTTGTCTTTCATGGTTGTATTCCCTCCGCCTTACAACTGTTCTGAATTGCTGATCATCAGCACATATGCATTATTAAATGGAATTTTTCACATGTCAAGTTTTTTTTTAAAAGGAGGTGGCTTTCGAAGGATATTCTGAAAGGGGATACCTTTTTTATCGGCCCTTATGACAGAAGGAAGAAAACGTGTTAAGAAATATCCCGATTGTCCCGGGGTTGCGGCCCACTCCCTGCCAGAGAGGAGGTTTCCCGCCTCCCTTACCGCCTATCAGGGGCAGAATTTCCGACCGGAAATCGTTAAACCGGATTTCTTCATCTTCGGAACACCCGATGAACCAGGTAAAACTCCCGTCCATCATCACATTTACAAAACACACCACGGTGCGGCCCCGGGAGATAAGGGCATCCAGGGTTTTTCTGATAAATCCGGCGTCTTCCCCTTCAAACTGATATGTGACGACCCGTTTCCCCATCTCCTCCCGGCTCCGGCCGAAGAGCGATTCAGCCAGCATCCGGGAACGTTCGTTCTGAATCCTCGTTATTTCCTTCAGAAGCCGCTTCTGCTCTGCCAACGCTTTTCCTGCACGGTCCGACAGCTCCTTTAGCTTCGATGAAAAGAGAATGTTCAGTGTATTGATCACATCGGTCTTTTCCCTGTAGTCCAGGTACGCCCGCCGGCCTATTTTCCAGTAGAGGCGCTGACAGCCGCGGATTTTTTCCATCCCGGTCCATTTGACCAGGCCGACCTCTCCGGTGAAACCGGTGTGAAGTCCGCCGCAGGCGGCGGCATCATATCCCCCGATCAATACCAGACGAAGTCTGCCCCCCTTTTTCGGCTGTCGCCTTAAGTTAAAGGAGCCTGCTTCCGCTTCATCCACCCATCGGATCTCCACGGGATGATTTTCCCGGATGACCCGGTTTGCCGCATCTTCGACCCTGATAATCTCTTCCCTGGAGACTACCTCCCGGTCCACATCGATGGTTACATATTCTTTACCGTGGTGGACAGATACCGTACCCAGAGAGACTTCTTTCAGAAGTGCGGCTGATACGAGATGCTGCCCGGTATGCTGCTCCATGTAATCCCTGCGATGGTCCGGATCTATCACTCCGGTTACGGTATCACCTTCAGCAAAAGGAAGGTCCCCTTTATCACCTTTAATAACGTGCAGGATATGTCCATTCTCCTTTTTTACATCCTGTACCGGCAGACCGTGTATCGTTCCAATATCCGAAGGCTGACCTCCCCCTTCGGGATAGAAACAGGTTTTATCCAGGATCACAGAACACCCATTCTTTCCGGGCCGTATTTCCAGGACTGCCGCATGAAACTCCGTCTGCCCGGAATGGGAATAATACAAAGGCTCAGTCATAAGACCTCGCATGAATAGTGTTATTTTACGCCTTCATTGTCAAGATTTGCGGGTCCATACTGTGATATACTTTTTTCAAAAGGGGGCCCATATGTATCCGGCGTTATCAGAAGAACAGATCAATGATGAATACGTAAAGGCGAAAGAAATGTACTCGGCCTTCGGCGTCGACACCTGTCAGGCAATAGAGAAACTGAAGGATATCCCTGTCTCCATCCATTGCTGGCAGGGAGACGACTGTGCGGGATTTGAGGGTGAAAGCGGCATAACCGGCGGAGGTATCCTGGCAACCGGTAATTACCCCGGAAGGGCCCGGAATGGAGATGAACTGCGCCGGGATTTTGAAACCGCGATAACCATGATTCCCGGGAAAAAGCGGTTCAACCTTCATGCCATGTACCTGGAAACCGGAGGCAAAACCGTTGACCGGGATGAAATAGAACCTGGTCACTTTTCAAGGTGGATAGACTGGGCAAAAGAACTGAACCTGGGCCTCGACTTCAACCCCACGTATTTTTCCCATCCAAAAGCTGTGTCGGGGTTTACCCTTTCCAGTAAAGATAAGGCGATCCGTGATTTCTGGATCCGCCACACCATACGCTGCAGGGAAATCGCCTGTGTCATGGGAAAAGAACTGGGAACAACCTGTATCAACAACCTGTGGCTCCCTGACGGAAGTAAGGACTATCCTGCCGACCGTTACGGCCACAGGATGATCCTTCAGGAAGCGCTGGACAGGGCTTTCGAAAAAAAGCTGGACCCTGACTGTACCCTGGATGCTGTAGAGAGCAAACTGTTCGGTCTTGCCTCCGAGGCTTATGTAGTTGGGTCCCACGAATTCTACCTCGGGTACGCCCTTACCAGGAGTGTCATTCTGACAATGGATGCCGGCCACTATCACCCGACGGAAGACCTCTCGGATAAACTCTCCGCCCTGCTCCCCTTCTGCAACAGGCTTCTTCTCCATGTTTCACGGCCCATGCGGTGGGATTCCGATCACGTGGTCCTCTTCGACGATGCCACCCGCGCTATCGCCCGTGAGATCAAACGTGCCGACGCGTTTCACTATATTTCTATTGCCCTGGATTTTTTTGACGCCAGTATCAACAGGCTTACCGCCTGGGTGACAGGTACGCGGGCCACCCAGAAGGCGCTCCTCTTCTCCCTCCTGGAACCGACGGACCTCCTTGTTGCAGAAGAGGACAAGGGTAACACGGGTAACCGGCTGGCCCTCATGGAGGAGTTCAAGACCCTTCCCTTTGTTCCGGTATGGAACTATTATTGCATGAAAGAAGGTGTTGTTCCCGGAGCCTCATGGATCGACGCAGTCGGTGAATATGAAGAAAAAGTGCTGAAAAGCCGTTCATGAAAAGGAGAAGATATGAGCCTGGGCGATCTCGTAGCAATATCAAGATATTACGGCAGTAACCCTGAATTTGTCCTGGTTGGAGGGGGCAACACCTCCTTGAAAACACATGATACTCTTTATGTGAAAGCATCCGGTTTTGCCCTGGGAGACATCGGGGAGAAGGGCTTTGCCGCGATGGATAGGAAAAAACTGGACCGGATATGGAGTACCGAATACCCGGAAGACCGGGATGAGCGGGAAAAGCAGGCCCTCCGGGACCTGATGAATGCCAGGTGTGAAGGAGAAGAGAAGCGGCCCAGTGTTGAAGCCCTGCTTCACGCCCTGCTGCCCCAGTCATTCGTCGTTCACGCCCATCCCCCCATGATAAACGGTCTTACCTGCTCCCAGGAAGGAAAAGAGGCTGCAGACAACCTTTTTCCCGGCCGGATCCTGTGGATACCCACGGTTAATCCGGGTTACATCCTGGCCGCTGCCGTCCGCCGGGAACTCGAACAATTTCAGCAGAGGAACGGAAGATCACCTGAGATTATTCTTCTCCAGAATCACGGGATCTTCGTGATGGCCGAAACCGTCGGTGATATCAAAACGATCTACACCGGGGTGACCGATACATTCGAACACAACATAACAAGAAAACCCGATTTTTCCGGAGGGGAGGCGGAGTCGGATACTACTGCCTCTCTTAAGGAACAGATCGTACTCCGGTTCAATGTCCCCATGGAAAACATTCTCTTCGAATCGAACAGGGAGGTCCTTGCCTTCCTCACGTCGGAACGTGCTTTTTATCCCATCTCCTCGGCATTTACACCGGACCATATCATCTATTCCGGCCATGCTCCCCTCTTTTTCCAGGACAAGCCGGAAAAACTCGGTGAAGCCATGGAACAACACTCCCGAAAGACCGGGAAAAAGCCGAAGATTATCGCTGTTAAGGGACTCGGCTTTTTCGCCGTTGGGAACAACCCCAAAAGCGGTGAAGCAGCCCGGAGCCTCTTTCTCGATGCTGTAAAAATCGCAGTATATGCCGAAAGCTTCGGAGGGGTCCGGTTTCTCCCGAAAGAACAGATCGATTTTATACTGGACTGGGAAGTGGAACAGTACCGCTCCAAGGTAAGTCTGGAGAATAAAACCTGATTCAAAAAAGCTGCTCCTGGTATTCATTACCCGGATGCATTATTTTTCATTTTACTCAGGGAAGCTCTGTTTTCTCCCTTTTTACAACTGCCTGTGATAATCTCTGTGTCGATTATGACAAGGTAATAATAGTTGAGGATGCAGTTTCCGGAGTACAGGCGGCGGCTAAAGGAAAGTTCGGCCTTGTTTTAGGGATTGCCAGAGAAGACAATGAAGATGAGCTGAAGAGAAATGGCGCTGATAAGGTAATCAAGGATTTATCTGAAATCACTATTGATTATATGGAACACTGGTTCACCGGGAGAAACAGGAAAAGAACATGCTGAAAACAACTATCACCATACCGACATATTGGACGCGTAAATACGGCGAAAAAGGCAGCCCTGAAGATGCTATCTTTGATCACCCCACACCTTTGGATCAGCAGGGAACCCTGCCCCGCTGTCTTGAAAGCCTGTGTGCATTAAAAGGTAAAGATTTCCAGGTACTTATTATAACCGCACCGGTGAACCCGCAGATAGCTGACCGGGTAGATAAGGTAGTAGCAAGAATCATCGCGCCGTTCCGCAAAGCCTTCCCGGTTATTCAATTCGGTATGAAGGAGCTTGAGTCTGCTCAAAGGATTCTTGAGAGCCGGGGTGTAGGGGGTGGACTGCTGAGTTTAAACAGTTATCCCAATATCCGCAATTGCCAGCTCATCGGCGCTCTATTATTGGATTCTGATCTGATCGTTGCCATAGATGATGATGAAACTGTCCCTGAAGATTTTATTGATACTGCTGTTGAACTGGTAGGTTCCGATTTTAAGGGCAAAAGGATCGATGGTAAATCAGGAATTTATCTTAACAATGATGGGGATTATAAGATCCGTGAAACCGGTAATCCGCGCAGCTCTCCAAATATCTTTTTCAGTAAAGCGGCCTTGATGAATGATGCCTTCAGCCATCTGCTTTCCACACCGGAAAGGATCGTAGAGACCCCGATTGCCCTGGGGGGGAATATGGTTTTCAGCCGTAGATTATACACCTCAGTGCCTCATGATCCCAATATCACCAGGGGTGAGGATATTGACTACCTGATAAATTCACGTCTGCTTGGATTCAACTGGTTCTTTGACCGGAAGCTCAGGATTACCCATCTGCCGCCCGAGGCCGGCCCGGAAGATCCGTTTAATACCACAGTACTGGCAAAATTGCAGCAGGATGTTATCCGTTTTATCTACCAGAAAGAAAAGATCACCCTTTCTCATAATAGATCCGGAATTACCCCGGTGCGCACAGGGGACCTGGGTGTCTACCCCGGAGAATTCCTAAAACCGGGACTTGAGGAGCTGGCCCTCTGCGCCCTGCAGGATACAAGGCCCGCCAATGTTGATGAATCCTTCTTTCCCACGCCGGAAGAATTGCTGTATAGAGCCAGGAAGCATAGTGATAAAGCCGGAGCTTTTTTTGATTTCGCCGGTAAATGGCCGCAGATGATCGAAACCCTGGCCGCGGATTCCTCTCTTAGAGACCAGCTATTAAGAAAAAGCAACCTTTAATCAGCGCCCTATCTATGAGTTTTTCTCTCTTTTTCACACAAAATGAAAAATCATAGCATATTTATGAAAATATCTAAAAATATTTTGCTTTATTTCATGAATTTACTTGACACTATGTCATTTCTAACATAATATTGTTGCGAATTGGGTAAAAAGTTATGGTATCTATAAATGAAGTCGCCCGGAAGGCTGGAGTTAGTGCCAGTACTGTCTCACGGGTATTAAATCATCCTGATTTGGTAAAACCTTTAACCAGGGAAAGCATCTTCACCGCAATGGCCGAACTCAATTACTCCCCTGCCGGCAAAAGGCGCAGGAGAAGTAACATACTCGGTCTGGCCGTGTCGGATATACGAATTCCATTGATCGGGAAATTGGTGCTGGAAATTGAAGAAGAGCTCAAGGAAACACCCTATGACCTGCTCATCTTCAATATGAATACCAAGAAAGAGATTCACAAATTCTTCCGCAAAAAACTGGGCTACAAGAAGAAATTCGATGGCCTGATAGTTTTTTCAGCAGACCTTGACCGGGAAAGCCTCGATTTTTTTCGCTCCCAGGATATACCGGTGGTTCTGCTGCAGAATAGATGTCAGGGGGAAAAATCGATCAGCACCAACAACTATCAGGGCGTTTTTGATGCAATTAATTTCCTCATAGACAAAGAGTATAAGAATATCGCCTTTGTCGGTTGGGAACCTGAAGATGCCCACCTGATTGATCGTTTTCACGGCTATAAAAATGCCATTGAAAAGGGCGGATTGCCCTTTGATGAAAACTGCACCGCTTTTTCTTTTTTAAGCACGAAAGGGGGCTATCTGGCAACCAGAGAACTTTTCAACGGCTGCTGCCCTGATGCTATTTTTTATGCCAGTGACAGCCTGGCCTTTGGCGGTTATCAGTACTTCCGGGAAAAAGGGATAACAGTGCCTGGAGATATTGGAATTGTCGGTTTTGATGACCTGGAGATGGCTTCCGTTTTCGCCCTCACCACCATGGACCAGTTTGTACGGGTCAAGGCAAGAATGGCAGTCTCCTATCTTATCGACCGCCTCTCCGGCAAATTGACCAGTCCATTGGAGGAGGAAATCTGGATCAGCCCCAAATTAGTTATCAGGGGATCAACGAGATAATAATACCAGGATGTTCCTGGTAAAAAATAAAAAACCTTAAGGAGGTTTAAGATGAAAAAAACAGGTCTGATTCTATCTCTTCTTGTTGCACTTGCAGCTCTAATGTTGCTTAGTATTAGCTGTAAACCAAAAGAAGAGGCAGCGAAAGAACCGGTGAAGATCGAGTTCTGGACCACGCAAACACAATCCGAACGAATGTCCACCATTCAGCTTCTGGCCGATACCTTCCACGCCACCAACCCGGATATCGAGGTAGTGGTTGTGCCGGTGGATGAGAATGACATGCCCAAGCAGGTGGCATCCGCTTCGGCAGCCGGCAGGATGCCCGCTTTAGCCGAGTTCAGCTCCGATAATGCTCTGGCATTCGGCGCCGAAGGTATACTGAATGTGGACGTCGCTACAGGGATAATCAACTCAGTGGGTAAAAATGAGTATTACGCCGGTACCCTTAAACTGCTGGAAAGCTCCCCTGGTAAATACTATGCCACACCCTATCACGGCTGGATCCAGGGCATCTGGTACCGTAGCGACTGGTTTAAAGAGGCCGGCCTGGAGCCGCCTACTACCTGGGATGCAATTGAAAAAGCGGCAAAATATTTCTACCAGCCGGACAAGAACCAGTACGGCATCCTGGTGGGAACCAAGGCGGAAGCCTATACGGAACAGTGCTTTACCCAGTTCGCCCTCTACAACAAGGCCTCGCTCTTTGATAAAAACGGTAACCTGACATTCAATACTCCGCAGATGAAAGAGGCGATTGAGTTCTATGCCGAAATCGCCAAGTACAATCCCCCGGGACCCCAGACCTGGCGAGCCAGGGATTATTACATGCAGGGAAAAATGGCAGGTTTTTTCTACTCAACCTATATCATGGATGATCTGGCCCTGGCGGAAAATATGGCGGGATCACTTACCGGTGAAAACTTTGCCGACTTGACCGGTGGTGAATTCGACCCGGAACTCTCCAATAAAACCGGCTTTGCCCCCAAAATCAGCAAACTCCAGCCGGCAGGTTTCGGTGTAGTGGTATCCCTGGGCTTTTTCAACCAGGATGACCCGGCGAAAACCGAAGCCGCTAAAAAATTTGTTGAGTTCCTCTATACGGATGATGCCTATATCACCTTCCTGCACATGGCGCCTGGCGGCATGTACCCGATGCTTAAAAAAATCGCCACCAGTGATCAGTTCCTGAATGATCCCAAGGGCATCTACAAGCGGTACGGCAAAGACAAGATGGCTGAGATAGTATCCGGTCTGGAAAACCTGATGCGTTTCGACATAGTAGAAGGTAACCTTATCAAGGCTTACGGAAAAATCGCCGCCCAGCAGATCATTCCCCAGATGATATACAAGATCACCCAGGAGGGAGTTTCAGTGGATAAAGCCATGAGTTGGGCTGAAAGCGAAATGAAAAAAGCTATTGAATAAAGTGTAAACCGTTTTATATGGGATGGGGCTGTACCTGCTCCATCCCTGCCTTTAACAGTGGTGCTGCTGCTAAAAACCTCTTTAGTTCCAGGAGGACACATTATGACGATAGCAAAAAGTTTTTCCCTGCAACGGGATGAAGCCCGCTTCGGTTGGAAATTGATCCTGCCGGCGATTATCGTGATCGGCGGGCTGATTATCTACCCCATCCTTTACAATATTTACCTGAGCTTTTTAGACGTTAAGATGGCTGGAGATAATATTTTCATAGGAATGGCTAACTATGCCAACGTTCTGACCGATTCCACTTTCTGGCAATCAGTGCTGACTACCTTCATCTATGTCTTTGCCACCACACTGGGCACAACCATACTGGGTGTGGGCGTTGCCCTGGTAATGAATAAGGAATTTCCCTTAAGGGGGTTGGTAAGGGCTTTGGTCCTGCTGCCTTATATAGCGCCGGTAATATCGGTGGTTTTTTCCTGGCAGTTTTTTTTCGACCCGGTGCAGGGTATATTCATGCACCTGGTCGTAGAGACGCTGCATATCTTCAAAGAGAGATTCAACCTGATAGGTTCCCCCGGTTCCGCAATATGGATAGCCATCATTTTCAATATCTGGAAGAACTTCCCCTTCACCTACCTTATGATCCTCTCCAAGCTGCAGGCCATAAATACCACCTACTATGAAGCCGCAGATATCGACGGCGCATCCCCCTCGCAGAAATTCTGGTATATTACCATGCCGGAGATCTTTTTCGTATTGGGCGCCATTGTGATCCTCAGGGTTATCTGGAACTTCAATAAGTTCGAAGAGGTTTACCTGCTTACAGATAATGTCAAGGTGCTTTCAGTATACACCTACTTCAAAGCCTTTACCGGGGCCATGGAACAGGGGCAGGGCGCATCCCTCGCTTTGATCCAATTCCTGCTCTTAGTCGGCTTTATTCTATTTTATGTAAAGAGGGTATTAAAATGGTAAAGAGAAAAAAAACTATTCCCGGAAGAATCGGTTTTACCCTTCTGATTCTGGCAATTGTTCTATTTACCATCTTTCCCTTTGTACAGATGCTCTCTCTATCGCTGAAATACCAGTTCGACTGGGGAAATCCATCACTCATTCCCCGTAAGATTAACCTGGAAGCCTATAAAGAGCTTTTGAATATCGGCCAGCAGGCAAAGGATGTACCGGAAACAATAAAACGCCTCCTGGAAAACCCCAATCTTGATGAACAGCAGAAAAAACAGATCCTGGCCAAGTATAAGGATACCGGCGATGTATTCCCCTTTTTAAAATACTTCAAGAATTCGATCCTGCTCTCCCTTTCCGCCGCTTTTCTTTCTCTGATCATTGCGGTATTGGGGGCTTACTCATTCAGCAGGGTGCGTTACCGGGGCCGGGGCTATATCCAGCGAGGGGTACTCTTCACTTACATGTTCGGAGGTATTCTGATTTTAATTCCCATGTACCAGATGGCGGTCAAGAGCGGCCTGGCTTCCACCCAGACGGGTACCTTCATTTCCATATTAATAATCTACATGGTCCAGACCCTTCCGGTTTCCCTTTATATGCTTGGCAATTACTTCCGTACCATCCCCTTTTCCATTGAGGAAGCTGCCATAATCGACGGCTGCACCCGCATGGGCACTATTTGGAGGATAATTGTGCCCCTCTCCCTGCCTGCTCTCGCAACGGTATTTATCTATGCCTTTATGATCGCCTGGAATGAGTATCTCTTTGCCTCGGTCTTTCTTAAATCATATAAGGAACTCTATACTCTGCCCCTCGGCCTTAAGTCCCTCTTTGTATCCAAGAATGCCATATGGGACCGGATTATGGCTGCTTCCGTATGCACAGCTGTTCCTGTAGTGGTAATGTTCATGCTGGTCCAGAAGAACCTGGTCGGAGGACTTACCTCGGGGGGTGTCAAAGAGTAGAAACTGCCTGCGTGATCTACGGTATAAACCTCTCTTGTGTTTTCCATGCCTTTTCATGCCAACAATCTTGACATCGGAACCCTTCTGGTCGGCGCATATCAAAGGGATATTGAGGGCATGCTTCCTCGGTTGCAAAACATAGCTCGAACTCAGGAACCGTCATAGGGTAATCTTCCATTCTAAAACGAGAGTTAAGTGCATAAGCCCAATTACCGAATCCAATGGATGTCCTTCCCATTGGCGCTTAAGTTGGGTATAATATTTATAAGATATTAGAGGTGTATTATGGATTTGAAAAAAGGGATTTCTTTTTTCGGTGTTTTTAGCATTGCCGCTGGTGCAATGATCAGCTCCGGAATATTCATTTTACCGGGCCTCGCATATTCAAAGGCTGGCCCTGCCATATTTATTGCATATTTCTTAGCTGGGTTGCTTGCCCTTCTAGGTGTTTTTAGTGTTATTGAATTATCAACAGCAATGCCGAAAGCCGGTGGTGATTATTATTTTATAAACAAAACATTTGGACCCATGCTTGGTACACTTTCCGGTTTTCTGGGTTGGATTGCACTATCGTTAAAAAGCGCATTTGCAATATTCGGTCTTTCAGAAATGATTTTTTTATACACCGGCTTTAATCCATTGATATCCGGTATATTTTTCTCCTTATTCTTTATTGTTATTAATATCATAGGTGTTAAAGAAGCAGCCATATTTCAAATTGTAATGATAATTGGCTTACTTTCCTTTATGTTCATTTATGTTGGTGTTGGTTTACCCAAAGTTCAGTCGTCATATTTTACTCCATTCTTCACTGTTGGGATTAATGAAATATTTGTTACATCGGGATTGATTTTTATTTCTTTTGGAGGATTATTAAACTTAGCGAATGTTGCCGAGGAGGTGATAAACCCAAAAAAAAATATTCCTCTTGGTATAATTTCATCAGTTGTAGTGGTAACAATTCTGTATACGTTAATTACCTATGTCATAACGGGAACTTTGGACCCTGTAGTCTTCAAAAAATCCCTGACACCTGTAGCCGATTCCGCAAATATTTTTATGGGAATGCCGGGTTACATCATGATAATAATTGCTTCTGCGCTGGCGTTTTCTACTACTGCTAATGCCGGGATAATGGCAGCCTCACGATATCCAATGGCCTTAAGTCGAGACCAACTATTACCCCGCCAGATTGCATCAATTAACAGAAGATTTAAAACACCAACATATGCTATTGTCATTACAGGAATAATAATCTATTTATCATTATTACTGCCACTTGAAATGCTTGTAAAAGCTGGATCAACTATCATATTAACATCCTACGTATTAACAAATCTTTCAGTCATCATTTTGAGAGAAAGTAAAATAACAAATTATAAACCAAGTTTTAAGGCCCCTTTTTATCCATGGTTACAGATTGTTTGTATTATAGTATTCACATTCTTCATTATTGATCTTGGAGCAGCGGCAATTGAATTAAGCCTGGCTTTTTTATTTATCGGCTTCTGTATATATCTGTTTTATGGTAGAAAAGTAAAAAAAAGAGAATATGCGCTTCTACATTTGTTAAATAGAATTACAGACAAAAGATTATTGGAAAACACTTTTGAAGACGAATTACGGGAAATACTAGTAAATAGAGATAATATCGAACAAGACAACTTTGATAATTTGATTAAAAAGGCAAAGATTTTTGATATAGAAGGACCTTTTGATTTTGAGAAACTTTTGAATATGGTGGTAAAAAATATAGCAAATGAAATTGATATGACTGAGGAAGAAATAATCTCTCGATTTTTAAAAAGACAGGAGGAATCAAACACAGCTGTCTCGGATTTTTTAGCTATTCCTCATATTGTTATTGATGGAGAGAATAAGATGTTTTTAACAATAGTAAGGAGTAAAGAAGGAATTAAATTTACGGAAAACGAAAATGAAGTAAAAGCTATATTTCTATTAGGTGGTACAAAAGAAAAAAAGGTTTTGCATTTAAAAACAATTGCCGCCCTTGCTACATTAGTTGGTCAGACGGATTTTCAGTTGCATTGGCTAAACGCTGATAATATAATCGAATTGAAAAATTTAATGATTCTCAGTGGTAGGAAACGGTTTCATTGATTTAAGAAGAGTACTTGCATCTGTGTAATTTTTTTTATATTATGCACGCTGAACACTTCCTGAAATGTTGCAGGAAACACTTGGTAGGCTAATGGGAAAAAACACACATGAAGAAACAGTATAGTTTTATAAAAAAGATGCCGGAACTTGCGGATATTCGTGATAGATGCCCTGGATTTCAGGTGGCAGAAAATATTGGACAACTTGCCAAACTCGCCTGCGGCAGTGCTGAAAGAGATTATTTTGATTTGAAGTCATCACACACTATACGAAAAGCAATATTTTTGGACCGCGATGGAACCATTATAGAGGATAATGGATATTTATCAGATCCATCACAGGTTGTGTTTTTTGATGATACTATTGATACACTTAAACTGCTGCAAAAGGAATTTTTGCTATTTATTGTCACAAACCAACAGGGAATTGGAGAGGGTATTTTAACAACCGAAGATGTGAATTGCGTTAACCGTTATGTTGTTGATTCATTGAAGAATGCCGGCGTTAATATTAAGGCTGCATATGTTTGTCCTCATACCAAGGCTGATAATTGCGTGTGCAGAAAACCAAATCCATATTTTCTCTATAAAGCAAGTAAATATTACCACATTGATCTGGAACGTTCCTTTGTCCTTGGCGATCATCCAAGCGATATTCAATTGGCAATCAATGCAAATGCTAATGGCATTTTTGTTCTTACCGGGCACGGGAAATATCACCGTTCACAATTAGATATAAATACTGTTGTAGTTTCTGGAATAGGAGAAGCTGTTAAAAATATTATACATACATAACGAGTAAAATATGAAAATCATAATATTTAGTGATACACGCCGCATAAACATAAAATTGTTATTGCAGGCAACCATGACTGGCCGTTGCAATGGAATTATAGAAATGTAAAAACAGCAAGTCTTCAAATTTCGTACTTCTTAGACGAGGGAATTGAAATTGAAAGTCTAATAATATATGGCTCGCCATGGCAACCGGAATTTAACAATTGGGCTTTAACTTCACATTTTCGGTCATATTCATGAGAGTTACGGACAAACTGAAGATTGCGGAATCAAATTTATAAATGCCTGTGTGTGTGATAAAAACTATCAACCAACTAATAAGCCCATCTTAGTAATTATTTGAAAAAATGAGATCGACGGCAATAACCGCCCGGTACCGGGCATCTCCGGATACGGTGCTGATGCCCGGGATTTCGACCTCCGGAGATTTTACAGCCAGGGCATCGTCCGCGTCGGTTCCGATGTCGGTATCGATGATGACGGGATTCATGGCAGCCTGGATACCTCTCTGAAGGGGCGGTAGAATTCTTTAAAAAAACGGCCTTTATCAACACTCACAGCAATATTCACGGGCATGTTCCGGGGTTCCGGCTGTGTACAGGATACACCGGAACAATCGGAATCGGACGGATCAAGGACTACCATTCTTCTTTCGAACCCGCATATACTGTTATCAAAGAGAATCGCCGCTGCAAGGGGATCATGGAATACGACTTCCCTGCGTGACAGAAACCAGTTATCCAAAAGAAGTGTCATATCGCATAACAGAGGAAGTGAATA
>JAJSAL010000159.1 GCA_024274705.1 Spirochaetota bacterium
CATCAGTAACGCGGTGATCCGCCGGCAGATACTCAACCCGATTCGGTCTCTGAACAGAGAGCTGCAGGCTTCCCTGGAGGAAAAGGAAGTTCTTCTCAAAGAAATACATCACCGGGTGAAAAACAATCTTAATGTTGTTAACAGTCTGCTGAATCTTCAGGCTGACAAGGTACAGACACCGGAACAGGCGAGAAAGGCACTGATGCAGAGCAGGGACCGGGTGTACACGATGGCTGCGATTCACGAAAGCCTGTATGCTTCCCGGGATTTATCGAACATCGAAATGGGCCCTTTTATTCACTCCCTGGTTAACAACCTGTTAATGGCATATTTAAAGAGAAATGAGCTTACAGTGGAAATCGACGCACAGAGTGTCGGCCTCGATATATCAAGAGCGATGCCGGTAGGACTTATCCTGAACGAACTGGTAACCAATGCTATTAATCACGCCTTTACCGGTTGGAAAGGAGGAACCATTTCCATCGTTTTCAAACAATCAGAGATCGGTTGTTCTCTCATCATCGAAGATAACGGTACCGGCCTGGACGGTTCCATCGATATCGAAACATCGGATACATTGGGATTCCAGCTGGTTACTACCCTGGTTCACCAGCTGAACGGCGATGTTGCGGTCAGCCGGGAGAAGGGAACCCGGTGTGTCATCACTTTTCCAGGAAACGGGGGTAAAGGTGGAAATACGTTTTAACTATGAAATACCTGAACAGTTTTTCTGGTTCAATGAACCGGAGTACAGGATTGTAAACGGCACGCTGGAGATCAGGACCCGTGGGAATACCGATTTCTGGCAGACGACCTATTACGGGTTCAGCCGGGACAACGGCCATTGCCTCCTCACGAGGGTTGATTATGATTTTTCGCTTGAAGTGAGAACAGTGTTTACGTATCAGGAACAGTATGATCAGTGCGGACTGATCGTCCGGATAGACGAAAAAAACTGGATCAAGGTTTCGGTGGAACGGGAGAATGACCGCTTAAGCAGGCTCGGATCAGTAGTAACGAACCTGGGTTTCTCCGACTGGGCAACGCAGGATATTGAAGAACCGGTGTATCACATGCGGTACAGGATGCAGAAAAGCGGTAAGGATTTTCTCATTGAAACCTCCAGCGATGAAACAACGTGGAAGCAGATGCGGATAGCGCATCTCCATAAACCATTCATTTCACTGGATATCGGCGTGTATGCCTGCAGTCCGAAGGAAAGCAGTTTTACTGCGAAATTCAACAAACTCGTTATCGATGAAAGTACGTGGATATGAAAGCCGCCGGTAAAGTTTCCTGTGCCGCCATTTTCACACAGGATGCACACTTCTATAGGCTGGACAATGTCCGGTTTCTGGAGACTTAAATACTGTTCATTATGCATCGTACCTGATAGTCTTACAATCCTATGCTGAAGCAATCTGTGTTTTACTACGTGTTCATCCTGGTGATCATCCTGGTCAATTTCGGGGCCGATCAATGGACGAAAGAAATTGCAAAGAACGAGCTTAAGGGGAAAGGCACCGTTTTTGTTCTGGATACCTACGTGGTTCTCAGGTTTACAGAGAACCAGGGCGCTTTCTTAAGTATCGGGTCCGGTCTCCCTGAACGGGTCCGGCGTATCCTCCTTTCCGCGCTGCCGCTGATACTGATTATCGGCGTGGGGTATGTTCTTTTTTTTCGCAATGCGCATCTTAAGTGGATCCATAGTATCGCGTTGAGTTTCGTGGTGGGAGGCGGCCTGGGTAACATGGTGGACAGGATCATGTATGACGGGAAGGTGGTTGATTTTATTAATGTGGGAATCAACCGGTTTCGTACCGGTATTTTTAACACCGCCGATCTGTCGATCATGGCCGGCGGCATCATGATCGTCCTCGGTGTCTTTTTCAATAATGGGAACGAGGCCAAAATTTGAATACGCTGAGGAAGGAATTATGCTGAGACATGTCGTGCTGTTTGCCTGGGAGGACAAGACCACACCGGAAAAGATTAAAGAGATCGAGCAGGCCTTCATGGACCTGGCGCAGAAAATTAATCTGATCCACGACTTCGAATGGGGTACTGATGTGAGCACCGAGAACCTGGCCCATGGGTTTACCCATTGTTTCCTTGTAACGTTTAAAAGCAGAGAAGACCGGGACGCCTACCTGCCCCATCGGGAACACAAAGCTTTCGTGGACCTGGTAAAGCCCTATATGAAGGATGTCCTGGTTATCGATTACAACCCCGGCGTCCACCGGTAGCCATTCAGAATACTTTTATCCCTTCATCGGGGAAAAACGTCTTTACCTCCTCCACGGCTTTCCGGATCTCTTCAGCTTCGCTTTCTTCACAATAGATGATGAGGATAAAGTTTTCTTCAGGCCATATATGGTCGCCCATCCTGGGTCCGGAATTTCCGACGCCCATTACGCCGGGAATCTTGGTGTAATGTCCGAGAAGGTTCTTTCTTTTTAAGTTGTCGAACAGGTCTTCTTCTATGGACTGATTCGCGATGATCTCGACACGCTTCATACTGTACCTTCCGTGATGGGTCGTTTCTGCTTTTCAATGCGCTTTTGCTTTTTCATCTCTTTTTTCTTCGCCCGTTTTTCCACCCTGGTGTTAAAAATAGAATAGAGCACAGGGATCAGGATGAGGGTAAGGATCGTACTCGTTGTAAGTCCGCCTACCACGGTTTTTCCTATAGGCTGAACGAACTCCGAACCCTCTCCTGCAAAGAAGGCCATGGGAATAAGGGCAAGGATCGTGGTAAGGGAGGTCATAAGGATCGGCCGCAGACGGTTGCCCCCTGCTTCGATACAGGCTTCTTCTATGGACATTCCCCGTTTCCGGAGCAGGTTCGTGTAATCCACCAGTACGATGCCGTTGTTTACCACGATACCCACCAGCATGATGAGACCCACGGCGGTGAAAATGCTGAAGATAGTCGATGTTCCGACATAGAGTACGATCACACCGATAAGAAGGAGGGGAATGGTAAAGAAGATGATGAACGGGTCGATAAACGACTCGAACTGGGCTGCCATAACACCGAACACCAGGAAGATAGATATGATCAGGATAATAACGGCCCGCACGCCGTACTTTAGTAAATCCGCGAAGTCCCCTGTGTATTCAATGACTACCTCGTCGTCTACCGGGATCTCCCGGGCTACCAGGTCTCTCAGTTTCATCTCCACCCGGTTGAGCTGTGCCCCCGGCTGGAGCCCGGCGTTAACATGGATGGTACGCATCTGGTTTTCCCGGGAAATGCTTATGGGACCGGTGGTTTTTTCCAGCCTGGCGAAACTGGCAAGGGGAATTCGTTTCCCTAAGGAATTCTTCACGAAGATCTTGTTCAGGTCCGGAACGGCATCCCTGTCTTCTTCGTCCAGGATCAGAAGGATGTCATATTCAGACCCGCCTTCCTTAAACCTCCCCGCGGTTATACCGTCCAGGTTGGCTCGTATCTCCTGGCCGATGGTATAAATATTCAACCCTAAGGAATACGTTTTTTGACGGTCTATAACGATTTCGATTTCCGGAAGACCTTCTTTCAGGCTGATGGTAGGTTCAGTGATCTCCGGAATCCGGTCTTCAATAAGCTGAACGATGTTCCTGGCTACACCCTTCGCCTTAACCAGGTCGTCCGATTTGATAGCAACATCGATAGGTGTTGTACCCATGGAAAAATCGCCGCCGGAAAAGGAAAACACGGCAGACGGGAAATTGTTGAAATATCTCCGTAGTTTCTGCTGAATTTCTTCGGATGTTTCCGTCCGTTCATCAAAGGGCGGCAGGGTGACGGTAAGATACCCCCGGTTGGACTGGGAGGACCCGAAGAAACCGAACATGCTCTTCTCCCCTGCGGATACGATAATATGCTCGTATGTGTCCACCTCGCTCTCCACGATGGACTGGAACTGACGCAAAAGGGCTTTCGTCACTTCAAGCTTGGTTCCGATTGGGAGCTCTACGTTGACCCGCACCGTGTCCGACTGCTGTGCAGGCATGAACTGGAACCCTGCCAGAGGGGTAAGGGTGAGACTTGGCAGGAAGATAACGACGATGATGACCAGGGTGATAATCCGTCTTTTTAATACCCTTTTTAAGATGCTTTTATACAGGTTGTCCATGCCGTTGAACACTGCGGCAAGGGCATTGTCCAGTATGCGGGAAAGCCCCCGTTTGGGACGCTGTTTCGTGGACCGTATGGGAAGGTATCTGCTTGCAAGAACAGGGATCAGGAAGATGGCCACGAACAGGGAAGCCGCGAGGGAGATAACAACGGTGAATGAAAGGCCGCTGAACAGCTCACCTGCAATATCCAGCTGTGATTTGAAGATCGCCAGGGGAGCGAATACACAGATCGTTGTCAGGGTGGATGCCATGATGGCGTTGATCATTTCCTGGCTTCCCAGGACCGCGGAAGCCGTCAGTTTCGCTCCCTTCTCCCGGTACCGGAAAATATTTTCCAGGATGACGATGGAGTTGTCCACCAGCATGCCAATCCCTAAGGCTAAGCCTGCAAGAGTCATGATATTCAGGGTGAGACCCCAGAAATACATCACCATGAGGGTGATGATGAGGGAAACCGGGATGGCAAAACCGATGATGATGGTACTCTTGAGACTGCGGAGAAAGATGAAGAGGATCAGTACCGCCAGAAGACCGCCCAACAAGGCGGAGGATGATACCTGGGAGAGGGAGTTCCGGATGATCTTGGTCGTATCTTCCAGCACGGAAACTTCGATACCGGCGGGAATTTCCTGGTTGATTTTAACCAGCCGTTCGATGACGTTGTCCGCGGTGCGGACGGAATTGGTACCGCTCTGCTTCTGAACGGCAATGGTGATACCCGGTGTCCCGTCGATGAAAACCGCATCCGACTCTTTCTGAAACCCTTCGAACACATCGGCTATGTCCCGAAGCCGGATGGTTTTCACACTGCTGTCCGGATTCACGGGGCTCGGCGGTGCACCCTTGTAGGCAATCACGGTGTTCTTGATCTCATCGATACTCTTGTACTCTCCCGCTGTCTGGATAAGGTAGTTGGTATCACCTTCGGTGATGCTGCCGCCGCTGATCTGTATGTTCTGACCCCTTAGAATAGCGGCCATCTGTGTCATGGTAAGATCGTACCCTGCCAGACGGCTCTGGGGGATTTCCACCCGTATCACCTTTTTCCTGCCCCCCATAGTGCTCGCCATGGCAACACCTTCCACCTGTTCTATCCGGGGAATGATCACCTTTTCGGTAATTTCTCTGAGCTCCTCGGCGGTCCGGTTTCCGGTAACCGTAAGAGAGAGTATGGGGATCATGGAAGGATCGAACTTGAAGATCATCGGGGAACCCGCCTCTTCCGGCAGGAAGTCCCGGACGAATTCCAGCTTGTCCCGCACATCGTTGGCCGCTTCGGACATGTCTGTTCCCCAGGTGAAATCGAGCTGAATCATGCTCGATCCCTCGGAAGAGGTGGAGTTGATGTTCTCTATATTCCCGACGTTGCTTAACACCCCTTCCAAGGGGCGGGTTACCGAGTTCTCCACTTCCTCCGGGCCGGCTCCTTCATAGGTGGATGATACCAGGAGGACCGGGGGGTTGATTTCCGGAAAGAGATCGATTGCCAGGTCCGATATCGCATACAGGCCGAAGCCGATTAAAAGGGCGAATATAATGATAATAGTAGTAGGTCTGCTGACTACCAGTTTTGGTAAACTCATACTGTCTCCTACTCGATTATATCTTTTGTTTCCAGGGGCTGGATCATGTCGATGATCTTAACCTTGGATTTGTCTTCCAGGAGAGTCTGTCCACGGATGACGACTTCCTCGCCGGGGCTTAAGCCCTCGGTAATTTCCAGCTTGTTATCGATTTCGATACCCGGGTTGACTTTCCTCTTTTCCACTTCTGCTTTTTCTGAATCACCTTGTTCCCTGTGTACGACGAACACAAAATACTCTCCGTACCTCTTAATCATGCACTGGGCGGGTATCTTTACGATTTCATTTTTCCTGTCCGTGATGATCTTTATCTTGGCGAACATGCCGGTTTTTATCCGGGAATCCGGCCTGTTCAGGGCGAGTTTCAACTCCATGGTCCTGGACTGGGGATCAACAGTCGGGCTCAGTTCGGTTATCCTGGCATTGAAACGCTGATCCGGGAATGCCTCGAACCGGATAATCGCGGAAAGGCCTACCCGCATTTTGGAGATGAACCGTTCAGCGACGTAGGTAGTTATCTGAAGCTCGTCGGTACGGCTTACCTTGGCAATGGGGGCTGCCTGGGTTACCGTTGATCCTATCTGAACGGGGATGCTGATGATGGTGCCGCTGATAGGAGATGTGACCGGAGAGGCGACGAATTTCATCCCCGGTCTGGAGGGATCGACTTCGGCTATAACCTGGTCTTTCTCGATCTTGTCTCCTACTTCGATGGACAGGGAGGTGATTTTCCCCGCGGTATCCGCATAGATGTCCACGTTTCCCTTGGTCACTACATCTCCGTTCAGTTCTATATAGTCATGGATCTGTCCCTGGACGGCGGTTGTCGTGTTTACCGCAAAGACGGTTTCCGCTACTTAGGTCTCATTCAGGACCTGTTTATCCCGTTTTTTCAGTATTTCTTCGTATTGCTCTTTGAGCTTGTCGCAGCCCGAAAGAGAGAGCAGAAACGCTGAGATGGTAATGAACATGATGATCCTTTGTCTTTTTCTGTAATTCATATCAATTCCTCAATTTCGTTACCGGAGTGTTCAGTGCATATTCGAGATCCATGAGATAGGATAGGTAATTGTACTGTTCTTTCAGTACTTCGAATTCCGCTTCCTGGAGCTTGTCTTCCGCATCCTCCACATCGATGAGGGCCCTTCCGCCGGCGTTGTACGCCTCTTCAGCCAGAACGTACGCCCGTTGGGCGAGATCTACATTAAGACGCAGGGTCTCGAATATTTTCTGCGTCTGCTGGAGATTCATCACGATCGTTTGTATTTCCATTTCAGCACCTTTCACTGCCTGTAACAGGGAGGTACGGAGCTGTGCGATGGTGTCGTTCGAGTCTGCGATATCGGCCCGGCTTTGGGAATAGGGAATAATCTGGTCTAGAGGGACGGACACGGTAACACTGAACATGCCGCTTTGCTGTGACCAGTTGTCCGTGATGTCCTTGAACCACGCCTCATCGAAAGGGTCCTGCATGAATGCCGGGTCAAAGGAGAGCATGAAGGTAAGGGCCGGTGTCATGCCGGCAATCGTTGCATTTTTCGCATTCCTTACAATTTCCAGCTGTTTTACCAGCCCCTGGATATCGAGTCTTTCCGTAAGGTACTTGTTCACCAGGTTCTTTGCATCCAGGGTGATGGACTCCGGCTCTATGGTGCCCTTAAGGGTGATGTCCGTTCCTATATCCAGTCCCAGGAGGAATTTAAAATTCATCATCAGGCTCTTGTACCCCATTTTCAGACCTTCCAGCCCGGGTTTCATGTTCTCCACCCCTACCTGGGCGCTGAGCATGGTGTATTCATCCACCAGGCCGAACTCGTAGTTGATCTTGGCCTGCTCATACCGCCGCTGTGCCGAGGCGATCTTTCGCTCCATGAGAACGATATTCTCTTCCATGAGGAGGAGATTGTAGAAGGTCTTTTTTACGTCCCGTGCCAGTTTCTGTTCAGCCGCCTGAATGTTCAAAGCGCCTGCTTCATAGTTGAGTATGGTGGCCTTGATGCCGTAGATGAGTGCGGCCGTCAGGGTAAGGTTCATGTTGAGACCGGCGGAGAGGTTCCAGGTGTGGGGAATCTCCACTTCGTAGGGGATCACGTAGTCGTAAACAGGGGCGTCGTCAGGCAATCCCGAAACGATATAATCATCTGTGGGGTCCGCGGGTGATTCATATGGGTTGGGTGTTCCTGTGATACCGTACAGGTTGTATCCATCGTATTCCAGAGAATTGGAGTATTCCAAACCGGTGATGTTATCCGGTGCCGCGTGGAAGCGGGAGAGGGTACCGCTGGCGGTGATGGTGGGATAGAACCGGTTAAACCATGTGCTTTTTGCCCTTTTTTTCAGGCGCAGGCCGATTTTTTCGGAGTGAATCCCTAAGTTGCTTGCCAGGGCAAGTTCAACCGCAGTCCCGATATCGATTTCATCGAATTCCGGCTGGTTCCGGACAGTTTGTCCTTCTTCACGGGCCTCTATCTCCCGGTACACAGCTTCTTTTCTTACTGTTCTCGCCTCTTCGGGTGTCAAGGTACCGGTTTGCTCTTTTGCTCCCTTTGCCGGGACGATTGCAGCTGTAAAAAATAACAACACGATGCACAGAACGATACTTCTCTTCATGGGACACTCCTTTTTTTCATCAGGTGATCGATTCCCCTTAAAAGGAGGAGAAACAAGGTTTGAATTCGGGAATTGATCGCCTCTTTGGTATCATTTTTTTTCATGCCGGTGTTGATCTCCTGTATTGCGAGCCTGGAAGAAAGTATCACCGTTTCCTTTATAGTCAACAGTTCTTTAATGGTTCCGTCCTTAAGACCGCTTTGTAAAAAACTGAACAGGTCTTCGATATAATCCGGATCCGGCGGTTTTGCTTTTACCTCGATTCCCTGCAGCCATATCCAGTTGAATACCGTGAGAATTGTCGGGTTATTCAATAAAAACGAGGAAATTGTTGCCACATAACAGAACAGTTTCTCTTCCGGCGTGTTATACCGGTCTTTTCGTTCCTTAAACAGGTCGAGGAACTGCCGCTGTTTTCTTCTGACCATTTCATCGAGCATTTCGTCTTTGTTTTCGAAATAGAAATACAGACTGCTCTTCGTAATGCCTATTTTTTTAGCGATTTTATCTGTAGTTGCATTCTGCATCCCCACTTCAGCAACTACTTCGGCGATAGCGCTGAAAATTCGTTCCGGTTCACCCAAATCTTTTCCGGACACGGCGCATTCTTCGGTAATTCGCAGTGTGTCCGGTATATGGAACCCCCGGGTGTTCCTTATCCCATATGCAACAAGTTCCTTACCCTTTTCTGTTACTTTCCGGATTTCATCTTCCGCCCAGTTTTTCTTTTTTCGGAGCGACTGGAACAGCCAGAAGGAGGCTATCGAAAAAATAAACCGCACGGATATTTTTCGAAGATCTTTCTCTATTCCCGCTGAAGACATCTTGGACGAAAAGTGTGCCGATTCCCGCAGAAAGAAATCAGGTTCGGCGTTGCCGTTCTGGATTTCCCTGATCATGAGATGGATGATGAAATGGAAGTAGGCGGGGTGTTTGAGAAAAAACGGTATGTATATCTCATAAAACCGGTGTACCGTGGTTATGAGATCTGAAGAACCGGATTTCCTTACAAAATCATCCTGAATCCGGGACACTTCGGAAAAGCAGGTTTCTTTCATCTTCTCCAGTAGAGAATTTTTGTTTCTGAAATGTCTGTATAGAGCCGCCTTTGATACTTCCAGGGAGCGGGCAAGGTCTGCGAGACTCGTGGAGGAAAAATGGGTTTTTTCCCATTCTCCGAAAGCAACGTTTACGATTTTTTCCCGGGTGAGCCTGTCTCTGCACTTCATTGGTCAGTTACCGAACATTCGGTAACTAATATAATAGTGAAAACTATTTATGGCAACAGGTTCATGAAATAACAGTGAAAATCCCATTGATATTTAGAACCTGCTGGATTATACTAATGAATGAACGTTCGTTCAATTAAAGGAGAAGTTCATGGCCAAGTCTCTTGATGAGAAAAAACGAAGGAACATACTCGATTCCGCGTATTATTATTTTGGGGAACTGGGGTTCAATGCTGCCAGTGTGAAAGCGATTGCCCGGACGGCGGGAGTGGCCCCGGGATCGATCTATACCTACTTCAGGGATAAAGAGGAACTGTTCTGTTGTGCCGTGGAAGATGGCTGGAACCGGTTCGCCGAAACAGTGGAGCGGAAAATGGAAGATGCAGACGGGTTCGAAACTACGTTTTTCTGGTTTATCGATCACGGATTCAATCTGCTGAAAAAAAAACATCCCTTGCTTCGGGGAGTGTATTCCGATGCAGGCAGACGCCAGTTCTTTCAACCGGTAATAAAACGCATTGTCGATTATATCGACCGGCTTTTCGATTCCGTCAGCGCAACAGAAACCATTCATCTTCCGGTAAAACCGGAGGAGCGGAGGTTTTTCCTCAAGATAATGATAGCAGGTATTCTTTTCACAGCCTCTACTGCCCCGCCTTCGAAACTTTCCGCAGTTATCGAGGAACTGAAAAGAGGGTTTAAATCCGGGTTCCTAGGATCTTATCCTCTCTGTGTCAGTGCATGATAAAGCGGGCAACAGTCACCCTTATTGTGTTCGGAATCGTTATCACCGGCCTGGCGGGGCTGCAGGTGTTCCGGCGTGTTACGGATAGCCGGGACTTAAGGGTGGAGAGGGTCCCGACTCCGGTTGTCGCCAGGCTTCCGGAGCAGGGGTCCATAGAAGATACGCTCATCTATCCCGGGAACCTTCTCCCGGAAAGGACCATCACCATTATCTCCCGGGTTGCCGGCAGGGTGGAAGATCTCTTTGTCAACGAAGGCGACCGGATCGAAAGCAACCAGGTTCTCCTCTCGATAGAGAAAGATGTGGTACGTCTTCAGAAAGACCAGGCCCGTGCCGTGTATACTGCCGCAGATGCCAGGTACCGCCAGTCAAAACGGGGTGTCCGGCAGAATGAGTTGACCAATGCCAGGGCGTTGGTAGAACAGGCGGAGAAGGATGTGGAAATCGCCTATACGAATTACGACCGGGCGAAACGACTTCTGGAAGCGGGGTCGCTTTCCCGGGTCCAGTACGAGGAAGCGGAAAGCCGGTACAGAAATGCCCGGACCCAGCTTGAAAATGCAGGCAGATCGGTACAGATGATGGAAGAAGGGGCGACCGAAGAGGAGATCGAAATGGCCCGGGCAAACGCGGATGCCATGTGGGCGCAGTATGAACTGGCACAGCTGCAGTTCGAAAACTCTGAAGTGGAGGCGCCCCTGTCGGGTATCGTGGCAAAGGTGATGATCCAAGAAGGAAACATGGTTGGTACCAGTACACCGCTTATCGTAATTGTCCAGGATGATCCCATGTATGCGGAGGTACCGGTTCCGGAAAAGTATTACGGCAGGATACTGGAAACGGAAGACACTATCGAGGCCCGGATCTATCCTGCTGCCTATCCGGACAGGAAACCCTTTTACGGAACGGTAACGAACATAGCACCTGTTATCGATTCACGGAGCAGGACCTTTACCCTGGAGGTGGCAGTCGGCAACCCGGAACTCCTCTTGCGGCCGGGAATGTATGTAAATGTCGAAATCATCATAAACCGTTCCGACAATGTGCTCCTGGTGCCTGAGAGTTCCATCGTATTCCGGGATGATCAACAGGTGGTGTTTGTTCTGCAGGAAGGGGAGTCCCTGCATGCCGAAAAAAAGCCCGTACTGCTGGGTATCCGTAAAAACGGGCTGGCCGAGGTAAAAAGCGGTATTCGTTCAACGGATCAGGTGATAATCAAGGGGAACGCTTTCCTGGAAGACGGGCAAAAGGTAGATCTGTTCACCGAACTATGAAAATTACTCAGGCAGCGGTCAATCATACCATTACCACCATTATGATATTTATCGCCTTGTTCGCCCTGGGTGTGGTCTCCCTGTCCAGGCTGGGCCTGGAGCTTTTTCCTGATGTATCCTTTCCAACGGTGATCGTGGCAACGGTCTATCCCGGTGTCGGACCTTATGAAATAGAATCGTCCCTTACCAAGCCATTGGAAGACGCCCTCTCTTCCCTGAGCGGGGTGAAGTATGTCCGGTCCACATCCATAGAGGGGGCCTCCCTGGTGGCCTTAGGCTTTGACTGGGATACGGACCTGGATATGGTCGTCGCCGATATCCGGGAGAAGCTGAACACCATAGAAGACGACCTGCCCGAGGGGATTCAGCGGCCGAATATCTATAAGCTCAACCCTGAAGAACTTCCATCGTTAACTTTCAATCTCTCCACCAGGACCAGCGGCATAGACATACGCAAGCTCGCGGAAGAGAAGGTGATCCCCCGGCTGGAGAAAATAAAGGGGGTGGCCCGGGCCAGTGTGTACGGCGGGCGGGAGGGTGCTGTTATGTGCCGTCTCGATCTGGATGCCTTAAGCAAGCTGGAAATCCCCATAACCCAGGTACTGAATGCATTCCAGGGTGAGAATATCAACCTTCCCGCGGGATCCATCAGTTTGAACGACCGGTCTGTAATCCTCCGGACTGTTGGAGAGTTTGCCTCTGTGGATGATATCGGCCTGGTGTTGGTGGGCTACCGGAACCAGGTGCCCATCTTTTTACATGACATCGCCGATGTACGGCTCGATTTTCTGCCGCAAGAGGAGTTTGTAAGGGCAGGTGGAGAAACAGGGGTGATGATTTCCATCCGGAAACAGCCGGGGCACAACACAGTCCAGATAAACAGGGAAGTAAAAGAGAAGCTTTCGTCCCTGGAAAAAGAGCTTCCTCCATCGGTACGGATCCAGATCCAGTCGGACCAGTCCCAGTCCATTATCCGTTCTATCGGGGGGGTGGCAAACGCGGCATGGCAGGGAGGAATCCTCGCGGTGTTCGTCCTTCTCTTCTTTCTGCGGAACATCAGGTCTACCCTCATCATTTCCCTGGTTATCCCGGTCTCCCTCATCGTTACCTTCTCCCTCATGGACTTCGGGGGTATCAGTATCAATATCATTTCTCTTATGGGTATTACCTTAGGGGTGGGGATGTTCGTGGATAATTCCATCGTGGTCCTGGAATCGATTTTCCGTAAGCAGCTTAGCGGTATTCCCCGGAAGGACGCAGCTATCCAGGGTACATCCGAGGTGGGCAGGGCTATCATAGCGTCTACCTTGACCACGGTGGCGGTATTCGTTCCCATGATCTTTGTAAAAGGGATAGCCGGGCTCATGTTCGATGATCTTGCCGGGACGATCTCCTTTGCCCTCCTTATATCCCTGGTTGCCGCCCTCACCCTCGTACCTGTTCTGTGCTCGCAATTTATGAAGATCGAAAGAGGGACTAGGGTGTCCGCCCCTTCTTTATCAGAAGATTCCACCTACGAACTTTCCCTGGCGGACCTGGAAGTGGTAACAGGAAACAGGCACCTGGACAGTGCCGGGAAAAAAATTCAAGTATGGCTCTATCAACTGGATGACGGGTACGAAAAGCTCATTACCTGGGCGCTGGACCATGTGAAAATTATACTCCTGGTGGCTTTGATCCTTTTCGCTTTGAGTATAGGGTCGATCTTTCTTCTTGGTATGGAATTCCTTCCTGAAGCGGATGAAGGTGAGTTTGCTGTTTCCATTGAAACCAAACTTGGATCCACCTTTGAGTACACCGAGGGGAAGGTAATCGAAATGGAGAACCTGATTTTGCAGAATTTGGGGGATGTTGTGCTTTCCATGTCTTCCAGAATAGGCGAAGGTGGAGAGTATGTCGATGCCGGGGATGAGGGGAGCCACCTGGCCGTCATTTTCACTAAAATTGTGGAAAAAGATAAGAGGAAACGTTCGATCTGGCAGGTCATAAACGATCTGGAGCAGTTATTCCAGAATAATGTGTTCGATGTCAAATACCACCTCCGGGTGGAAGGGATATCTAATCTTGCGGCCTCGGCCAGTGGGGATTCATCCCCGGTGGTGATCGAACTTTCCGGAGACAACCTGGACAGCCTGGAAGAGTATTCACGGAAAATCCAGGATGCGCTGGGGCGGGTGACTGGGATACGGAGCATCCGGACTTCCCACAAAACGGGAAAACCGGAACTCCAGTTCGTGGTAAAACGAAGGGAGGCTCTGAGCCTGGGTTTAACGCCCCTGGAAATCGCTGCTACGTTAAGGACGGCCTTCAAGGGGACCGAAGTTACCCGGTACAGTACCGATGAGGAAGATTATAAAGTCGTTATCGTACTGCGGGAAGAAGACAGGAACCAGTTAGACCGGTTGGGGACCCTCTTTTTTATCAATCCGGCAGGGACCAGGATTCCCCTGGAAAACCTGGTGGATGTAAAAGAAGGAAAGGGCCCCCTCTCCATCCGTAGGATGCGGCGGACCAGGATTATCAAGGTAACCGCTTCCCTTACAGGTGAACTGCCCCTAAGCCGGGTTATGGAGGATCTGCGGGGTGAGATAGGCCGCATGGGGAATCCTCCTATTGGGATAACTATGGAGTTTGCCGGTGCCGGCAATGATATGGCGGAATCCTTCAAGAGCCTTTTTCTGGCACTCATCTTTGCCGTGGGTCTGGTGTATATGGTTATGGCTTCACAGTTCGAGTCTCTCCTCCACCCGTTTGTAGTCATGCTCTCCGTGCCGTTTGCCGCCATAGGCTTAGTTGCGTCCCATTTGCTTACCGGTACCACCTTTAGTATGATGTCCTTCGTGGGAGCCATCCTTTTGGTGGGCATCGTGGTAAACAACGCCATTGTGCTGATCGACTATATAAATCTTCTCCGGAGCAGGGGAATTCCCTTAAAAGATGCTATCATCAAGGGGGGCAAGACGCGGCTCAAACCCATTCTGATGACTACCCTTACGACAGTGTTCGCCATGCTTCCCATGTCCTTAGGTATCGGAACCGGGGCGGAGCTGCGGGCACCCATGGGCAGGGCCATTGTCGGTGGACTAACAACCTCAACTCTGGTTACACTGGTACTGATCCCTACACTCTACTGGGTCGTGGAGAATAGGTTAAAAAAAACACTTGCTGAGAGTCCGCTGGAACAAGAGGCTTCTTACTGATTCTCCCTGAGGAGGTCACGATGAAGATACGGTACAACGGACTGAAGGAATCTGCATGCTTTACAAAGAATATGGGAAAACGGGAAAAAAGGTATCAGCCATCGGGTTCGGCGGAATGCGTTTTACCAACCCCCAGAACGTCGATGAATGCGCGGAGATTGTTTTTCATGCATATGACAGGGGAATAAACTACTTCGATACGGCCCCTCATTACTGCGAGGACAAGAGCGAAGATATCATGGGCGCGGCCATCAGGCAGATGAAGCCCGGTACGTTCTTTACCTCTTCCAAGTCCGCTAAGGCAAACGGGAACAAGCTCCGGGGAGACTTAGAGAGGTCCCTTAAAAGGCTTGGCGTGGATACCATCGATTTTTATCACAGCTGGTGCCTCCTGTCCCTGGAAAGCTGGGAGGAACGGAAAGTGGGAGGCGCCATCAAGGAGCTTCAGAAGGCGAAGGAAGAGGGCCTGATCAGGCATATCGCCGTCTCTTCCCACCTCCAGGGAGAAGAAATCGTCCGGGTGCTCGATGAAGGAGTGTTCCAAGGGGTTACCCTTGGTTACTGCGCCATTAATTTTCCCTACCGGGAAGCTGCTGTAAGGAGGGCCGGGGAACTTGGGTTAGGTGTGGTTACCATGAATCCCTTAGGAGGCGGGATTATCCCCATGAATCCCGGGCGGCTGGCATTTCTCAAAACCGCAGGGGACCGGTCTGTGGTGGAGGCGGCTTTGCGGTTCAACGTGTCCAACCCGCAGGTCACCTGCGCCCTGGTGGGTTTCAGCAGCAAGGAGCACGTGGACCAGGCTGTGGCGGCGATGGAAGGTTTCCAGCCCTACCCGCTTGAGCAGGTGGAAAAGATCCGGGACCAGATCCTGGAATCCTTTGACCAGATATGCACGGGCTGCGGATACTGTCTGCCCTGCCCGGAAGGTGTGAACATCCCCCAGATGATGGACGTGTACAACCAGAAAATCTTAAGGGGAGGAGACGTGAAGCACATGCAGGACCAGCTCCGTAACCACTGGAGCAAGCCCGCAAGTCATGCTCTCCTCTGTTCACGCTGCGGCATCTGCGAAGACCGGTGTACCCAGCAGCTGCCCATAAGGGACCGGCTGGAAGAGATCGGGAAATTAGAAAAGTAGTTCAGGAAATACAGTATTTATAATGTGAGCATACCGTTTTATCATGTGTTAAGAGGTACGCCTGAAGAATAGATGCATTTGCCGTAATAAGGCGGTCAAAAGGGTCTCGCGTCCATCGGAATGAAAGAGCTTCCTGGATTATTTTCGAAAGAGGAGCATCACTCGGCTGAAGTCCGATAATCTCCTTAAGATATGAAATTATCTCATTAGCAGGTTGTGTTATCTTTTGGATCTCGAAGAGGTACTGCAATTCCAGCCGGACGAATTCAGAAAAAAACAGACGTTCTTTTTCAATGAGATGAGTCATTTCAGGTGAAAGCTTATGAATTTCCCCATCCCTAAGCCATACTATGATATGGGTGTCTAAATGGACCCCTCTTTCCATTCGCTGCTCCAGTCTATTGAAATAAGGTCATCGGAATTTCCCTTACAAACCTTTGTAGGAGGGTTTTTCAAACGCTCCAATCTCCCGGGGAGCTCCTCCCTGATGATTTTAATGGTTACTCCATTCCGATTGATTTCTACGGGATTCCCCGTCTTTGCAATCTCATTGAATATCCTGTAAATGTCTTTGCGAAGGGTTGTAATTGTCATATTTACACTCCAGGTACATCATACTATATTAAGCGTGCGTTGTCAATATTTCGACGTACGTATCTAATATCGTAAGGCTTGGGAAGTAGCCGTAACTTTTCGGGAAGACGAGCAATAATGGCCGACGTGGAAAGATCCCTCCCCTGAAGGTACCGAAATTCGAAAGATGATAAACCGGCCGGCACATGTAGATGTGCAAATGATATTCCAGTTCTCCTGCCTACTTCTCCCCTTCTTCAGGTACGATGCAGATAAACGCGAACTCGCGGTCACTCCCGTTCCGGAACTGGTGTTCTTCCCCACCGGGGACGTAGGCGACGCTGCCCGGTTTCAGGGGGTGGTCTTTTCCCGCCAGGAACAGTACCCCGTCTCCCTTGGTAATGTAATTGATGTGGGGCCACGGGTGAGAATGTTTCGGTGTATGGCCCCGGACTTGCAAAGTAAACAGGCGCATGGCGTGGCCTTTCCAGCCCTCTTTCGGCCCCACCAGGACCTGTTTGAACGCGCCTTCGACCCCTTCCATGTTAACCGGTGTTTTTTTGATGTCGTCGATGTGGGATACAAACATTACGTTTCTCCGTGTATATAAAGATTGAAGTTACTATAACAGATTTGGCTGGTTTTTGTTTGCATGTTAGTGTAAATAGATACCTACACGGTAGAAATACGAGCTATGACATCGAGAAAAAAGTCCTTGGACCAAATATCCAAACCACGGGGATCCTGAATAAATGGAGATACTTCGTTCCGAGCTTGCTCGACGTTCAACGCGGCAACGGCACTTCGAAGCAGATTCCGTAAGGTACTTTGAGACAATGGTTCTTCTTGTGAATAATCGCCGGTTTGACGCATCCTCGATTCGAGATGAGATAGTCTCACTTCATAGTGTTTACTCGCATACCAGACCAGATCGTACCAGTCGCGCCCTTTAACCCGTGACTTCCACTTTCGGCACAATACAGCGTGAAGTTTTCCTGCGAATAAATCCGGGAGGCTGAAGGTGCGGATGGAAAACGGAAACGGCTGCAACACATACTTTGTTTCCGTGATGAAACCACCCGGTGGATCGGTATCGATTTCGAGCTTGATTTTCAAGTTTTTCTGAGGATGTAGATTATCCAGTACCTTTTCGGACGCTTCGATGACAATCAGTTCTTTGAAGGTGTTACTCTTCAGGAATACCGACTCGATTGGAGTAACGCGGGCTTTGGGATTCCGTTCGAACTCAACCTGGAAGCCGAAACTGTTGATTTCCCGCTTCAAAGATTCTCCGAACGGTTCCAGTGAGAAGTCCTTGTCCTGCTTAAGAAGAGAGAAATCGAGATCTTCGGAGTATCGGTTAAGCCCATACAGTACTCGTAGAGCGGTCCCGCCGTAGAATGCGGCATGCTCGAAGAACTTTATCCTCCACAGACCGAGAAGTGCCACCTCCTGAAGGATTTCTCTTAACGCGTTTATGTATTCGTCCTGAGTGGTAAGATTGTAACGGTGAAGCATTGTGCGTATAGCCTCATGCATATGCCCCGCTCCTCAGGTTGAGAATACACGTTACGAGATTGTTGATTTTCGCCGAATTGTACATATTTGCTATTGACAGTAGCCTTGATTCGCCGAGTTTGGAAAGCCGTTCGGGATCAATGCGGAGATCATCTAACAGGTATGATTCGAAATCCGAAACCGAAAGAACGCGAAGTCGCTTATCGTTCCAGATTTTATCTACCAAAGCCTTTTCCGGTGTCGCTATTAGAAATGATACCTTACCCGTGCGAACGAGATCAGCACCGATACTATATTTGTTTTCTGTCATCATCTGATACGAAAATGCGCCTACAGGTGTGTCGAATTTGCGTGATCTTCTTGTAGTCACCGAAGTCACCGTGCTTACGCGTTCAGGGATAAGTCCGTGGAATGCAAGAGCGTATTCCAGGCTGATATATGATGGGCCGAATATCAGATTAGCGATGTATTCCCGGCAAAGGGGATCCTTGCGAAATTCCTCGCTGAAGCAATAAAGCCCCTTCTTGATCCGAATAACCGTCCCACTTTCGAATAGTCTGGTAATTTTGTCGCGGGGCTTCCGGTAATTGACCAGAGCGGTGGTGAGCACCTGGTAATCGAAAACGTCAAACTCTATTATGCGTCGGATATTGACAATGTCTTCAATCATTGAAAAATGCACGTATGTCCATGATATCTGGACATAGTATACATTAATGGGAGCTTGTATCAAGAACCAATCTTAAAAACCCTTAATCAGTCAACTCGGGGATTTAAAGAGAGGTTACTATACCAAATTCAGGAAATCATCGAAACAGGCGGTATTTCCTGTAAAAGTATGGTATTATTACAGACAGGAGAAGAAACGATGAATAACAAAAACGACAGGATGAGTGTTTGTTTTCTTTTAGCTTTTTTCGGAATCATTGCATTTTTCGTCTTACTGTCTTCCTGCAGCAACAGCACACCCGGGGGATACTCCGGGACGGCCCAGACTTCCATAGCAATCAGGGATCTGCCTCCAAGTATTTCTTCCATCACCCTCACGATTTCCGCAGATGATATGGAAACGATTCCTCCGATTCCGATTCTGCCGACTGAGACAAGCCTTACAGTGGAGTTACCGGCGGGGCCGGAAAGGCTCTTCGAGATGGAGATCACACCGACACCGGAGAGTGTGTTCTTACGGTACTACGGTTCTGCAACCGAGGATTTGGTTGCCGGGGAGGAAGCGGATGTCACGATTCCCATGGAACTGATGGAGACCAGGTTGGTCATTCCCGATGCGGACCATTACGCTCCCGGCGGAAGGATCGTACAGATAGACGATATGACCGGAGCCGGTTGGGTGGAGCTGGACGGAACG
The DNA here is from genome assembly GCA_024274705.1 of Spirochaetota bacterium. GTDB lineage: Bacteria > Spirochaetota > Spirochaetia > SPDA01 > JAJSAL01 > JAJSAL01. The sequence goes on from JAJSAL010000159.1 coordinate 19,365, forward strand.
GATCTCGGCTTCGCTGCCGACAGTGAATTTGTACCTTACGATATCGATTATGACGAACAGGGGCGGATCTATATAGCGAATAATTACGCTTCAACAGGGCCTGCAAGGGTGATCCGGATCGATTCATTTCAGGATACGATTTACGATGAAATTGTAAGTGAGGGGGATGTATCGGGATCGGGGGTAAATTGCATTGCAATTGATAGCGTGAACAACTACATTTATTACAGTACCGGTGGCGCTAACTGGCCTATATATCGTAAAAGTCTCGGTCCCCCTCTGGGTACGCAGGAGGCATTCAATATAGGTTCTGAAGAACTTTCCAACTATTTCCAGACTACCGGGCTTTCAGTAGATTCAGATGGTTTCCTCTATATCGTAAATACTGATGCAGGCAACTATGTGCACAAGTACGATATTTCCCTTCCCGCTGGATCCAGGATTGTTCAAACCTACTCCACAAATCTGAACGTTCCCTGGGATACCCTTGTATTCGGTGATTATATCATCGTATCCAACAGGGATGGTGCGGCCGGGTATAAGTTTATCGTTCTGGATAAGGATATGAATTTTATAAATAATTTTGGAAGTTATCCGGCAGTTCCGGCGAATCCCGTTGATAATGAGTTTTACGGTCCTGAACGATTTGTGGCGGTACTGAATAAAAAAATCACGGTGGTTGATGAAACAGTACCTTTTGTGTCCCCAAGCTACAATCAACTCGTCAGTTTTGACGATATATACGGAAACGGCTGGACATCCTTTGGATCAACAGGGAATGGAATTGGCCAGTTTTATTTTTACAGTACTTGCTGATCGGTGAAAATCCTCTATTACACCGCCGGTACGGCCGGTTCCGGCCGGCTTGTGAGGGGTATCGCCATCGGTAACGCCTTGAAAAGGCTGCGTTTCCAAGGCGAGTTTCTCCTGTTAAGCAGTTCGGAATTCGCCCATTTAGCCGACCTGTTTGAAATGGAGCATCTGGAAATTCCTCTCGAAGGTGACACGGAATTATCCCAGGATAATTACAGGAACTCGTTGCTCTACACGACTATCCTGGAATTGAAACCCGATGTTCTTATAATAGACCTTCTCTGGTTTCCCCTTTATTACTTCATCGATGAGCTGAAATGCACAAAACTTTTTCTGTGCCACCAAGTTGTCCCCGGCTTTTTTTCAATCAGGGACCCTGATATGGATTTCATCCCTTCCCAGTATGATTACCTGATAGGTATCGAACCGTTCGAATCGGAATATAATTTTCTTCCTATTAATCCCCTGATCACCCGGAACAGGGACGAAATCCACTCACGATCCATCGCTTTGGAGAAGTTGAATTTGAACGATCAGAAGAAAAACGCCCTATTTGCCATCAACGCGCGCCCCGGCGATTTCGAACGTCTACGGGAAAAATACGAGTATCTCGAGAATGATTTTGATGTGACGTATTCGACCAATTACAGAGGGGGATTATTCCCGGTAATCGATTATTTTAACGCCTTTGACCTTGTCGTCTGTCTGGCCGGTTATAATCAGTTCTGGGAATGCCGCTATTTTAAAAAAGAGGCTGTTTTTGAGACTATCTCTTTGAATTTTTCCAGTATGGAAGAGCGGATAAGATCGGGTGAGAATTTCAGCTTCGATGTAAACGGGGCTGATCAACTCGCCGAAATGGTGGTACATGGGTAAGAGGGCGGCATACTTGGCACAGGATAACTTACAGTCCCCCCTGGTAGAACATTGTGATCTGGATACAGAAATAATGGGGATAAATGTTGCCCGGGTAACAACCAGCGGGGTGGTTGGAGAGAAGGTGGAAACTATATTACTTCGTTTAAAGGAGCAGAAATACACTCTTGTTTATTGGCAATCCCTGGATGACAGGAGTGAGTATTTTCTGATGGAACTCCCATACAGAGGGGAAAGATATGGAACTAATATAGTATATATGCTTCCCATTAATAACGCTCCATCAAATATAGACGGCTCGGAGGCTGTTTCCTCCCTTGCTGGTGAAGAACCCGAAAAAGTGAAAAGGTTTGTAAGGATTTGCACCCGTTATTCTCACCTGTCGCAGGATCCCCGTATAGAAAAAGCTCATGTTTACGCATTATTTGATTGTTGGTTGCAGGATGGGATGAAGAAACGGAACAATCGAAAAGCGGTTCTTTCCAGGCAGAACAATCAGGTTATCGGGATGGCAGTGTATACCGTCGATGAAGGGTCCCTGCATATAAACCTTTTCGCGGTATCTGAAGAGTTACACCGCCGGGGGTATGGTACCGAACTTTTACATTGCATATTAGGTGAAGCCCGAACTAATGGGTGTTCTGTCGTGTCTGTGGTAACACAGAAGGAGAATAAGCATTCTATATTGTTTTATGAAAATTACGGTTTCAAAGAACAATATCACTACGGTATATATCATTTCTGGCTATAAACCTGCTGTCACTGAACGAGATATCGATAAAGAGGTTGGACATCTTTCCCAGGAAACAAGGGGGTTGGAATTCACAGTTTATGATTGCTGTCCGGAGCAGGCGGTTTATTCTTGATGGGCACAGGCAGGCTTACCGTAACCGTACAGGTATTATCCTTGAATGAGAGGATACCGCTCTCAATGGTGACGGTAACACTTTTTC
>JAJSAL010000160.1 GCA_024274705.1 Spirochaetota bacterium
CTGTACCAGGTAAGAGATCATGTTGAGGCCGAAAGAGTCTGTTTTGGTCATGGAAAAATTCTCCGGCAGGGGAAGGCCGTTATCGGAAATAGTGAAGACAAGGCGATCCTCTTTTTTCTGCAGGGTAAAACCGATGATAAAGGACCGGTCTTCCTTATCCGATATGCCGTGTTTCAGCGAATTGGTCAGGAGCTCCGTGGCAATCAGTCCAAAGGACGTTCCCCTTTTTATATCCAATTGGACATCGTCCATGTCTGTCTGGAATACAACCTTCTGATTTCCGCTTTTATAGAGGTCGATAAAAGACTCTGCAATTTCATTCAGATACCGCTTCAGATCCACCCGTCCGATATTTTCCTGCCGGTAGAGCGACTGGTACACCTGGGCAATAGCGGAAAGCCTGTTCCTGATGGAGTCCAATAAAGAGAGGGTGTGATCATCCTTAACATGCCTGGATTCCAGGTTGATGATGCTGGATATGAGGTTGATGGTGTTCTTGGTTCTGTGCTGCAACTCCCGCATAAGGAGTTCTTTCTCCTCCAAAGCTGTGTGGAGGGACTTGATAAGCTGTTTTCGCTCTGTGATATCTACAATGCTGACGATTTGCCTGTGGTCAGACGGATCTTGGGGAAAAGCGATTTTAATGTGGAAATCTTTTTCATCCCCCTTAAAGGTCTTCTCGTGTTTTTCGCCTTCGATACTGGGAGCTCCCTGATAGAGGGCCGCGATTTGTTCCGATAAAAAGGGGATAGCGTCAGGTGTGAAAATCTGTTCGAGCTTACCTATAAACTCTTTTTTATCTTTTACATTGTACAATTCCAGGGTTGCGTTGTTTACCCCGGTAACTGTGATCATTGCCAGAGCGTCCCGAAGGAATCCGGGGTTTTCTTCAATATACCTTTTAATATCCGTGATTCCCCGTTTCCGCAATCTGTCCAGACCTTTTTGAAGTTCAGATATGTCCTCTTCCCAAAGCGCAACCGGGCTGGATTCGAAAATGCTTCTGTATTTCTCTTCGCTCTCCCGGATAAGATTTTCCGTCTGTTTTCTTTTTGTTACATCCAGGCTGGCGACCCCGATAAGGGGCCTCCTCCCTTCCCTGTAGAGGGGAAATTTGTAGGTCCGCCAGGTCTGCTCACCTGCAGGAGTGGGATATACGGTTTCTGATTCGATGGTTATATTGTTTTCGATTACCAGTATGTCTTCTTCGTGAAATTTCTCATACGTATCCTTAGACATAAAGTCCTTCTCGTTGCTCCTGAGAATGACATCTTCGGACCGGCCGAGGGTATCGCAGAATTTTCTGTTTACATAAACATAGTTTCCTTCGAGATCCCGTATTAATACTGCAGCCGGAAAGTGTTCCATAAAAAGTGAGAACCGTTCTTCACTCTCCTTGAGCGCCTGTTCCGCCTTCTTTATCGAGGTAATATCGGTGATGATGATGATAATACCTTTTTGAGCATTGTCTTCCTGATCTATCGGGGTGGTTGTCATCAGTACCGGGACTTCGGTTCCGTTTTTTTTCGTCACCGTCATCTTCTCGGTTCCCTTGGGATACGTGCCGTTGCCCAGCAAAATATCATCTGTCTTCTCTGCGGGTATTAAGGTATCGATAAATTCTTCGATATCCCTGCCCAGTACCTCCTGCCGGGACCAGCCGAGAAGATGCTCTGCAGCCCGGTTCCAGAACGTTACGGCCCCGGTACAGTCACAGCTTATGACAGCCTGGCCCACTACGTTCAGGAGTTCTGATTGAAATCTCATCCGCCGTTCGAACTGCTTGCGCTTGGAAATGTCCCGGATAATCCCTAAAAAGGTTCCCGGTTGCCTCCGGCTGTCCCGGATGAGGATTGTATGAAGTTCCACAGAAAAGGTCATGCCGTTGTTGCGAACAGCCCTGTATTCGATGGGTCCGACAGTTCCCCCCCTTACTAATCCCTCCAATGCTTCAGCGACGCGGGGTTTATCCTCATCATGAATGAAATCAAAGGCGCTTCTGCCTGTTAACTTGTCCTCGGTGGTAAATCCGAAGAGTTTCGCAGCACTCCTGTTGGAAAAGAGGATGTTTCCTTCCAGATCGGTCTGAACAATAGGGTCGGGCGACATATCGACGAGGACCCTGTATTTCTCCTCACTCCTTACAAGATTGTTCTTGATCGTGTGTAGATCCCTTACATCGACGAACACGGTGAAGATTTCCCCTGAAGATAATCTGCATGCATACTCTCTGAAAAAAAAGGCTCTGCCTTTTATCAAGATCCTGTTGTTCTCAAGAGTTTCGGGTTTGCCGGTTCTCCACACCGAGCGGAGAAGATTGATGAGCCCTGATTGTTCAACACCAGGTCTTATCTCAAATATGCTTTTTCCTATTACATCTTCAACCTTCTCAAAGGTGATCGAGAGAGCCGCCTTGTTGAAAAAGCGGAAGATGAAATCATCCCCGTCTCCGATTACTTCGTACACTGCCACACCGCTGTCTATGCGGTAACACAGCTCCCGGTACCGCTGCTCCTTATCACGTAATTCCTTCAAGGAGGCGGCTGTGTGCAGTGCGGATTTTACACACATTAACAGGCAGGTTTCCCCGTTTCCGAAAACGGATATGAGTCCCGCATTAGGCACGTCCTTGAAACCTTCCAACGTTTCCTGCGCCGAAGGATCGAATAGAAAGACGATAGGAATAAGGGGTGTTTCACAATCATTGGCAAGTTTTTTTACCTCTTCAGGGGTAAATCCGCCTCTGTTCAGGTATATAAGCACCATGTCCGGCGGCTGCCCCTTCCGGATGGCGTCGGAAGCATCATCGATACGTGGTGTTACATGTAATGCATAGCCTGCCTGCTCCAGCGTTTTTACAGGAGTTTGTACTGAGTCCGTTGTCTTACTGACGAGGAGCAGGTTTCTCATCGCCTCTCCAGTTGCGTCTGCTGCAACCTATTCTGAGAATGGTAAGTCCCGGGAACTATCCATGTATAAAACCCCCATGTGGATTTTTTTTCCAGGGCACTATAGACCGGTCCGGCAGTTCAGAATTTTACCGTCTCCCGGTTCCGGGAGACTGAAACAGTATTTATTGATGAAGATAACAATGGTACAGGGCCAAGGGCCAGGTAGAGCGGTAGAAACAAGGCGATGAACTCCCAGTTGTCCTGGTCAAAAGATGTAGAAAGTTTATATACCATCAGCACGACGACACTTAAAGAGAGAAAAGTAAATATCCCCGAAAAAATCATCCTCAGGCTGTTGCGCCGGAATGCGCGAAACAGAATAATAAAAGCGGCCAGGAGCAGGGGATTGGCCAGGAGGAGATTTTCATTGCCGTAGGTGATGGTATGGTCGGTGAAAAACATCATGAACAGAAGAAGTGAGCCCATAACCCCGAAACCGAAGGTGAACACTCCCGCAATCGATGTAAACAGGATTCGGCCGGGTTTGTTGCCCTTGCTGCTCTTCCTGTAAAGGAAGTACAGGATAGCCGCGCTTCCGCATCCGATAAGAAGCATAAGGAGGGTCCGGTTGGGAGCTTTCTGAGGAACCGGCCGTTCCACCGTTGCCCTTGTATAATACGTCATATCTTCAGCCAGCTTTACCGTTTGCCCGTACCCGTCAGTGTAGGAAAACCGGGAAATGTAATACTCCAGCTCTTCAGGAAGGAACATCTCGTCCCAGGTGGTGATAGGAATATCAGATCCGGGACCCAGGAGAAACATGAGGAGGAATTCCATGGGGAAGTGTCCCTTCATGTATTTACGGGATATTTTTCGGAGGGTGGAACTGCTTGGTTCCTGATGGGCTTCCTTAAGTTGTCCGTCCAGGACAGTGTCGATAATATCCCGCTCCCGGGTTGCGCAGTTATCGAAATAGTGGTCGTACAGATACGTGTTGTTTCCCGGTTCAGAATCTTTCTCTAAGAGGGCTATCATCTTTTTTTTCATCTCTCCTGAGAGATTCATGCGCCGGAACCGGATATCCCGGTCTTCGGAGACCCACATGCCCAGAGATAACCGGGGATGGGAGTCGCCCACGGAAAACCACAATCTTCCGAAGATGAAATTTTTAACAAAGTCGTCTTCAGAGAACGTAAACAGACCGTAATCGAACAGCCTCTGCCGTCCTGTTTCCGTGTCCTCCACAACGATTGCCGAGTGACCCCACCAGGAGTAAAGGGCATCCCCGGGTCCTACGGTTACCAGGAACACGTCGATTTTTTCCGCCGGTGTATAATCGAAATGCTGGGAGAAAAGGAGAACCGGGCTGAAGAACAGCAGGAGAAACAGTCCCCTATGCCGTGAAAAACCGAAAGTGGTATTCATACTGGTACATAAAATAGTCGGTCTTGAAGATGTGGTCAATGACTTTTAGTGCACACCGAGCCTTGAAATTATCATTTTATTGTTGCATACCTGAATGCGGGTATTTCAATAGACAATTTCATCGTTTCAGGAGAATCGAGTGGCCCGGTATGAACTTAAAAAGGGAAAAGGCAAGACATGGTATATCGAATCTCCGGTGAATATCGGTGTTTTTGAAGGCGAAAAGGGTATCATCCTTATTGACAGCGGGAACGATAAGGAGGCGGGACGCGAGATCCGGAAAGTCCTGGACCGAAAGGGGTGGGCTCTTTCCCTGATCATCAACACCCACTCCAACGGGGACCATATCGGCGGGAATGCCTATTTCAACCATATTACAGGATGCTCCGTCGCGGTACCATGCCTGGAAGCGGAATATACGAAAAAACCGATCCTGGAGCCGGCCTTCCTCTGGGGGGGGTATCCGTTTAAAAAGATCCGGAACAAGTTCCTCATGGCCAAGGCGTCCGAGGTGGATTTCATCATCGAAAACACCGGGCCCATCATGGATACACCCCTGGAGGCCTTTCCCCTTCCAGGGCATTTTATGAATATGATCGGCATCCGTACTCCCGACGATGTCGTATTCCTGGCAGACACTCTCTTCGGAGAAGATATCCTGTCAAAGTACCGCATGGTGTTTCTCTATGATATCGAAGGATATCTCCGGACCCTCGACATGCTTTCGGGTCTGGAAGCGGATCTGTATGTCCCTTCCCACGCTTCCCCCAGGGAAGATATTCAGACCCTCATCGAAGCAAACCGTCGGAATACCCTGGATGTTGCGGAGACTATCATACGAGAGAGCAGGGAGCCTGTGGACACGGAAGAGCTTCTGAAAAACGTATGTGATAGATTCGGTATTCAGTTGGATTACAACCAGTACGTTCTGCTGATGAGCACCCTTAAATCGTATCTTACTTACCTCAATGACCGGGGGAACATGGTGCCGGAGATCCGGGAAAACAGGCTTCTCTGGCAGGCTGCGGAGTAACCGGCGAGGTCGCCCGCCCTTTGGGAATTGTACCAAGGGAGAAAAAAATGTGTTGTTTTCAGAACAGCAGCCTGACGGCTCCAATACCCGTCATGATAAAAATGAAATAGCGGAACCCCTTCTCAGGGATTTTATGAATTATTTTTAAGCCCAGGAATGCTCCCAGGAGGATGAAAGGAACGATAAGCAGATTTAACAACAGGCTGTTCATGGAAATGCTTTTCCAGATAAAGATATGCGGGGGTACTTTTAATAGGTTGATGATGAAAAACAACCATGCCATGGTTCCGATAAAAACAGTTTTAGGAAGTCTCTGTGACAGCAGGTAAAGGGAGAGAATGGGGCCTGCAGCATTCCCAATCATGCTGGTAAATCCGCCGAGCATTCCGATAAATCCCGAAATTACAGGGTTGCTTGGTACCTGTTTCTTGTCCCGTGTCCGTTCCCGGTAGAACATGAAGACAAGGACGAGAAGAAGGGTTCCTCCCATTATCCGCCTGAACAAGACATCAGATATTACGCTTCCCAGCAATACACCGATAACGATACCTGGAACGGTCCAGGGCAGGAGCCGGATCAGGATGTTCCATTTACATCTGCGCCTGTAATAAATGACAGCGAAAACATCTGCTGCAATAAGCAGGGGGAGAACAAATCCGGCAGAAAAGCGGCCCCCCAGGATAACAGCGAGAAAGGGAATTACCAGGAGTGTGGAACCCATGACTCCCACTTTATTCATTCCCACAAAAAGCCCGGTTGCAAAGATGAATACCCATTGCAACCACGTAAGATCATAGTTCTGTAAAAAAGACATGAAAATTCCTCTTTCAGGCTTATTGTGCTTTTATCGGGAATGCACAGAATTATTGGTAATACTATGCTTTTTTCTGTATTGAATAGTGTTCCTCCCGGTTTGTCAATGAAAGGGGGGACCGTCAGCTCCGGGGCATCGTTACGGCCCCGCTTGTTATTCTAATGGCACATGTTATATTGAGAGATAAAGGATAAGACACTGTAGTGACAATCCAGGATGTTGCAAAAAAAGCCGGCGTATCCGTGGCAACCGTATCTCGGGTAATCAATAACAGTCCTCATAAAGTAAATAAAGTAACCCGGGCCATGGTGCTCAAGGTAGTAAAACAACTCGATTATCACCCTAATGCAGTAGCAAAAAGTCTTCAGATGCAGAAAACACATACATTCGGGATTATGATTCCGGATATTTCAAACCCGTATTATGCAGAGATTGTCCGGGGCATGCAGGACGAAACCGAGCGGAACGGTTATTCCATACTTATACAGAATACAGACCGCAATAAAGACAAGACTATCCAGAATATATATCTTTTTCGGGAGAAGCTCGTTGACGGTATCATTTTCAGCGGTGGTATTATTGAAGGTGAGAAGGTGACTTCTGCTCTGGGGAATCTCAAGGAACGAGCTGTCGTAATCGGGCGCCAGAGGATGGATTGTCCGGCAATCCGTGTTAACAATATCGAGAACACGGTAACTACCGTTGGACACCTGGTTTCCCTCGGACACAGGCGGATCGGATTTCTCGGGGGGAGCTACGGCTCTACCACGATGCAGGACCGGTTTTCAGGCTATAAGAGGGGGATAAAAAAATATAAGTGTGAATCCGATAGAAACCTTATTGCCCATGCGGACCTTACGATAGAAGGCGGGTATGAAAAGGCGAAGGAAATCCTGGAGAGGAGCAATTCTCCAACCGCTTTTGTCGCGGCAAATGATCAGTTGGCTATCGGGGCTATAAAAGCAGCTAAAGATCTGGGCTTCCGAATTCCCGGGGATATTGCTGTTGTCGGATTTGACAACATACCTTTTTCCCGATATTTCGACCCGGCGGTTACAACCGTCGATATTCCCAGGTATGATATGGGTGCTGCTTCCGTCCGCATTCTTTTAGATGTAATTAACAAGAAACCGGTTCCGCCTATCACCTGGTTTTCCTGCCGGCTGATTGTCCGCGGTTCGACTACTCTGAATTAATATATACGAAGAAACATTTATTTTTCTTGACATGAAAAGGGTACTGTTATATGCTCATTAATGGTAATCGTTTACCATTAAAACAACGAAAAACTGCAGGAGTAAAACAGAAATGGCACGAAGAAAGAGCTGGAATACAGGCGAAATGAGCTATGATGAAGTTGGCGAGCTCTTAAAGAAGAATGATACTGTAATGATCCCCATGGGTTCAAATGAAAAGCACGGAGCCCATTGTGTATTGGCTACGGACACTATGACGACCATGGGCATTGTCCGGGAGGCGGCTCCTCTGGCAGAGACGCCTTATACGCCGGTTATCCCTGTCGGCTATTCTCCCCACCATATGGGAAGAGTAGGGGAAGGTGCCGGGACACTGACATTTTCCGGAGCGACATACAGGGCGATGGTTTACGAACTGGCAATGAGCATGATCTATCACGGTTTCAACAAAATCGTGTTTGTAAGCCATCATGGAAGTAATTCCAAAGTTATCGATGATGTCCTCCGAAAGATACGTTACGAGACAGAATGTTTTGTCTGCTGGTATAAAACACCGACTGAGCGTGATTATTCGATCGTAGGCAATATTATGGAAGGACCTCCTGAGGAGACCCCCGGCTGGCATGCTGGTGAAATGGAAACAAGTACCGTCTGGGCCTGGGACGAAACCCTCATCGATATGGACAAGGCAAAACAGGATAGAACCCATGCTCCTGAGTGGATGGGTCCGAAGTTCAGTAAAAAAGACGGGGCTGCAACTGTACAGTTTATGGGTGCGGAAAATATCATGGTGCCCATGGAACACCACGAGTATTCCGATACCGCGACTATTGGAAACCCTTTCAGGGGTAATAAGGAAAAAGGACAGGAATATTTCACGGTAAGTGCAAAAGCTCTCGCGGCTTTCCTTGAAGAGGTAAGAGGCTTTAAGATTAAAGTGCCGGATGAAGCGCGGAAATTTACTAACCGTGCATAAATATGATTAATAGGGGCATGAAACGTACCATCGCAGTAATCAGTACCATGGACACGAAAGGACTGGAGGCTGAGTTTTTACGGAACAGAATTCGGGAGTTCGGGCACCGGGCAATCCTGATAGACGCAGGTGCAGTCGGGCCCCCGGAAGGGAGCCCGGATATAACAAACCGGGAGGTCGCCTCGAAAGCGGGATACGACCTGGAATTACTGCTTGAAGGTTCTGACCGTGACCAGGTGATGGATGCAATGGGTACGGGAACCGGTGTGTATCTTGCGGATATGCTGAAAGAGGGATCCTTAGGAGGGGTAATGGGAATCGGGGGAAATCAGGGGAGTGCCATTGCGTCGATTGCGATGCGGGCACTGCCGATTGGATTTCCGAAGTACCTGGTTTCCACTGTTGCATCGGGCAACATAAGGCCATTTATCGGATGCAAGGATATACACGTTGTTTTTTCAGTCAGTGACCTCTTAGGAGGTCTGAATGCAGTTACCACTTCAATTCTTTCCAACAGTATAGCTGCTCTGGTTGGGATGGTGGAAGCGGGACGCCCCCTTACCGTGGACGAAGATGATAGGGTTATCGGTATAAGCGCCCTCGGAAATACCCAGGAGGCCGTTAGTTACGCCACCCGGTTGCTGAAAATGAAAGGTTTCCAGGTTATCCCTTTTCATGCCTCCGGCGCAGGTGGTTCCGCCATGGAGGAGCTTGTTGAAGCGGGGATCATCCATGCTGTCCTCGATTTGACTCTCCATGAGTTGACCGAAGAAGTAATGAAAATTGGGGCGTATGTTCCGGTAAATCCCGGGAGATTGCTCGCTGCCGGTAAAATGGGAGTTCCCCAGGTAGCCTCAACGGGAGGAATGGAATACCTTTGTTTCGGCCCCAGGGAATCGATACCTGAATCTTTCAGGGACCGTACCACCTATATGCACAACCCCTTTAATGCGAATGTTAAAATCAACGGTGAGGAAATGAAAAAAGTTGCCCGGGTTATGGCTGACCGTTTAAATCAGGCACAGGGGAAAACATCCGTGTTCGTCCCGTTGAAGGGCTGGTCGGTCTACGGTAGCAAAGGGGGGATTTTTTTCGATCCTGACGCAAACAGGATGTTCACCGAGATTCTACAGAAAACATTGCAGGATCAAGTCGGGTTCCAGGCAGTAGACTATCATATCAATGACCGGGAGTTTGTTGATCTTTGTGTATCAACCCTGCTCTCGTATATGGATTAAACAACATGAAGCAGAGTATTGACCAGCTAAAAGAATTATTGGCCGACATTTCGAGGCGCTCCTTCCATCGTCACCTGATAGGCGGAACCGGGGGAAATATCAGCGCCAGGATTCCCGGCACCCGCAGAGCCTTAGTTACACCCAGTGGTATATCTCTATCCGATGTTACCCGGGATGTCATCATCGAATGCAAACTGGATGGAACGGTAGTACAGGCTCCGGAAGGGTTGAAACCTTCCAAGGAGACATCCTTTCATCTCGGGGTGTATGGACTCAGAACGGACATCAATGCGATCGTACATGTCCATCCTCCTTATTCGACGGCATTTGCCAATCAGGGGACGCCTCTGCCAATGTCAACCGTGTCTGCTCAGGTGCGGTTGAAGATGGTCCCGTGTATCGAAACGGCATTACCCGGTTCACCGGAATTAAAGGAATTCGTTCTTACCGCGGTAAAAACGAATCGTGATAAAAACGCTTTTCTTATGAAAGAGCACGGAATTCTTGCACTCGGGCCGGACCTTACGGCCGCGTATTATACTGCGGATTTGATCGAGGATACGGCGTTTATAGCTTTTCTCGATTTTACGATAAGAAACTTTTAAGGAATATACATCCGTCAGGGCGAAGGAAGGTGGAAATGGAAATACCGAAAAAGATGAGAGCCGCTGTTCTCTACGACTTCAACGATTACAGGATCGTGGAACGGGATGTTCCCTCACCCGGTCCTGATGAGGTCCTGGTGAAGATTGATGCCTGCGGTATCTGTGGCACTGATGTCAAGGTGATAACCCAGGGAATGCCCAATATGGGTCCCATGGGAGAGTTCATCATCGGCCATGAATATGCCGGGACCATTATCGCTAAAGGAGATACAGTTGATGAATTCGACATTGGCAACCGTGTAGTTGTGGAAATTCACAAGGGATGCGGTCGATGCAGAAACTGTATTATGGGACAATACACGGCATGTCTGAATTATGGAGATACTTCGAAAGGGCACAGAGCTAACGGTCTTACGACTAACGGCGGGTTTGCTCAGTATGCGGTAAATCACGTGAACACCCTCTATAATCTTCCCGACCATATAACCTTTGATGAGTCGATAACGATAACAACTGCCGGAACCTGTCTTTATGGAATTGATATGGCCGGCGGATATATTCCGGGAGACAATGTTCTTATTATTGGTCCCGGGCCTATTGGCCTCATGAGTACGCAGCTTGCAAAAGCCCTGGGTGCCGGAAAAGTGATCCTCTCGGGAACCCGGGATGAAAGATTGGAACTCGGAAAAAAACTGGGAGCTGATTATATAATAAATGTGAAAAAAGAAAACCTGAACGACCGGGTAAAAGAATTGACTGACGGTCTTGGTGCGGACTTGGTGCTGGAAGCGGCAGGAGGAAAAGAATCACTTCAGCAGGCACTGGAAAATGTCCGGAAAGGAGGCCGCATTGTGATTCTGGCATTCTATAAAGACAAGGTGTGCGCGGATATCTCACTGGCTGTGAAGTTCGGTGTCAATATCTATACGGTTCGCGGCGAAGGCAACATGAGCGTCGGGAGAGCTTTGTCCCTGATGTCTCAAGGGCGGATAACCGGGAAACCGCTTCTTACCCATTACTTTCCGCTGGACAAGCTTCATGAAGCGTTCAAGACGTTTGTCGAACGTACCGATGGAGCCATGAAAGTCGTTATTCATCCCCAGGAGTAACTATGGATTCCTTTTCAATCTACAATCATCTTAAATTGGGCATCGTTCATTTTAAAGCATTTCCCGAAGTTGTCCGGGGAGAAGGCCCGGTTGTGGAAACGCTACGGAAAATCGTGGAGGATGATTTCTGGACTGCCGTTGAAGTCGGGATGGTGAAAGACATCAAACAGCGGAACGAGGTCCGGAAACTGCTTGAGGTTTCACACATGGAAGTGTGTTACGCGACACAGCCAAAGGTCCTTACAAATAAACTCAACCTGAATTCCCTGGATACAAAGGAACGAAAGCAGGCTGTCAGTGCTGTAAAAAGCTGTGTCGATGAAGCGTTCGATATCGGCGCAACCTGGATGCGGTTTATTTCAGGTAAAGATCCTGGTGATAAAGACCGGGAAGATGCAAAAAAAGCGCTGATCGAATCCCTTTCGGAAATCATCGAATATGCTGATGAACAGGGAGATTTGGGTTTTACTCTGAAAATCTTCGACCGGGATATGGATAAATGTGCACTCATCGGTCATTTCGTCGATGCAGCGGATGTGGCAGAAGAGTTGTACCGCAGATATAACAATTTTGGTCTTCTCTCGGACCTCTCCCATTTCGGACTGCTCCGGGAAAAACCGGAAGATGCACTGCCCCTGGTCAGGAAGTATCCGCTGCACTTTCATATAGGCAACTGTGTCGTAAAGGATAAAAGGCATCCCGCGTACGGAGATCTTCAGCCCCGGTTCGGGATCCCCGGCGGGGAAGTGGATACAGAGGAGGTGCGGCTGTACTTCCAGCTTCTGAAGAATCTCAAAATGATCGGCCCGAAGATCAAACCGGTGTGCAGTGTAGAGGTGCGACCCCTTTTAGCTGAGGAATACCCGGAAGTGATAATCGCTAATGCAAAGCGCGTCATCAAGGAGGCATGGGCGGGCGTACAATAATTGTAATAGGAAACAATCTCCATGACATTACAGAGGTTATGGAGATTATAAATATTAAGGGAGGCCAATATGAAGAAAAGAAAATTCTTTATTGTAACAGTGCTGATCAGTACGGCATTGTTCAGTGTTCATCTGTTCGGTGAAGGGCAGCAGGAAGAAGCGTTTCCATCGAAACCGGTTACCCTGCTTATTCCGTTCGGTGCCGGGGGGTCTGCGGATCTGATGGGGAGAGCTTTAGCTGATGCAGGGACGGAATACTTAGGGCAGCCTATCGTTCCGGTTAACAAACCCGGTGCTGGTGGCGGTGTAATGTATCAGGAGCTGATAAATACACCTCCAGACGGGTATAACGTCGGATGGAACTCCACGTCAATTGTAACCGTAACGAACATCGGAAATGTACCCTTCAAATATGATGCTTTTGATTATGTCTGCCGAATCGGATATACAGCAATGCCCCTTGCCGCCCGGAAAGGAGCGCCCTTCAAAACGCTGGATGAAATGGTAACGTATGCGAAGAACAACCCTGGTGCGGTAAAAATCGGGAATGCCGGTACCGGAAGCGCAACTCACCTGGTTGCCGTTGCATTTGCAGTAAAAGCCGGTATCGATGTGGTACACGTGCCGCTGGGAGCGGAGCGACGGCTACCGAGTCTCCTGGGAGGTGAGGTAGATGTAATATGTGTTCCCTTGCCGGAGATAGCACCGCATGTTGAATCCGGAGATGCAGTTCTCCTGGGTTTCCCGACGGAAAAACGTGATGAAACGTATTCCGATGTACCTACCTTCCGGGAAGAAGGGTACGATGTGGTTATCGAACTGTTCCGCGGGATCAGTGTTGCAAAAGGAACTCCGCAGAATGTGATCAAGAAGCTCTCCGATGTGTTCGAAGAAGCTTCAAAAGATCCGAAATTCATCGATCTCGCTGACAAGAACGGTTTTATCATCGATTTCATGGGACAGGCGGAATTCGAGAAGTATCTGGCGGTACAGGACGCCCTGGTCGCCGAAGCTATGAAAGCCGGTGGACTGGTGGAATAAAACAATAAACGGGCGGCGGATTGAACCGGCTTCCTTCCGCCCGGATATATAAATACCATGAGAAGAGCACACATAATTATTGGTATTCTGTTGCTTAGTTTTGCCCTTTTTTATGCTTATCTGGCGTGGGATCTGCCTGACAGAAATTTACCGAATACCCTCGGACCTGATGTCATGCCCTATGTTTTCGCCGTATTTCTGGCCTTGCTTGCTTTGATCCTCATCGTACAGACCGTAGGCGGAAAGGAGAAAGGGAAAACGGCCCCTGAAAACCTGCCGGGGATAGAACCCCGCCAGGGAGTCGGGGTCCTGTTGCTCATCGGTCTGTTCGCCCTGTATATCGGACTGATGAGTTATGCCGGATTTCTCCTGGTAACTCCTTTTATTGTAGCTTTTCTGATGTATCTCACCGGTTCCAGAAAGAAAGGGGAGATTATTATAGCCTCAATCGGGGTTACTGCATTTATTTATGTACTCTTTCATTATCTGTTTCAAGTTCCTCTACCGGAAATGAAATTTCTTTAACAGTATGTGGGATAAGGTGTTTTTATGCTTGACGTAGCAATAGCTGCATTACTGGAAGTAACTAAACTTCATAACCTTTTTGCAAGCGTGGCCGGTGTTGTGTTTGGTCTGTTCATAGGCGCGACGCCGGGATTGACTGTCAGCCTGGGCATGGTTCTCCTTCTCCCTTTAACGTATACAATGCCCCCTGTTACGGCTTTCTGTCTTCTTCTGGGGCTATTTGCTTCCGGTATGGCCGGCGGGTCGATTTCAGCAATTCTTCTGAATATTCCGGGAACCCCGTCTGCTTCAGCAACCGCAATTGACGGTCATGCGATGGCAAAGAAAGGAAGAGCAAGCGAAGCCATCAGTACTGCCATTACGTCATCCTTTTTCGGGGGGATGGTAAGTCTTATCGCCCTTATTCTTATTGCTCCTTCAATTGCAAAAGCAGCACTGAAGTTTGGAGCCCCTGAACTTGCCGCTTTAGTATTTCTTGGACTTACGCTTATCTGCAGTTTCGGTCAAAAATCCCTTGTAAAAGGCCTTATTTCAGGGGTGTTAGGGCTGGTTTTTATGACTGTCGGGCTGGACCCGATTGTGGGAATGCCAAGGTTTACGTTCAAGATGATAGGGCTGCAGAGCGGAATCAATTTTCTGCCTGTTATGATCGGGCTTTTCGCTATCCCTCAGATAATAGAAGGCATTATCATGAAAACCGATGTCATTCCGAAATATGAGGGGCGGGTAGAAAAGGTATTCTACCGGATTAAAGAACTACTAAAGTATTTCAAGTATAAAATGCTGTCTGCGCTTATCGGCATCGGAATAGGGGCTATCCCCGGTGCAGGCGGACCCATTGCAGTCTTTTTAAGTTATGAAAATGCAAAACGTATTTCAGGGCCTAAGTGTAAGGAATTCGGTACAGGGATCCAGGAAGGCGTTGCAGCACCGGAAAGCGCAAACAATGCTATGGCAGGAGGCGCCATGATACCCATGTTGACCCTGGGTATACCCGGCGATCCGATAACGGCTATTCTCCTTGGTGCACTTATGATTCAGGGGCTGACACCGGGGCCGCTTCTCTTTAGAAATAACGCCCAATTCGTGTACAGCATATTCTGGGCGTTTCTGTTTGCCAATATATTTTTGCTCCTGGTAACCCTTTCCACGGTAAAAGTGTGGATAAGAATACTGCAGGTACCGAAACGTATCCTCCTTCCGATTATTGCGATTTTCTGTATTGTAGGAAGTTATGCATTGAGAAATTCATTTTTCGATACAGGCATCATGCTCTTCTTCGGGCTCATCGGCTTTTTCATGAAAAAATACGATTTCCCCGTGGTTCCCCTGCTACTGGCGATCGTATTGGGCCCGGCCTTTGAACAGCATGTCCGTATGTCACTCATTATTTCGGATGGCGATCCTTCCATATTTGTAACCCATCCGATCAGTCTTGTTTTCATTATCATCGCTTTCGTTTCGCTTTTCAGCCCTCTGATAAGGAAGCTGATTAAACGGTTCCGCCGGCAGGGATGTCCGGATGATGAGCTGGAAGTAAAATAAGCACAATGTTTTCAGATTATCATAGTATCAAGGAGAAATTACCATGAACAACATGCTAAATGCAATCGACGATGTCCTTCTCATGGGACCTGGA
>JAJSAL010000161.1 GCA_024274705.1 Spirochaetota bacterium
AATGTTTCTCCATCTAACCCATTTGCCCCCACCATGTACTTGTTTTTTTGTCGAGGAGGTTCCAAGTCCTGGTTAATGGAAAAATGCATAGTCGGTTATTTACTGAATAGTGGGCTATTTTTCCCAAACTGAGAATTGCTGATACCGGTTACAGACGGGAAGTCAATATATACAGCAAATTGTATAATTATCGATTCAGCCGTATATCCACACAAAGAAGGGCTGGAGAAATATATAATAGACGGCAACACACATATAAAAACCGGCAAGGTAGAACAGGGCATCCATACTTCCCTGGGCGAGAAGCACATGCTGTCTTAACACACAGCCCCCTGCGGAGACAGAGAGCAGTCCCATGAGAAAACCCCCGGCCAGGGTGACCCAGAAAAACCGGGTTTGCAGAAAAGCGGTACCCCCGGGGTGGAATACTCCGCCGGAGTCTTCGGCCATGGTCGTTTCCTCATCTGTAGTAACGGCTGTTTCTATCCGCCCCGTCCCGGACCGGCCGTACTCCGGAAGACCCGCGGGAAGGAGATCCAGCATTCCGAACAGGGAAGTCAGGACCCATACGGTTACCAGGAAGGAGAAAAGCCCGTTCAAGAGTTCCCGGTCCCCGACCAGGAGAAAATCCCGGAATCCTGCAACAAAACACATCCTGGAGCGCTGGGCGAGAAACCCGATGAAAAGGCCGCTTAAGCCGATAACTATAGTCAGCACTATCCCCATACCATTTTCCTACCTGACGGACCTTCGCCGGAGCAATACGGTCCCCACCCATATGCCGGCGAACATGGCAGCCAGCGCGCCGATAGCGTACACATCGCCATACCCGCTCCTCAAGGTGATCCTGGTGGGACAACCGAAAATCAGAATACCGATAAGCATCATCACGAATCCGATGAGAAAAAACCGGACAGGAGCACTGCTTTTCTGAAAAGAATGTTCCCTGTAGAGGGCCGAGGCAAACAGAGCACCCAGGAGCACTGCTGGAGAGGTTATCATGAGGACCGTTTCCGCAGGCCTGGCGACCTGGAAAGCGGTCCGGAAAAAACCGTTCACTATTGTATTCCCCAGGTCCCGGGTGTGACAGGAAAGGCAGAAGGCATATGCCGAGGGGGGGTAGAACCGGAACAGGACTTCGATAAGAACAAATACCGTTCCTGCGGAAACACCGAATATCCATGGTTTTACGTACGACCGGACTCTTGGTTTCTGTTCTTTCATACCGTTATGCAGGATACAGATGTATCCCCTCGTACTGTATATTGAAATCAGCCAGGATGTTCCGGACATCTCCATGCTGGTCGTAATCGAACCGTAATGCTACCCCGCAGTTGGGACTGACCTCACGGGGGCCCGGAATGAGTGCCGCCTCCTTTCCTTCCCGGAGCAGCACCTTTTCCGCCCGGAGGGCATGAAAGGACCCGAAAAAGGTGATAACCCCCTCCAGCTTCGATACATCAGGCTTTCGCCTTCTTTTTCCAAACATCCTAGGATACCTTCCCGTTCTGCTCTGCTATCTTTTTAAGCGCATGGGCAGCATACATCACATCTTTTTCCCGGGTAAATGGTCCCCAGCTGAAACGGACAGTACCATCCGGAAAGGTCCCCAGCGTTTTGTGGGCCCCAGGGGCACAGTGCAGACCAATCCGGGTAAGCACACCGAATTGTGCATCCAGCAGTTCTCCCACTTTGGAAGGGGAGAGTCTCCGGATGTTTATAGAAAGGACGCCGGTGTGTATCCCTGGGTCCAGTGGTCCGTACAGATCGATCCTGCCGTTGGAGGACACTTCTTCCAGGAACACCGAAAGCAGCTTCTTTTCATGATTGTGGATGTTCGTTGTTCCACGGGTTCTCACGTACCTGATACCCTCTGCAAGACCTGCCATCCCTATCACGTTGACAGTCCCGCTTTCGAACTTGTCCGGCATAAAATCCGGCTGGTACTCCCTGTCCGACAGGCTCCCTGTTCCTCCCCTGGTCAGGGGGCGAAGGGACCCGGGGTCCCTGAGGTAGAGGAGTCCTGTCCCCTGAGGTCCCAGGAGTCCTTTGTGGCCGCTGGCTGCGAGGAAATCAACCTGGAGCCGGGAAATGTCCAGGGGCAACACACCGGCAGTCTGGGCGGCATCAACCATAAAAAAAACGCCCCGTGCCCTGCACAACAATCCTATCCGTTCTATGTCATTGATCCCGCCTGTCACATTCGATGCGTGGGTACACACGACAAGTTTCGTACGGTCATCCACAGCGTTCATCAATACCCCGGGATCCAGGATTCCCTTTTCATCCGCCGGTACGATGGTGACAACGATCCCCTTCTCTTTCAGATCCATCAAGGGGCGAAGAACCGAGTTGTGTTCCATGGTGGTGGTAACAACACCGTCACCGGATTTAAAGAGTCCATAGAGCACGGTATTGATTGCTTCAGTTGCGTTTTTGGTAAATACGATTGAGGATGGGTCGGACAATCCGAATAAAGCCGCTGCCTCCTCTCTCGCATCCAGAACGACCCTCCCGGCTTCTACAGAAAGTCGGTGCCCCGATCTGCCGGGATTTCCTCCGACACTGGTAAAATAATGTTTCATCCCCCGGAGAACACGCTTCGGTTTTGGCCAGCTTGTTGCAGCGTTATCGAAGTAGCGAACCATATACTATCCGCCGTTTCTTAAGTCTTTTATTTTTGTGATATCTGAGAACCAGGACTGGTAGAAAAACTGCCGTTCCTGTTTTATCCCTTCCAGGAGAACCTTGTACGCAGTACCCACTCTGATCACAAGTAAATCCTTTTTCCAGCCGAATATGGTGCAGGCCCCGAGCATATGCCCGGTTACCCTTACGGCCGTCATTCCTTCAAAGGATATACCGGATCCAGTAAGAAATACAGGAGCTTCGACTTGATCCAGGGAAACCGCAGTTACATTGTTCAACCGGATACCGTATCCGCCTGCTCCGAGTTCATCTTTTTCCCGCCGGATAAAACTCTCTCTGTCCAGCCAGCCCGAAAACGCTCCGGTTTCCGGGAAGACCGAATCCTGGTACCGGTACACATTTCCCGGAGAGCCCCATACAGGCTCCATAGCAATGTCCCAGGCTTCTCCGTATTTACCCTGATCCAGGAGGGTATAAAACCG
>JAJSAL010000162.1 GCA_024274705.1 Spirochaetota bacterium
AGCGAGAGAAATTCTTCGATTTTTTTCGTCACCAGAGAACTGAAGGGTGTTAGGATGTTGGCATAATACTTAAGACATTCGGTAAAAAGCTCGCCCTGGTCCACCAGGTCATTGAACATATATTCCGTAGCATAATGCTGGCCGAATGCATCGTTGCTGAACAGGATGTTGTCTTCCGTAAGGTAACAGAACATACTGTCCGGCCAGTGAAGCATGGGTGCTTCCACGAAAATCAGTTTTTTTGTTCCCAGATCCAGGGTGTCCCCGGTTTTCACTATCTTGAAATTCCAATCCTGATGAAAGTGCCCTTTCAGGACCTTCACGCCGTTTGCGGTGCAGTACACAGGGGTATCCGGAATCTTCCGCATCAGCTCCGGGAGAGCTCCTGAATGGTCGATTTCACTGTGGTTTGCAATCACAAAGTCAATGGTACCGAGGTCGATCTCCTCTTCAAGGTTTGCCACGTACTCCTTTGCAAAGGGGGCCCACACCGTATCGATGAGGACCGTTTTATCTTCTTCTATAAGGTAAGAGTTATACGTGGATCCTCTATAGGTAGAATATTCATCACCATGGAACTTTTGCAGTTCCCAGTCGATTTTCCCGACCCAGTATACATTGTTTTTTACGTGTACTTTCATTGTAATCTCCTCAAGGAGCTGATGAGATTGCTGCGGTAACCCCGCTTAATAACATAACCACCGTTCCGAAGATGAAGTTGCTTAAAGTAAGGGTACTGCTGGACTTTCCTTTCTTACCGAGTACTGTCTGCAAGATCACACTGATTATCATGATGAGAATCAAAATGTGCTTGATCGATAACAGGATGCTGTAGGTGTTGGCAAAGGAAAACAGGGAAGCTGTCAGCGGGCTTCGTTTGGTAAGGAACACTCCTGTCACAAACAGCCCGATGATGCTTATTAATACGATCCATCTGAATCTCTTCCTGATCATCTGAAGGACCTTCCGAACCTGGGCCTTTTCTAACCCGGACCGGCGGATTCCCGGCATAAGAACAAGAGCCATAAACCCCAGCCCACCGATCCACAGTGCAGTAAACATATCGTGAAGGAAAATGATCAATCCTGGAACAAGTAATTTTACCGGCATAATGTCCTCCTGTTCATACATATATACCCAGAAATCCGGAGAATACCTTTGACTTAGGTCAAAAACAGCTTCATTTTCAAACATCCCGGCAGTCCCGCCCGGAGGTTTATTACCATGTGATCGTTCATAGCAGCAAGTATTCACAATAAGAACACAGGTACTAGCAGGCTACGTCTCATTTTCATTGTTCGGATTTAATACTCGCCGTATGGCCTTTCCAAGATCAAGGATCATGATCGGTTTCATTATGAATTCACGGACACCGATCTTCTTTGCTGTTTCCGGTGTTACCATCTCGCTAAAGCCTGTCATTAGTATTATTGGTAAATCAGGCCGGATACGAAGTAATTCTCCGACAAATTCCACACCGGTCATATCGGGCATCGTTTGATCAGTGATAACCAGGTCAAACCCGTCCGGTTGCGAACGGAATGCTTCCAGCGCTTCTACGCTGCTGGTCCGCATGGTTACATCATAGCCGAGGCGTTCCAGCATCCGCTTCCCCATACGGGCGATCTCTTCTTCGTCATCGACAAACAAAATACGTTCTTTCCCCTCAGGGATGGGGTCATCCCTTGGTGCTTCACGTTCTACAACACTATCGGCCCGGGGAAGATGGACATGGAACCTGGTCCCCTTCCCTAACTCACTTTCTATGGTTATCTCACCACCGTGGCTCACCACGATTCCATGAACCACCGATAGACCCAAACCGGTACCTGCACCGACGCCCTTAGTAGTAAAGAAGGGCTCGAACACCCGTTCTATTGTCCCACGGTCCATTCCATGACCAGTGTCACTGACGGTGAGCCGTACATATGTTCCCTCATGCAGGTTTGGGTAGTTCATTGCCAACTCCGTACTAATTTCAACCATGCCCAGGCTTACCTCTATCACCCCTCCGCTCTCACGCATTGCATGGTAAGCGTTGGTACAGAGGTTTATCAATACCTGATGTATCTGGGTCGGGTCGGCCAATACGGCCCCGCACCCGGTATCTATGTTCTGACGGATTTCGATAGTGGTTGGTAATGTAGCTCTCAGTAGCTTAAGCGCCTCCTTGACGACGAGATGGATCTTCACAGGTTTGCGTTCCTGCTCAACCTGACGGCTGAAAGTGAGAATCTGCTGTACCAGGTCCTTTGCACGGTTCGCCGCTTTGATCACCTTCTCCATGTCGGCCCGGATCCGGCTGTCTTCAGGTACATCGTCAATAATCATATCGGTATAGCCGAGGATTGGTGTGAGGATGTTGTTAAAATCATGGGCGATTCCGCCTGCCAGGGTACCAATAGCCTCCATTTTCTGGGCCTGGCGAAGCTGATCCTGCAGACTCTCCTTCTATTCCTGCGCCAGTTTCTGTTTCGTAATGTCCCTCGATACACCTACCATCGCTATGGGTTTACCGTTCTCATCCCCTATAACAGAAGTAGAAAGGTAAATCGGGAAATCGCTTCCATCCTTTCGCTTGTTATAGAATTCCCCTTGCCAGCCTCCTTTCAGGGTTTGCGGCAAAATTTCCCTGGTAAGATCTTCCGGGGCAAGGGAGGACCAGAGAATACTGGTGTTTTTACCAAGAATTTCTTCCTCTTTGTATCCGTAAACATCACAAAAGGCTTTATTCACAGAAATAATATTATTATCCATATCAGTGATACTAATACAGACATTGATGTTTCTTATGGTATGAGCAAGCATTAAGATTTCCTCTTCGGCCTGCTTACGCTTAGTGATATCCAGGATAATGCCCTGATAATGAGTGATAACGCTGTTTACATCACGCCTGACCCATGTACGGTCCTCGATCCAGCATACCTCTCCCGACTTTGTGATAATTCGATATTCCTGATTTAAATCCTTACACCCCTCCTGACTGAATTTACCGACCTTGGCGGCTACACGTTCCAGGTCATCCGGATGTACAATGTTCAGGAAAAGGATGCGCCCTGAGTAAAAATCTTCCGGGGTATAACCGAATTGCCGAACATTATCGGAGACAAATTCGACCGGCCATCCTTCATCTGTACGCCAGAGAAAAATGACAGCCGGGCTGTGGTTAATAATATCTTCCAGTTCCTTGCGTTTTTCGGAAGTCACCCGCAGCGATTCTTCAGCCTCCCTGCGCTGGGTGATGTCCCTCATGATATTTAATACCTCGATTAATCTGCCTTCTTTTTCGATGATACCGGCATTATTTTCTAAATAAATCGTCTGCCCTGTCCTGGTCAGGAGGCGGAGTTCGTAGTTTCTGGGTACCCTTTCCCCTGCCATCCTTTTGCTTAAATATTCTCTCACCATACCTACATCATCAGGATGGACCAGCTTGTTAATGTGCAGTAATTTCGCCTCATCAACCGAATAGCCCGTCATTTCACAGAATTTGGGATTGACAAAACCGATGTGTCCGTCCTGATCAACTACTAGTACCGCATCATTGGCATTGTCTATCAGGTCCTTGTATTTCTCTTCCGAGTCTCCCAAAACCATGTTTACTCTTTTCAATTCAAGCATTTTGTTTTCCATTTTCCTGATCAGCCGCTCATTGTATTCAGTCAGGTACACCGTCTCATCTTTGATGGGCTGCCTGGGGGCCATCAGGGTCCCCATCTCATGATTTTTAATGACTTCCTTTATTAATTCCATTAATACATCCGGTTCAGTAGGTTTAACGATAAATTTTTCAACACCCAGGCGCAGGGCAAACTCCTCATCACTGGGATCGGTATACGTGGCGGTATAAAAGACCATGGCGATCTTTTTCAACTTCCTGTCCTTTTTTACCTCGCGGCAGAGCCGGAATCCATCCATTTTCGGCATCAGGATGTCGGAAATAATCATGTCAATGCCATCTACACGTAGCTTTCCAAGAGCTTCAACTCCATTGACAGCCGATGCAACCTCGTAGCCGTTGCCCTCCAACAGAGTTTTAAGCAGGTAGAGGTCTTCCTCCTTGTCATCCACAATGAGGATCTTCATTTTTCATGTCCTCCTTTTATTTTCTCACACTTCTCCTCTTAAAAATCTTTCGATCTCGTCCATAAAGATCTCCGGATTGATAGGTTTTTCAATATATCCTGTACAACCCGCTTTCAGTGCCTTCTCCCTGTCACCGACCATGGCATACGAGGTGAGAGCAACAATGGGAGTCTCGTTATCTGCCTCCGATTCCCTTATCCTCTTTGTAGCTTCCAGTCCGTCAAAATCAGGGAGTTGGATATCCATAATGATTAGGTCCGGTTTCTCTTTTAGTGCAAGCGCTACTCCTTCCCTGCCGCTCATGGCTTCTATTACCTCAAGTCCGTTGCCCTTTAAAATAAAGCTGATAAGGTACATACTCGTCTCGTTGTCCTCAACTAACAGGATTCTTTTCATGTCTGTTTCCACCTTTCAATCACTTGTACAGTGTATTCTCTTCGTCATTTCCTTCTCTATTACTATATGCGGCAGTTTTCCGAACACCCTCCTGTTACAGCGGCAGAATGAATGTAAACTTACTCCCCCGCCCAAACTCGCTCTCAGCTCTGATTGAGCCGCCAAGGAGCTTGGCTATCTTTTGCGAGAGGTAGAGCCCAAGCCCTGTACCCTCCTGCAGCGGCCATCCCCCGGGATCGATCTTGCCGAAGGCCGTGAACAGCTTGTCCATATCCCCTTGTCTTATCCCGACACCGGTATCCCTGACCGATACCTCCACTCTCCGGTCTTTTTTTTCCAGCTTTATCTCTATCCCGCCTTTGTCCGTAAATTTTACCGCATTGCTCAAGAGATTCAGGAGGACCTGCTTTGTCCTTCGCTTGTCGTTCCTGATTACCAACCGCCCCGGAGTCTTAAGTGATATTTTGAGGCCCTTCCCGGCCGCGGTAATCTTTAAGGATTCCTCTACCTCCTTTAGAAGGGATGAGAGATCGAACTCTTCAACGGCAAGCTCAACCTTGCCGGCCTCTATCTTACTCACATCGATTACATCGTTTATCAGCGCTAAGAGATGAGTGCCGCTGTTTTTTACCATCGCAAGTTGTTTTCTCTGCTCCGCTGTAATCTCCCCGACCATGCCCTGCAGTATTATACCAGTGAAGCCGATAATTGAGTTCAGCGGCGTCCTCAGCTCGTGACTCATGCTGGCTATAAACATGCTCTTCAGACGGTCAAGCTCCTGGAGCAGGATGTTGGCTTGCTGTAGATCCGTAGTTTTTTCTTCCAATTCTCTTGTGCGCTCTTTGACCAGTTCCTCCAGGTGCTCCTGGTATTTTCTTAATTCTTCTTCCGCCCGCTTGCGCTCTGTGATGTCGGTAATGAACCCCTCTAGCGCTGCCAATTTCCCCTTTACAGAATACACTCCCTGCCCGCGTTCCCAGACCCATTTTACGGTTTTATCTGCCGTGATAATTCTATACTCCAATTGAAACGAAGCGTGGTTCTCCAGGGCCTTCTGCACATCATCCCAGACATTGTTATAATCATCCGGGTGAATTATATCATTATAAGAAATCTTTTTATTATGAATCAAATCAGGCGCCTCATATCCTGTCAGGGCAATGCATCCTTCACTGACAAACTCCATAGTCCAATCCTTGTCGTTCAGGCAGCGGTAAACCATCCCCGGGAGATTATCCATTAAGGTAGTTAATCTGCGATTACTCTCCCAAAGCGCTTCCCCCGCGTGCTTTCGCTCGGTAATGTCCTTACCGAATCCGGCTACTGCAACGGGATTGCCGTCATTGTCTCTCAACAATGTCACTGAGTACAGGATATCTGCGATTGTGCCATCTTTCCTTATCAACGGCATTTCCAAATTTGATATACTGCCTTTCTCTAAAACTTCCTTAAAAGCACTTATGAATAATTCTGGTTCAACTGCCAGCTTTATTTTGGGTCTTCCGATTAAATCCTCCTCTTCATACCCCAGTTGTTTGGTTACTGCATTGTTAATAGAAAGAAAATTACCCTCCAGGTCTACAGTACAAACCAGATCCGAAGTGCTGTCGATGATATTCTGTAGAAATTCTTCCGTTCTTTTTTTCTCTTCTTCTATCTCAATACTATGCAGGGCAAAGGCAACATCCTGGCTGACCTCTAAAAGCAGGTCCATTTCTTCTTCATCAAATGCATCGGGAAGAGTTGCATACAGATTAAGAGCACCGAATACTCTTTCTTCGTAAACGAGAGGCAGAGCAACTGATGAGGCGTAGCCGCGCTTCATTGCTTCCTTCCTCCAGGGTCCGTACTTGTTGTCAGCGGCGATGTCCCGCATGACAGACGGTTTCTTGGTTTTGATAGCTGTTCCGGTAGGTCCTTTGCCGGTTTCGGAATCGTCCCAGGTTATTCTTATCGACGTCAGGTAGCCCTCTTCAAAACCCGTTTGCGCTATAGGCAAGACTTCTTTGGTATCTTCTTCAATTAAACCTATCCATACCAACATATAATCGCCGGCTTGATTAAGAATATCACATGTTCCCTGCAATAGTTTTTTTTGATTCTTCTCATGTACAATAAGTTGATTGATGTTTCTAATCGCCGCCAGGACACTCTGAAGATGGCGAATGCGATCCTCTGCCTGGTTGCGTTCAGTGATGTCGCGGGCAATAGATAACACAGTGGGTTGCCCTTTGAAATTAACTACACGTGCACTTATCTCAACAGGTATCTCTTTTCCGTCTTTAGATAGGTGTACTATTTCGAAATAACTGTGTTTCTTAGTGAGTATATTTTCCATTATAGTTTGTATCTCACCTAACTTTTCAGGAACAACAATATCTACCGGTGACAACCTCAGTAATTGTTCTTTCGTGTAGCCCAATCGGTGGCAGGCAATATCATTGACTTCAATAAATTTACCCGGCACACCTTCCTTTGTAAGTTGATGAATAAATAACGCATCGTTGCCACTGTTGAATAACATACGATATCGTTCTTCGCTCTCTTGCAGTGCCTGCCTGGCCCGCCTCTGCTCGGAAATAGCACGCTCCAGAAAGAAGATTGCCAGGAAAGTCATTATGCTGACTATCAGTCCTGGAAGCTCGGCTGTAAGGCCTGTAACGTAAATTACCCACGCTTCCCTTTCTGTTAGCAGTGTAAGGGTCTGCCGCAGGGCCATCAGTCCGAGCATCACAGTCAGAAATCCCATACGCCAATTCCTCATGCTGCGCAGCAGAACAATGGACCAACCCATTGCCACCAGACGTATAATTATAGAAAAGATAAGAATCAGACTCATAATTATTTCCCCTCGTCTACATTATTTGTGAAGGGTTCCAATGTACCTATAGAAAGAGAAAAGACTGATCATACGAATTATTTTTTTCAGATACAAATCATAGTCCTCTATGCACCTAACGGTCAGTGCCGGACGACGGCGGTAAACGGCAACATAAACCCGTATAACCCTCCTGCCGTCGATAACAAGGCACAAGCCCCGCTTCTCAGCCAGTCACCCCATTTTTAATTCTAATCCAACATCTTAGCCATAACAACCAATACATCGGATTATTTATACGGCAGTACGTATGTTCCGCCGTTACTATCCCGATGCAGGACCCTTTTCACCTTGACATCCCCCGGGCGCGCTGTATCCCGGATTCGCTGCAGGCTCTACAATCTTCTTGGCGATAAGACCATGGTCCGGCTGCCCAATATTGCATATTCCCCCTTATCCCGTTTACAATGCATATAACCGATACGCACCTGGAGTCTGGTACAATGAGCACATATCCATTTTTCAATTCAATCGAACCCGATGTAACCGAGCTGATTCGGGTCATACAACGGAAGGGAAAACAGAAACGCCTCCATTTTCTCGAACTCTACATCGACCCGGAAATAAAAGAAGCGATTATAGGCCGGTACGGCATCGAAAGCGGTATGTCACAAGCGGATGGCCAGGAGACACTGCAGAAAGAAATCATGGTTCACCGGTTTTTAGGGTATGATGTATTCCGTATACCCGTGATAAGAAAGGACGCATTTGCACTCAAAGAGTTGGGAACCGGTGACACTGCCATGGCCGGACAATCCCGGGGAGAACGGGCGTGGATAGAAGAACATGCCGGTCCTATCCGGAACTGGGAGGACTTCGAGGCTTACCAGTGGCCGGATATCAGTAGTATCGATCTTTCCATGCTGGACTGGATGGAGAAGTATATTCCCGAAGGGATGGGATGTTTCGATCTTACCGGGCATATCCTGGAGGTAGTTTCTTTCCTGTTGGGATATGAAACCATGTGCATGAAGATGTATGATGAACCGGACCTCATCGATGCGATGTTCGAAAAGGTGGGCGCTTTTTATACCGATTACACCAGGATTATCGTTGATTATTCCTGTGTTCCCCTTATCTGGGGGTCCGATGATTTCGGATTCAAATCTTCCACCCTTGTATCCCCAAACGTGTTCAACCGTTGCATTTTCCCCTGGCACAGGAAATGCTCGGATATCGCCCATGACCACGGCAAACCGTACATCCTCCACTCCTGCGGTTACCTGGAAGAGATCATGGACAGTTTGATCGATGATGTGGGAATCGACAGTAAGCATTCTTTTGAAGACATCATCCTGCCTGTGACGGAAGCACTCCGGCAGTACGGCAGCAGGATATCCATCATAGGGGGTATCGATGTGGATTTTCTCTGTAGAAATGATGAAGCTTCGATCAGGAAACGGGTCCGGGAAACCCTGGATGTGTGCATCCAGGATACAGGATACTGTTTCGGGACCGGCAACTCCGTGGCGAACTATATACCGGTGGATAATTTCCTTGTCATGCTGGATGAAGCGTACCGGTACGGAAACCGGGCATGAATGTTCTCGCTGTCGGTGCAAATCCGGATGATATCGAAATCCTCTGTGCCGGAACGCTGGCCGCATACGCAAAACAGGGCGACAGGGTCGCCATGTGCTACGTGACAACCGGAGATAAAGGAAGCGCGGAACTGCCTGCCTGGAAGATAGCAGCGATCAGGAGGGAAGAAACGGAACAGTCCGCCGCCATTATAGGAGCGGATCTCTATCCTATAGGACTTCCCGACGGAGAAGTGGAAGTGGTTCCCGGGATGCGCAGGAAACTCGTGGAGATCATACGAAAGGTCAAACCTGACGTCATCATTACACACCATCCCGCAGACTACATGTCGGATCACACCAATACCAGCCGCATCGTTTCCGATGCCGGGTTCTGGGCCTTAGCCGGCGGGTTCGAAGGAGATACAGAAGTCACCCGGCAGAACCGCACCGCCGGGGAACCGGCTGCATCACCTCCTGTCGCAATCCGGCCCCAGGTATATTTCATGGATACCCTGGCTGGAATCGGCTTCGTTCCTGAAGAGTACGTGGATATCAGTGATGTCATGCAGCTGAAGATGAAAATGCTGTCTTGTCACCGTTCCCAGATCACCCACATGAAAAACCAGGCCTGTGTCGACCTCCTCGATTTTATAAAGACCTCCACCCGGTACCGGGGCTACCAGTGCGGGGTGGAATACGCTGAAGGGTTCATCCTGGAACGGAAGTTTCTAACTGTCAGGGCGAAGCGGACCCTTCCCTGATTACAAGAAGCAGAGTATGAAAAAGAGGATGTTAAAGACCGCCGTCCTTGGCGATGTGAATCTGGATGTAATCCTCTCGGAACTTAAGGGGAACCTTAAGCCAGGAACTGAGATACTGGCCCGGGACAGCGTGCTCAAACCGGGAGGATCGGCGGCAAACACAGCCATCGTTCTTGCAATGTGCGGTATCCAGGTCCGTTTCTTCGGGGTAATCGGTGCGGATCTCCCGGGAACACTCCTCACGGGAGAACTGGAACGGTCCGGTCTCTCTACAAGGTGGATTTCCCGGTATCCGGATATGAAAACCGGCGTTACCGTATCTCTAAGCCGGGAGCAGGACAGGATGTACACGACCTATCCCGGATCTGTTTCGGAAGCCGGCATCGAACATATAAAAAAAGGATTTATTATTCGAGGCGGACACCTGCATCTGTCGTCATACTATCTTCAGAACAATCTTAAAGCCCATTTCCCGGACATTCTCACCCTGGCAAAATCCGCCGGGATGACTACTTCTTTAGACCCGGGATCAGACCCGGAAGGCCGCTGGGACCGCCCGGGCCTGGAAGAAATCCTGCCGCTCCTGGACTGGTTCCTGCCTAACCTGGACGAACTCCGGGGAATAACCGGAAAAAAACAGATAAAAACGGCAGTTAACACACTTAGGGTAGCCGGCGGCGGCATGGTGATCAAGGCAGGGGAGCAGGGGGCCTACCTGGTCCGGCAGGGTGTTATCGAAAAAATCCCGGCGGTGCGGACCGAACAGGTTGATGCAACGTGTGCAGGCGATGCATTCAACAGCGGATTTATCTGTTCTATGATAAGCGAGGGGGATCCGGTAAAGGCCTGCACCGTCGGCAGTCGGATCGGTGCTCTTACCGCATCTGTTGTCGGATTACCGGACCGTGATCACATACAAAAGGAGTTTTTCAAATGAGTCAGAATCAGAATCCTGAAAGCAAACAGAGGGGTGTTTATACTCTTGAAGAAATACGTTCCCAGGCAGAGTCCTGGAACGGGACCATGGACCGGATCGACAGGCAGTCGAAAGAACTCTCACACTTCATTCTGGAAGCGGATACCATCGTATTTACCGGGTGCGGATCGGCCTTCAACGTATCCCACGCACTGGCACCTGTATTCCAGCGGGCTTCTGGTCTGAACTGCAGGCCTGTCCATGCTTCGGACATGGTAGTCAATTCAGATATGTTTGTAAGTCCTAAGG
This sequence comes from Spirochaetota bacterium, assembly GCA_024274705.1. GTDB lineage: Bacteria > Spirochaetota > Spirochaetia > SPDA01 > JAJSAL01 > JAJSAL01. The sequence goes on from JAJSAL010000162.1 coordinate 10,870, forward strand.
GAAAAACCCTGGTGGTTGCAATCTCCCGCTCCGGAAGCACCACGGAAAGCGTGATGGCCCTCCGTAAGGCCGCTTCCCTGGGGTGCCGGACCATCTCTATCGTGTGCTTCCCGGACAGCCCCATGGCACAGGAAGCGGATATGTCCATCGTCCTGGAAGAGGCCTCGGAAAAAAGCGTAACCACTACCCGCTCCCTCACCTCCATGGTATTGTGCGGACAGTACCTTTCGGCGGTATCGTCACAGGACAGAAAAGGCATCGGAATGTACAGAACACTCCCGGACATTTTCCAACAAAAAAACGCATTATTCGAAGACATGGGTGAACGGATTGCCAAAGATCCGGAAACAAAGAAGTATGCCTTTGTCGGAAGTGGTTCGTATTACGGCCTGGCACGGGAGGCTCAACTGAAGATAAAAGAGATGGTACTCCACCCGTCAGACTCGTACGTTACCCTGGATTTTCAACACGGCCCCATGTCGAATGTGGACAGCACCATGCTGGTGAGTATCCTGGTATCCGATTCAGGAAGGGGCCACGATCTTCACTTTACGCGAAACATGGAAAAGCTGGAGGGGAAGACCCTGGTGTTATGCGATTCCGCCCGGGGAGGATTTTCCCATGCCGGCCATTATGTTATCGAGCTGGACTCAAACCTGCCCGACGGCGTCCGGGACATTCTGTACATGCCCCCTCTTCAGTTTATGGCGTATTACAAATCCATGGATACCGGAAACGATCCTGACAATCCGAAGAACCTTCATTATTACGTAGAGGTCGAGAGTTTCGGGTAACTACATATTCGTACGATGCTATAACTGCAAACACCGTTCAACTTCCTGCAGCAGCTCGGCTTTTGAAAACGGCTTAAGGACCGAACCTTTCGCCCCGAACCTGCGGGCCGACTCAAGGAATTTTCTTCCAATGATATTTCCGGACATGACGATAACCGGGATTTCGATTCCGTTTCTTTTTAATTCCCGTAAAAACTCTATCCCTTCCATATCCGGCATGGAAATATCCGTGATAATCAGGTCCGGTTTTTGTGCCTGGATACGCTCGAGTCCTTCCTTCCCGTTTCCCGCAGTCGTAATGTCATATCCCCGGTCTTCCAGGACAACCTGCATCATTTCCGTGATCGAAGCCTCATCATCTACAACCAGGATATGTTTTTCTTTACTCATGTTATTCTCCTTGTTCAAAGGGATGCGCTTTCCACTCGTCCTTTTTCTTTATTGAGAAATATTCTTACATGTTTCAGTTCCCGAGCCGGAACCCAGGACACGTGACAGATCTCAATGTACGTACCGGGAAACAGCGAACCTGAAACAATCACCTGGGCATCATCATTTTTATCCATTTTACCTACAAGCTGCTGGGCCGCTTCATTGAGCTTATGTAAGGATTCTTTAATTTTATCCCGTACATCGATAAGCTGTTCAATTGAACTGCTTCTTTTCTTTATTCTTTCCTCGATATTCCTCAGCTTGAAAATGAGTTCGATATTCTTGTCCCTGATCCACTCGAGCTTCTGAAGTATCGAATAATCTATACCGCAAATTATTTCCGTGCGCGTGCCGGAAGCAGTGCCTACCTGATGTGCTTCTATCCCTTTTTGTGCAAATAATTTTCCTCCCACTATCAGTCCCTTTTCCAACGTTCGAATTCTGCCGAGAGAATGTACAACGGAATTGAGGATACCTACCTGGACCACGATATCTTCACCGGCCTCGAGATAGCAGTTTTCAATGAATTTAACCTGAACTTTTCCGCCCACCTTTACCCGCCCCCGTTTCCGGCC
>JAJSAL010000163.1 GCA_024274705.1 Spirochaetota bacterium
CCTCCAGTATTCTATTATGTTATATATTATACTTGTATCGGGGTTTTGTCAATAACATTCTTACTGGAGCTGGCTTATTCCTCATAAAACACTCATACTTTATAACGTCCGGGTTCAGCCGCGCAGCGGAGCAACGTCGGGTGCAACCCGTTGTTAGCCGTCATTTTCTTCCCATGTTGGAAATGGTAAACCGAATTCCTCAGGGGAAGGAAAGTAGAATTCCCCAGGGGGTGGAAAGAGTTTATGGACAGGGGACGGAAAAAGTTTTTCCCCAGGGAATGGAAAACGAAATTCCCCCTACCACGGAAAATGGAATTCCCCATCGTATAAACAGATGGTCCTTAGGATTAGGGTAGTAGAGAACTTAATTCAAAGGAGACAGACGATATGGTGAATAAAGCTATGTATCAAAAGATTCTTCAATTAAAACTACAAGGCTGCCCACAAACCGTGATAGCGGAGAAACTGAACGTTGATCGAAAAACAGTACGAAAGTATTGGAACATGAGTGAGGAGCAGTTCAGAAAGCGGCGGCAATCGTATGTAAGTCGTGAAAAAAGCTTCGCGTCCTACAAGGATGAGATCTTCGAAATTTATAAGAATAATGATTTTGAGCGGCTGCCTATGTCGTCAGTCTACGATTACTTAGAAGAGCTCTGTGGAAGTCTTCCTGGCACAGAAAAAACATTACGGAATTATATCCATCACCTGCACGTAACGAATCGGCTTGAGTTCCGCACACGGCAACGATGCTATGAGAAGGTCGCTGAGCAGCCCTTTGGTAAACAATTGCAGGTAGACTTTGGGCAATACAAAACGAAAAGCCGATGTGACCTGTATATTTTTTCCGTTGTTTTAGCTTCCAGCCGGTACAAGTATGTCAGGTTTCAAAGCCGCCCGTTTACGACCCTCGAGGTAATACTCCACCTCCTTGACTGCTTCGATTTCTTTGGAGGGATGCCGGAAGAGCTGGTAATTGATCAGGATTCGGTTCTGGTTGTAGCCGAGAACCACGGAGACATCATCTATACGAAAGCGTTTTCCTCTTTCATTGAGGAGATGTCTTTGAAGATGTACGTGTGCCGCAAAGCGGATCCTGAGAGCAAAGGAAAAATTGAAAATGTGATCAAGTATGTTAAATACAACTTTTTAGCTTCCCGTGATTTTACGGATGTAGAAGAGGCAAATAGCAGTCTGAGCGCATGGCTGAAACGGCGTGCTAACGGCAAGTTGTCCCAGGCGACCAAACGGATTCCGGCTGAGATGTTTGAAGAGGAACGGGCACATTTACGACCGCTTAGAAACTCTATCTTTCGAAAAGATTCCCTTAAAGGCCGTGAAGAACGCCAGGTGGATGACAAATCCTTTATCTCAGTATGGGGGAGTCAGTATTCGGTCCCTACAAAGTACAAAAACAAGGTTGTGGAGATCTACAATACAGAGAAGTCCCTGTTCATCTTTGATATTGGTACGGGAGACCAGCTTTATTGTCATCCGGTATCGCTCATTCCCGGACAAAAAGTCCTGGCCCGGGAGCATTTTCGCCAAAAAGAGAAGAGTGCTCGGGAATTGAAGCAGGAAATCGTAGGACAATTCTCCTTTTCGTTATGGCAAAGCTTCGCGGAGCATAATTTTAAAGCCTTTCCCCGGTATGTACGTGATCAATGTCTGTTGGCCAGGAAGTATTTCGATGAGAAGACCGATCCGGTGTTTTTGGAAGAGGCGGTGAAGTTTTGTCTTTCCAACACAACCTATTCGATGAAGGACCTCGCCGACACCTACAGGTTCTACAAGAGTTGGACAGAAGATGATAGCGAACAGAGTGAGGAAGAGGTCTTTAGGCCGATACTGTCGGGAAATCAAACAGCATATAAGCAGATCGCTGTGGCCGAACGTGACCTCCATGAATACACAGCCCTCATCGGGAAATCCACGGGGGTTAAGGTATGAAAACCTATCAGAACATTGTGGAGATCCTTAGGACGTTGAAATTGAAGGGGATACTGAAATCCCTTGATGAGATCATCGGTGAAGCTGAAGCGGAGAAGTTTTCTTACCTCACTTTGTTGCACGCTCTGTTACAGACAGAGATTACTTATCGAGCTGAACGGAGGTATACAAGGAACCTGGCAGCCGCCCACTTTCCTGTACCGAAGACCTTGAACTCCTTTGAGTTCGGACGGGTGAAAGGAATTACCAAGGCGGATATTGCCCAGCTGCTGGACTTCAGATGGTTGGACAATCATGAAAATCTCCTTTATTTTGGTCCACCCGGACTTGGCAAGTCACACTTAAGCATTGCTTTGGGTATGAAAGCTATCGAACAAGGCTACACGGTCTGCTTTGAGAAAATAGTGAACTTGATCAAACTGCTGAAGACACAGGAGATACAGAGAACAGCCGGTTTCAGGATCAATCGAATACTGCGTTCTGATCTCTTAATCATCGACGAGATCGGCTACACCCCGATTGACAGAAAGGAAGCGAACCTGTTCTTCAATCTCGTCAGTGAATTGTATGAAAAAAAGTCGATCATCATCTCATCAAACAAAGGCTTTGAAAGCTGGGCCGAAATGATGGGAGATGGTGTAATGACCACAGCGTTGCTGGACCGGTTATTACATCATGCCAGGGTTTTTAACCTCGATGGCTAATCCTATAGAATCCAAAGAAAGAAGGAGGACGAGTAACCATGTCACTACGGTGGGGAATTTCTTTTTCCGCTGAGTGGGGAAATTCTCTTTCCGTAAGGTGGGGAAAAACTCGTTCCGGGTGCTGGGGATTTTTCTTTTCCCCCATATGGGGGAATTATACGTATTTTTTCAACACTTTGCAACCGGGTTTGCCTTCGCAATTAATTCCGTCATGAGCTGTTTCTTTTCCACTATTGAATTAGCAGCAATAGTTTTGCCTGGACCTCTGAAATTGCTTCGGTATCTGCTTGATCAATCAGCTGTGCTGCCCTTACTTTCCAGTCGAGACTTTTTACTTGATCTGACAGGATCACACCATCTATTTTTTGGCTAACAACGCGGACTTCAAATGGATACCCTTTTATTTTGCTTGTAATGGGGCAGGCAATAATCAAGCTGGTTTTTCTATTATACTCCTTTGGAGAAAGCACAAGTGCTGGTCTTTTTCCAGCCTGCTCGTGGCCCGCTTGAGGATTGAAGTTTAGCCAGATGATGTCTCCCCTACTCGGCACATACCGCGACATCACCATTCCTCATTGCCGAACGGGCCAGTTGCCTTCACTTCCTCGTGGATGTTCGATTCATTGATTGCTTCCAAAAGGTCCTCAAGTCGGGGCGATTTTTGCGGTTGAATGATGATCTTATCTACTTCTTCAATAAGCTCCACCTCAGAGCCATTTTCAAGCATAAGAGCTTTGGCCATTATGCTAGGAATCCTCACTCCAAGGCTGTTTCCCCATTTCCGAATTATTGCTTTCATAGATATAGTATAAACATAGTGTATACATTTGGCAAACGAATTTTATGCGTATAACATTTGAGCTCACTGGGTTTTCACGAAGCGCCCTGTCTGCCGACAGGCAGGCAGCGAGGAAAAATCC
>JAJSAL010000164.1 GCA_024274705.1 Spirochaetota bacterium
AAAGTCACCGAGATCTCCACCATGGGAAAAAATGCCCTGGGTGTGAGAATCGTTAATATCAAGGATCCGGATGTTCTGGTGGGTTTTGCCAAGGTTGTGACCGAGGAGTGAGGGCAGGAAGGGGTAGCGGAAAGCCCGTTTGCCTCTTCCCCTAACATCGCTGATAACGCATCCGGAACATCATTTGTTATATTCCTTTCAGATACAATATGCGTATCACATTGTCGATACTTGGTATCCTTCTCAAATAGCGGGGAATGATTTTACTGCTGAACCGCTCCGTATCGCATTAATCGGAAAGCCGTCGAGCAACAACACGGGATTGTTTTATCTGAAGCTGCCTAAGTCCGGTAAGGAGTAACTGCTGCGGATGATATACGTTCTTTACAACAATTCGTTTCCCGTTCTCATCCTGTACATGTCTGTGAGCTTCGATGTATTCGTTCAATTCGTTTTCCAATGCTAAAAGTGAAATGAGGATGGAATACGGGTTTTATTGACAAGGCGGGGTATTTCTAACTACTATTTAGTATATTAACTAGTAAACTAATTAGTTCATTCGGAGATAAACATGAAAACCAACGCAGTGACTAAATTAATTGACGCCCTTTCCGCCAGGAATCATTTCGGGGCAATTATCAAAGAAGCGGAAAGTAAAAAAACACGCTTTCTGGTCAGCCGGCGGGGTAAACCCAAAGTGGTAATCTTGAGCGTGGAAGATTACATGAAAAATCTTATCAAGCAGCCCGAGTTACTGACAACCATCCAGCTTAGCGCCCAAAAAGCCGGTCTGGATAAAATGACCGACAAGGAAATTGACGCTGAAATCACCAGCTACCGTCGGAAGAAAACCAAAAAATAAACGCTTGCGTATATGTTAATACTCGTTTTGGATACCAACGTGGTTGTTTCGGCGCTTCTTAAACCGGAAAGTCTACCTGCTTTAATCTTGTCCCTCATCCTTCAGAATAATTGCCGGCTCTGTTTGAGTAAAGAGATCTATACTGAATATAAAGAGGTCTTGGCCAGGGATAAGTTTAAAGACCTGGATCAGGCGGGCGTGAGTAAGCTTCTCGCGACACTCCGTAAACACTCTTTATGGGTGGAGCCAAAGCCCGCCAAAGATAATCCGGTCAAAGACGCGGCTGATAAAATGTTTATCGAATGCGCCCTGTCTGCCAAAGCAGCTTTTATTGTAACCGGGAATAAAAAACACTTTCCCGGCGAAAAAGTAAAAGGAACCAAAATAGTTACTCCGCGGGAATTTATTGACCAACTGATGATAGTGGAAAATACATGAGAAATTAAGTGATGTTTCCAAACAAAAACAAAGCTTTTTGTTCGGGCTCGTAAAAAACCTGCGCTGACTTTTCCGGGACATAGTATGAGGTTATGGTTCCGTCTTCAATGTGTACCTCAATGCCGTCTTTATTGTAAAAACCCATTCATTTTTGTGAAGCTTCATTGTAAAAGTCTTTGGCGCCGTTAAATGAACCCACACGTTTACTGTAGTTCCATTTCCCAAACACGAATTTATCAACAAGAGACACAGCCTCTAATAACGATTTATAGTCTCCCAAAAAGGCTCACAATCATCAAAAGCTTTAAAACGAGGACTTTATTGAACACATCTTCGTAGCATCCCCACACGGAAGGGGGACCAGGGGACAGATTGCGTATAAAGTTTCAGAGAAGACCGGAGAGATCGTAGGCGTTATGTCGGTGAACAAGGAAGATGAGATCATGTGCATTACGTCCCAGGGGAACACGATTAAATTGAAAGTCACCGAGATCTCCACCATGGGAAAAAATGCCCTGGGTGTGAGAATCGTTAATATCAAGGATCCGGATGTTCTGGTGGGTTTTGCCAAGGTTGTGACCGAGGAGTGAGGGCAGGAAGGGGTAGCGGAAAGCCCGCCTGCACAGCCCGGCGGCGGAGACAGAGCCGGGAAAAGCTGTGCAGAAAAGCGGGATTGGAGCGAGGGGAAGACCTTCCCCTCCCATCTTGAAAAACAAAAAGGCTACCCGGCGGAATCGCCGGGCAGCCATGTATCAGCTTTCTATTACTGTATCAAGCAGAAACGACTTCAGTGATTTCAGGGATTTCCTTCTTTAAAAATGTTTCAACTCCCTGCTTCAGCGTCATTTGGGACATGGGACAACCATGACATGCCCCGGTAAGTTTAACGGTAACCTTACCATCCTCATCCACACTTACCAGTTCAATATCTCCTCCGTCTGCCTGCAATGACGGTCTTACCTTCTCGATAGCCGTTTCAATAGTAGCTTTTTCGATCATTATTCGCTCCTCACGTGAATTTCACAAAACCTGTAACGTTGCCGAGGATTAGAACATAAAAAAAAACACCCCGCTTGTCAAGGTTTCCGAAGCAAGATCAATGAACCCGAGATACCTGGGACGCCGGGGAGAACTGATGAAACCGGGAAGCTCTTCCCTGTTTTTTCAATCATTCCGGGTACAGCTATTGTAGTGTTTCACGTGAAACACGGCTGTGTGTGCCCCGGGAACTGATAACAAGGTCTGACTACCTCCACTATTCAGGTAGTGGTGTCAGGTTCCTGCCTGTCATGTCGATACTTTTCTCCTTGTTCCTGCTGAATGATTCTATAGAAATCCCTCATTATCTATTTATCTCAATGACAGTAAAATCTAATTCGTGTATAATCGGGACAGCTTCTATTGAACATAAGGAAAAACATGGGGAAAATAATCTGTTTTGCCAATCAGAAGGGCGGGGTAGGGAAAACCACGACAGCAGTTAATCTGGGTGCCTTTCTTGCAGACGAAGGAAGAAAAGTATTGCTTATCGATTTTGATCCCCAGGGAAACCTCTCCAGCAGCATAGGGGTGAAAGCGGATAGTGAAAGCATCTACGAGGTGCTTACCGGGCAATTAGCGATAGCTGCAATAGTGAGAAAAAGTCCGGTAGAGAATATGTTTGTTGTGCCTTCCAATATCAATCTGACCGGGGCGAGTGTAGAGCTGATTGAGCAGGCGAAACGGGAGTTTTTTCTGAAAAACGCTGTTGAGCAGATTAAAAATGACTGGGATTTTATTTTTATCGATTGTCCGCCTTCCTTAGGATTATTGACCATCAACGGTCTGTCCGCTGCAGAACAAGTCATCATTCCTCTACAGTGTGAGTATTTTGCGCTTGAAGGGTTGAGCCTTCTTCTCCAGACGATACGGCGGGTGCAACAGAGCCTTAATCCGGATCTGAGGATAGGAGGAATCCTGTTCACCATGTACGACAGCAGGACCCGTCTGGCGAATGAAGTAGTGCACGAAGTTACGGGATATTTCAAGGATAAGGTATTCAGAACGATCATTCCCCGCAATGTCCGTCTATCGGAAGCACCTTCCCACTCCATTCCTATTAATCAGTACGATCCGGAATGTCTTGGCGCAAAGAGTTACAAAAACTTCGCTCAGGAGGTGCTGGAGCGTGTCTAAACGTGCTTTAGGTAAAGGAATATCTGCCCTTTTACCGGATGATGATTTTTCATTTGGAAAGGAATCCACGGAGTCTGTAAAAGCACCGGGAGGGGCACGTACAGGTGAAGAACAAATTCAATACGTTTCCCTGGAAAAGATTGTACCCAGTCCGGATCAACCGAGGAAAACCTTCGAATCTTCATCCCTCCGGGAACTTGCAGATTCAATCAGGAGTAAAGGTATCATACAGCCCCTTCTTGTAAAAAAAACCGGGGATCAGTACAGCATCATTGTCGGGGAACGGAGATTCAGGGCAGCCCAGATTGCGGGGCTCACTGAACTGCCTGTGGTGTGTAAAGAACTCACGGATGAAGAGCGGCTCGAGATTGCGCTGATCGAGAATATACAGCGGGAAGATTTAAACCCTATCGAGGAAGCTGAAGCGTACCAGCACATCATGGTGAAAACCGGATTGAGCCAGGAAGAGGTTGCGGTAAAGGTAGGGAAGCAGCGGTCAACGATTGCCAACTGCTTACGGCTTCTCGGGCTGTCTGAGGAAATGCGGGGTGCGATTATTTCCGGGGCTATGTCCGCGGGACATGCCAGGGCGGTATTGTCCTTGGTCAATCCGGCGGATCAGGAAATTCTCTTTCGGAACATTGTCGGTAACGGCATATCCGTAAGGGAGGCGGAGAAAAAAGCTGCCGATCTCAATGCCGGAAAAAGGATGAAGAGTACCGGTGAAAAGAAAAAAACGGATCGTAAAGCTCCCGAAATCCAGGAGATCGAAGAGAACCTTATCGGGTTTCTGGGAACAAAAGTAGGAGTCCAGGGGTCGCTTTCCCGGGGGAAGATCATTATTGATTACTTTTCCCAGGAAGATCTGGAGAGGATCTATGATCTTCTTAACGGCGGCGGGACCGGGAAAGGGCAATAACGGTTATCCCTGTAACGCTCTCTCGTTATATAAGTCCATCAATTTCAAGATCACTGTCGACAATTTCGAGCTGAATATCGAGTTCCAGAAGATCGTCAGCTGTGAGTTTATGTTCTAAAGACTGAAAGCCTTTTCCGATATTCGTGATCGTGATTTTCGTTTTCTCCATCATTTTGTCGGCATGGTCATCACCTGCGCGGGATTCGAGGGTCCTGTACTTTTCTGCCACCAGGCAGACTGCGTCGATGTACCTTTTTAGCGCAGTGCCGATTGTATAGAGGTGCTGGGGGCGTTTTTTCAGGTTAGCACTGAGGGTATGGGCTTTCTGACATATGGTCTCTATGGAGGCTCTCATCTCTTTGTCATCGTATTTCAGATTGTATGCCCTTATCTTCCCAATTGTTTTACGGAGGTGTTGTTCCATGTCCTTAAAATACTGCCGCTCTTTTCGTGTTTTTTTTCGCTTACCCATATAGATATGTTATACCATATTTCTGATACCAGGATGAAGGTTATTGCCGCACCATCGTACATGGATACTCTCTATCGATAGGCCGGTATCCGCTTTTTCATAGAAGGTTCTTCAAAGAGGTAGCTTCTAGTATTCCGGAAATATAATCCCGAATATCTTTCAACAGAGCCACCATCTTCGGGTTTTTCTCTATGGGAGTGCTTTCGTAAAAATAAGTACTTACAGACTCTACAGGCGCCAGGGCTCCATCCATGAGCCTTACGATTTCCGCCAGGGTAATCTGTTCAGGCTGTCTTCCCAGCCTGTACCCTCCGTAGGCGCCACGTCTGCTTTTTACGTATCCTGCGCATTTGAGTATCAGCAGGATCTGTTCCAGGAATTTTTTAGGGATTTCGTTTTCCCGGGCAATATTGTCGATCTTCACGAACGTATCATCGAAGTGTTCCGCCAGGGAGATCAAGGCAAGACAGGCATATTCACCTTTTCTTGAAAGTTTCATGAATCATTTGTATACTATATATATAGAAATTGTCAAGTAAGAAGATGAAAGAGTGGTTGATATTGACAAACGGCAGTACCAGTTTGTATAGTGTTACACCGGTTATCCTGGATAGCCTGGAGAGGTGTCCGAGTGGTTGAAGGAGGCGGTCTTGAAAACCGTTGAACCGAGAGGTTCCGTGGGTTCGAATCCCACCTTCTCCGTAGGAGATGTGGGATTCGAAACGAGAGAACGCCGAGCGATAGCGAGGTAAGGCGGACAGGATGTCCGACGCCAGTGAGCGAGGCGGCCTGGAGGGAGCGAACAGGAGGTTCGGTCCCGGAACGGGAATCCCACCTTCTCCGTAGGAGATGTGGGATTCGAAACGAGAGAACGCCGAGCGAAGCGAACCGGAACTGGAGAGGTGCGAGAGCGGTTGAATCGGGCTCCCTGCTAAGGAGTTGTGCTGGTAACGGTACCGTGGGTTCGAATCCCACCCTCTCCGTAGGAGACGCGGGATTCGAAACGAGAGAGCGCGGCCCGATAGGGCCGTAAGCGAGACAGGACGTCGAGCGCCAGCGAACGAGGCGGTCTTTGAGGAGCCAACAGGAGGTTGGCGCCGAAAAGACGAATCCCACCCTCTCCGTTAGTGCCGTTTCTTTGTGCCCATAGCTCAGTTGGATAGAGCGTT
>JAJSAL010000165.1 GCA_024274705.1 Spirochaetota bacterium
ATGGAGACGTGTTCCCGGCAGTATGTGGGCCAGCCGGGCGGATACGGCTATAACGGAGGATTGGTCAAGAGTCCCGGTAGGGTCCCTTAAAGGGCCTTTTACCAGAAAATCGGTGAGAAGAATAGCAACGTAGGTGAGCATGATGGTGTTGATTATCTCATCGGCCCCCACGATCAGTTTCAGGGCGCCGGCTATATAGCACCAGACCGCCCCGGCTGCAAAACCGGCAGCCAATGTCAGTGGGAGGTGCAAAGGAGCCGGCAGCCCCTTCACATAGACCCCCACGATCAGAGCAGCCAGTGCGCCCATATAGAGCTGCCCTTCCGCACCTACATTAAAAAATCCCACTTTCATGGCCAGGGAGAAAGCGAGTCCGCAGAACAGGAGAGGAACAAAACGGGTAAGCATCTCACCGAAACCGTAAAGGTTGCCGAAAGTTCCCCTGACCATAAACGCATACGCCTTCAAGGGGTTTATCCCTGCAAAGGCGATGAAGAGGGCCCCTATGATAAGGGCCAACAGGATCGCGAGTCCCGGGATGGATGATATGATCAGGCGTTTCGTCCTCTGGCTGCGTACTCTCATGTCTTTAGCCTGCCCCTCCTACAGTTCGGGAGCCTGTATTTTTCCGTCGATGATGTCCTGCCTTAAGGAGTCAATCTTTCTCTTTGTATCTTCCGTGAGTATCTCCTCCGCCCGGGCGCTCAACACCAGGTCTTCAACCCCTTCCTTGATGCCCATGATGTAGGTTTTTCCTTCCAGGGTACCGTTTATAAAGGTATCGATCATGTTGCGTACAAATGCCCCCGGGGGGGAAACAGCGCTTCCCATCACGGTCTCCGGCGCCACCTCCGACATATCTACGATTGAACCGATGGCATAAATCCCCGCTTCCTGTGCTGCTTCTATGGCCCCGATGTTTGTCTGTCCCGCCTGTGTATACACCACGTCAACATTTTCTTTCACCATGGACCTGACCAGTTCCTTACCCTTCACCACGTCGTTCCATCCACCCACAAAGGTATGGACGACTTTGATGTCCGGGTTTGCAGCCGCGGCTCCGGCTTTAAAACCTTTTACCATCTTTTGGGCAATCGCCGATTCGGTGGCTGTCAGAATCCCGATGGTCCCCGTTTCCGTTATGAATCCTGCCAGGGCACCGGCCAGATAGGTATTCTGCCAGTTGGTACTGCTCAACGCAACCACGTTGTCCGCCGACTTCCAGCCGAAGGATATACCGAACATGGTGTCGGGAAACTCGGCGGCCACCTCTATAACAGGATCGGCGAAGTACGTGTCATGTCCGATAATCAGATCGTACCCGTCGGAGGCATAGCTGCGCAGGACATCCTTGATTTCCCCTGCCGAGACATTTTCCTGGTAACTTGTAATAATGTCATATCTCGTTTCAGCCTCCTTGAGCGCTTTGTAACCGTCCTGGTTCCATCCAAGGTCCTTTATCGATCCCGGGAAAATAACGGCGATCTTTACTTGTGGTTCCTCCGCCGCCGTGTCAACCGCCTCGGACTGACCGGAAGCCGCGATGAATACCGAGGCTGTCAGTATGAACAACCCGCATATCACCAGTTTTTTCATTATTGAACTCATAAAATTCCTCCAGAATTCAGATTCTTATATTCACCCAAACGGGTAGAATTCTAAACCACGGGTATACTTTTATCCCTTTTTTCTCCTGCCATCATCAGACCCGTCTCTGCCGGGCCGACGGTTCGGGGATCGACTTCACCCATTATTTCCCCCTTAAAAAGCACCATCAGTCTGTCCGAGAGGGAACGCACCTCTTCGAGTTCCGTGGATATAAGCAGTATGGCTGTCCCCTTGTTACGTTCCTCAAGAAGCCTGTTGTAGACAAACTCGCAGGCAGCGACATCGAGGCCCCACGTCGGCTGCACCACAAGGAGCAGCCTGGGGTTCTTGCTGATCTCCCTGCCGATGACCACCCGCTGCTGGTTTCCTCCGGAGAGGTTTTTGACCGGTACGTTCTCATCGGGAGTTTTTATATCGTATTCCCGGATCACCCTGCGTGCGAACTCATGGCTGTACCTGGCGTTGAGGGTAAACCCCCGTGTAAAGGGCTTTGTATAGAAGATTTCCAGGATACAATTTTCCCAGATCCTGAAATCGGTTACAAGACCGTCACGGCGCCTGTCAGCGGGAACATAGGACAGACCCTTCTCTATCCGGCTCCTGGTATTCTCTCCGGTAATATTCTGCCCGAACATGTATATATCGCCCGAACCAGGCTTCTGGAGACCACTGATGACTTTAGCCAACGGTTTCTGGCCGTTACCGTCCACACCGGCTATTCCGAGTATCTCCCCTGCACATACCCTCAAACTTATGTCCCGCAGCAGGAAAAGTCCTCCCTTGTTCTGCAGGCTGATGCCTTCCAGCCGGAGAACTTCCTCCCCCGGATCCGATTCTTCTTTCTCGATTTCAAAGGAGACGTCCCTGCAGACCATGAGAGTACAGAGCTGCCGAGGTGTGGTTTTATGCCGGTCGACCGTTTCTATCACCTTTCCATCCCGAAGTACCGTGATCCTGTCGCTGATCTGCATAACCTCGATCATCTTGTGTGAGATAAACAGAATAGTGCAGCCCTGCTTTTTCAGATCTTCCAACATCCGGAAAAGATCCTGGCTCTCCTGGGGAGTCAGCACCGAAGTCGGTTCGTCCAGAATCAGTATCCGTGCTCCCCGGTAGAGAGCTTTAAGGATTTCCACCTTCTGCTGCATACCAACAGCCAGATCTTCCACCACTGCATCCAGGTCTACATCGATGCCGAACCTCCCCGCCACCTCACTGACCTGACGGCGAAAGGTCTCCAGCTGGAGGAGCGGTGGTTTGCCGGACCGCTGGCCAAGGATGATATTCTCCAACACGGTAAAAACCGGTATCAGCATGAAATGCTGATGAATCATCCCTATCCCCAAGTCGATGGCATCCCCGGGGGAATGAATGGATACAGAGCTCCCATCAATCAGAATTTCGCCTTCGTCGACGTGATAGAGCCCGTAAAGGAGATTCATCAGGGTGGATTTCCCTGCGCCGTTTTCTCCCAGCAGGGTATGGACCTCTCCCCTGTAAATATCGAGATCGATCTTATCGCAGGCTATTACTCCGGGAAAGTACTTTGAGACCTTCTTAAAGGAGAGAAACACCTTGCCGGACATGGAAATAGTTATTCCTCCCTGGGCCTGCGAAAAGCGGCGCGCCGCTCTTCGAGCTCTTCCTGGCTTGAAAATCCGACCAGTATGCCCGGATCCGGTTTTTTCGGCAGATGTTCAAGACCAAGGGCGAGCAAACGGGCGGTCAAGGCCACCCTGCGCCCGATAACCCGGACGGTGGAAAGACCGATTTCATCTTCCCGCGCTCCCTGTTCCTTCCGGTCACGGGACCAGACGGCACCCCCGTTATACGCATAGATTCCGCCGCTTACAACAACCATTCCTATACAGAAGAGGGCGTTATTCAGGGATTCCAAGGTGGTTTCCTGGCCGCCGTGGCGCGTGCCTCCCACGGCAACAGCCCCGCCCACCCGGGTAGCGTAATGTCCCTTTCCAATATATGGCGCTATAGGCCGGAGCCGGTTGATAAATGTCTGGATCAGCCCTGTAGGGTTCATCTGGTAGACCGGGGAACCGAATATCCAGCCATGGGCCGAAAGTAAAAGAGGATAAAACTCCCCCATATCATCAGAGAAAGCGGGACAATAATCAACCTGTTCCCTTACACACCGGTCACAATGTATACAGTGATGAATATCTTTACCTTTCAGATCGATAAAACGGGTCTTTACCTCCTCGATTTCAGATGCAGCCTGCAGTGCTTCCTGCACCGCATACCGGGTCGCTCCCTTACGGGGACTGCCGCTGACACCGAGAACTGTAATCTCCATCTGTAAACCCTCTGTGCTTTACCGTTAGATTCTTTTTTTACGATTTTTTTTGATTGACATGAAACACGATCCGTGATACTTCATACCATCAGACCTCAGACGAGTGTATCATCTCGAGGAGCCAGTGTAAAGGACTTTTTTAAAGAATGACGAACCAGGTTAAAACCCGTCTTCTATTTTTTGGAACCCCGGAACTCGGCATCCCGGCACTGGAGCGCCTCGTGGAAGACCTCAGATTCGAGGTCATCGGCGTTGTCACCCAGCCGGACAAACCTGCCGGAAGGGGGCTGAAACCGAAACAGCCCCCCCTTAAAACAGCAGCTGTACGGCTGGGACTGCCGGTGCTTCAGCCGGACTCCCTTAAAACCCCGGCAGTGCTGGAGGAAATAAGGAAGATGGAACCCGACCTGATAGCCGTCGCCGCCTACGGGCTGTGGATTCCCGAGGAAATCTTCAATCTTCCTCCGAAACGTTCCCTGAATCTTCATCCATCCCTTCTGCCCAGACACAGGGGAGCCGCCCCGGTAGTGAGCGCGATTCTCGCGGGTGAAAAGGAAGCGGGGATGTCCGTGCTGTTTATCGAAGACGAGATGGATGCCGGCGATGTGTTTTCGCAGATAACCATTCCGATTTCCGATTCTGACACTGCGGGAAGCGTTATGGCCAAATGCGCCCTGGCGGGTTCCCGGTTTTTTGTCGAGACCCTCGCGGGATGGGTAGACGGTACCATCACACCGAAAAAACAGGACCACAACAAGTCCACATGGATAGACAGGCTGAAAAAGGAAGACGGCCTTATCGACTGGACATCGGAAGCCGTCGATCTTAAGCGGCGCTGCCGTGCTTTCAACCCCTGGCCGGGTACCTTTACTTTCTTCGGTAACAGGAGGCTTCTGATTCACAAGGTTTCAGTAATCGATAAAACCGGGAACGGTCCGTCCGAAACAGAGCCTGGAAGGGTAATACGCCATGGAACGGACATATGCGTTGTCACCGGGAAAGGGCTCTTAAGCCTTGAATCGGTTCAGCTCGAATACCGCAGGGTAGTAATGATCGGCGAGTTTATCCATGGACAACCGGGGTTTATCGGAACCCGCCTGGGTTAAGCCGGACCGGCGTTTACCCATCACTATTATCCCGGTATACGATGTACTCCCGGGTTCCACAGGTATCACACATCAGGTGTCCACAGTTGAAGGAATCGATACGTTCGTCAACCTCCTCCCGTCAGCTGCCGGATGCTCTGCTCTCTGCACTTCCTATGTTGTTTTTCCGTACTTCTTCGTTTACCTTTTAAATAATTCTCGGCGTCTCCTTCCACAGCAGCTGCATTAGTTTTTCCGCGGGACTTTTCACCTTGCTTACAAATATCATGGCACCGATAATATAGGGCTTATAACCCGCCTCTTTATAAAGGGAGTCCCGAAATCTGTCGAATACCGGCGCCGAGACCTCCCCCCGGTCACAACTGACACCGCTTATGTCCGCCGGCAGGCAGTGAAGATAGAGGGCGTTCCCCTCTCTGGTTTTTTTCATCATATCTTCCGTGCATTCCCACTCTTTGTGACGGCCGTTCTCGGAGAGAAGTTCCTTCTCCAGTGCGTCGATCCCCGCATGGTCCCCATTACCGTAAAGGAGTGTCCGTTTTCCCATTGCTTCGAATGGGGCCCAGCTCTTGGGATACACGATATCCGCACCGGAAAAAGCATCTTCCATACTGTGGGTCTTCGTAAAACTGCCGCCGTAACGCTCCGCATTCAGCCGGGCAACTTCTTCTACTTCCGGCATGATCCCATATCCCTTCGGATGGGCCAGTACCACATCCATGCCGAACCTGGTCATAAGACCGACAACCCCCTGGGGAACGGAAAGGGGTTTTCCGTAGGATGGAGAGTATGCCCAGGTCATAGCGATCTTTTTTCCTTTCAGCTTTTCGGTACCGCCGAAATGGTTGATCAGGTGGAGGGCATCGGACATGCTCTGGGTGGGGTGGTCTATATCGCACTGCAGGTTGACCAGAGTGGGCCGTTGTTCCAGGACACCGTCAAGGAACCCCTGTTTTACGGCAGCAGACACCTCCTCCATGTATGTGTGTCCCTTCCCGACATACATATCGTCCCTGATCCCGATCACATCGGCCATGAAACTCACCATGTTTGCGGTCTCCCGGACCGTCTCCCCATGGGCTACCTGAGACTTCCCCTCTTCAAAATCCTGCACTTCCAGCCCCAGCAGGTTGCAGGCACCGGCAAAACTGAACCGGGTCCTCGTCGATTTATCACGAAACAATGATATCGCCAGACCACTGTCGAATAGCCGGGCTGATATATTGTTCGTTCTCATCCCCCGAAGGATTTCCGCTACTGCGAAAACAGCCTGAATCTCGTCGGCAGTTTTGTCCCAGGTCAGGAAAAAATCATCCAGATACATCCCTTCGGTACGTAATACCGATAGTGCCCGAATAGATTCCTCTATGCCAATTTTATCCATTTTGTTCCTCACTATTATTTTCCAGGGTGTAAGGCAGCATGGCGTAAAATGCCGCACAAACTTCAAGATCATCGATCCTGTTGGTTTCGTTGGGCGCGTGGGCCTGGTTTTCATCCCCAGGCCCGAACCCTATGGTGGGAATTTTATGCCTGCCGCATACGGCAACACCGTTGGTGGAGAATGTCCACTTGTCCACCAGGGGTTCTTTTCCGAAAAGCTTTCGGTACGCGGTCACTCCGCCCCGCACCAGGGGATGATCTTCGGGGATCTTCCAGGTGGGAAAGTATAACTCCTGTCCGTAATCGGTATCCCGGTATCCCCTCTTTGTATATTCGGGTATCCGGACATCCTGAACGTCATTCCCCATGTAGTGTTTCACCTGGTTTATCGCCAGTTCCGCGTCCTCCCCCCATGTAAGGCGTCTGTCCAGATAGAGCATTCCCTGGTCCGGGACTGCACACTGGGACGGTCCATGTACTTCGATTTTCGAAACAACGATGGTTCCTTTCCCAAGGAAGTTGTCCTCATCGGGTTTAAGCTCCCCATTAAGCTTTTCTATGGCCAGAGCAGCCCTTGCTGCCTTGTACGCGGCGCTCTCTCCCCGCTCCGGAGCTGACCCGTGACTCGACACCCCCTTGAAAGTGCAGAGCATCTCCATTCGTCCCCGGTGCCCCCGGGTGAGTTTCAGGCTTGTGGGTTCGGTGGAAACGAAGAAGTCGGGGACCAGGTTCTCTTCTTCGATCAGATACTTCCAGCACATCCCGTCGCAGTCCTCTTCCATAACGGTAAAAGTGAAATAAACGGAATATTTGCCGCTGTATTCCAAACTTTTAAGGATCCGTCCGGCGGTAATCATGGAAGCGGCGCCCCCTTTCTGGTCGGTCGCCCCTCTGCCGTACACCAGGCCGTCACTGATAACACCGGAAAAAGGGTTCATCTCCCACTGGCTTTCGTCTCCCGTCTCTACCGTATCGATGTGGGCGTCGAAGACAAGTTTTTTAGAACCCCTTCCGACCCTTCCGACAACGCTGCCAAGGCCGTCGGTCCTCACGTCGTCGAACCCCCCTTCCCTGCACATCTCCACTATTTTTTTGCACACCGCCTCTTCTTTCCCGCTGTAGGAAGGGATCTTCACCATCTCCGAGAGGGTAATGGCCGAGTAATCGCGGTACTCCTTCGCTTTTTTTAAAATTTCCCGGCCTATGTTCATTGTGGTCGCCCCTCCTGTATTAAAACCGATTTTAAGATCACTCTAGTGAATCCATGTTTTTCCAGAGCCGCTGCGCCGCCTTTTGCGCGTCCCGGTAGACCGGCCCTATGTCGAAGGGGAACTGCCGATCTTCGTACACTATCTTGCCATTTACGATAACCGTTTTTACATCGGCGGATGTCATGCCGAAGGCCAGGTGCCCCGCGATGTTTCCAGGGACGAGGGGCGTGGGGCTTAAGTAATCGGAAATGACGAGATCAGCCTTGTATCCCGGTTCCAGCCTGCCGAACTTTGCCCCGAAGTTCCGTTCAAGGAGGGTATTGCCGTTCTGCAGAAATTTCAGGAAGCTGCCGGGCCACATGGCGCCTCCGGCGTCACGGTGTTTGAAAAATGCGACCTTAAACTCCTCGTACATGTTGCTGCCGATCCCGTCGGTGCCCAGGCTCATGTTTTTTACATCCCCTAATTGAGCACAGTACCCGACGTTGTTGTTCATATTGGACCGGGGATTGTGAACGAGAAAACAATCGTGATCGTTTAAGATCCGTACATCCTTATCCGACAGGTAGAGCCCGTGGACGACAATCCCCCTGCTGTTCAGGAGCCCGTAACCGGCAAGGCGTTCCAGTACATCTTTGCCGTATACCTCGTGGGAATTTACCGCGTCGTAGACGTCCTCCGCCACGTGAATATGTATCCCCCTGCCGGTCTCCCTGACTGCATCCGCGAGTAGTGTAAGTCCGTCGTCGGGTATGGTAAACGGGGCATGACCACCGATCAGCGCTTCCACCAGGTATTCACCTTTTCCCGAATCCACCTCTTTCGCAAAGGAAACATTTTCCTCCACCCCCTGTCGCATCTGGTCCAGTCCGTTCCGGCCGGTGGTTTCGAAACAGGTCATTCCCCGTAAGCCCGCTTTTTCGAACCCTTTTTTCAGTACGGAAAGGGAACCTTTTATAAACGAAGGAGAAGCGTGGTGATCGATAACCGCCGTAGTGCCCGCCCGTATGGCATCGAGGGAGCAGACAAGGCCGCTGTAATAGAGAATCTCTTCGTCGATAGCCCTGTCCAGCCTCCACCACAGGTTTTTGAGTATGGAAACGAAATCGGGAGAAGGTTTTATATCGGCAATAATCCCTCTGGCCAGTCCCGAATAGAAGTGGTTATGGCTGCACACCAGTCCCGGCCAGACCATTTCACCATGTATATCGATTACCTTGTCAGCATCGTACTTCGCTGCCGCCCCTTCCCCGACATCGATAATCTCCGTGCCCTCTATTACCAGATCGACACCCTGTAAAACTTCAGGCGGATCGAACTGGAGGGCTAACGCATTCTTTAAAGCGATCAGATTGTCCCTCCTATGTAACTCCTGTTCATTCCAGCACAGGACCAAGCAGGTACGTATACCTGGTATATATTGTTGAAATTACACGTTTTGTATTTTCAAACTCTTCTCCGGAAGGGCCCTCTCCGCTGATGCCGCCATTCCCGTCAATCTGTAGATCGAAGATTTTCCCCTCTAACCGAACTTTGCAATCCGTCCCGGATATGATAAACCCCGGGTTCTCACTGTTTGTAAAGTCTTCCGCAAGATTAAAAAGAGTCAGCTTATCCATGTAGGGACGGCCCTGATACGGACAGAAGGTCCCGCAGTTTCCGCATTCGTTGCAAAAAGCATCGAGGTGAACAATCTGGAACAGATCGGTCAGAGGTTCCCCTCCGTTTATCCTTATTGCAATATTTGCCCTGTTAGGACACACGTCCACGCACTTGTTGCAAACGTAATTGCACTCCAGACATCTCGAGCTTTCGGTGGACCCAAAGGCTTCAGTATCGTAACCTTTCCCCGGGTCCAGCGGTTCGAGCAGGGCGCCCTTCTTTGCCGGAATATCACCGCTCTTTCTCATTCCTGTAAGGAAACGATAAGATTTCGCCCGGGACCAGGACCCATCCTCTTTGTTACAGATCCTGTCGGCTGCCTTACGGCCGTCGGCAATACACTCGACTATGGTGGAGGGTCCCGTACGGCCGTCGCCTATAAGGAACACATTACCTTCCTCCTCATTCGGCCCAATGCCGGCGGCTGCAAGGAGTTCCCGGTTCACCTCCTCCCCGATGGAAGGAATAAGCGTATCCACATGCATGGTTTCCGTCCGGTCCGTAGGAACGGGCCGTCTCCTGCCGCTCTCGTCCTTCTCCCCCAGCTCCATCACCCTGCAGGTAAGGGTTCCGTCCACATCGAACCGCTCAGGATTACGCAGAAACTGGAAGGGGATGTTGTCTTCCAGCGCGAGCTTATACTCCTCCCTTGAGGCGGGCACCTGTTCTTCCGCCCTGCGGTAAACAACCTGAACACTCTCCACGCCCTTCACCCTTAAGGAGGCCCTGGCCGCATCCATGGCGGTATCCCCCGCTCCGACCACCGCGACACGCCTGCCGAGGGAAAGGGCGTCGGGATTCTCGTTGAACCGGTTAAGAAACTCCCAGGCAGAAATAATGTTCTTGTTTTCACCTTCCAGGGCGATTCCCTTTGCCGCTTCCGCCCCGATGGCGATACAGACATATGCAAATCCCCTGTTTTTTATTTCTGCGATACTGAAACCGGGAGACACTCCGAATATGAATTCCACCCCGTGTTCCTCGATAAACTTGATATCCCTCAATATGGCTTCCCTGGGAATCCGAAACCCCGGGACCACATGCTCCACAACACCCCCGGCAGACTCCCGCCGGTCGAAAACCGTGACGGGAAAGCCCTCACGGCTCAGGAAATACGCCGCGGAAAGCCCGGCAGGACCCGCGCCAATAACGGCGACTTTTGCCCCGCGTTCAAGCCCGGGTTTTTGCCACTCCCTTCGATAGCTATCGAACCCATTCTCCAGGGCAATTTTTTTCATTTCCCGGATCCGGACACTACCTTCGTAATCGAGGCGTGTACATGTATACATACACTGGTGGGCGCAGATATACCCGGTGATTGAAGGCAGGGCGTTTTTTTCATAGATAAGCGCTACAGCCTCTTTATATTTTTTCTGACCCACCAGGCCTATATACTCGGGGATATCCTGATGGATTGGACACGCCGTAATACAGGGGGCGATGTAACAATCGAACAGGGGCAGCTCCTCCTCCACCGCCACCTTATCGAACCCCCTCCACTCTTTTTTCGTGAAGTCCAGGGAGAGGGCTTCCACGGCGAGGGTTTCGAGTTTCTCCATGTCTATCCCCTCCATATCCCATGAGTCATTTTTCTCCAGAAGGTTCGCCATTTCGGTCATCCTCAGATAACCGCCGGGGTGAAGTAAATCCGTCGCCATCGTGATGGGACGAATACCGGTATCGAATATCTTCCCGATATTCATCATTGACACGCCACCGGCAAAAGAGATCGGAAGAGCGCCGTCGAATTCTTTCGAGAGCTCCGAAGCAAGGGTAATCGACAGGGGGAAAAGGGGCCTGCCGGACATATACATTTCATCCCCCGGGAGGACGCCCTTGTCGTTTACCGACCCGAGGGTGTTGGTAAGCTTCACGCCGAATCCAAGACCCTCGTTATCCCCGATCGCTTTAAGCCGCGAAAGCATGGGCACAGCATCGCTATACTGGAGATCGTGAAGGAAAGATTCTTCTTTCAAGCTCACGTAGTCGAAACCGAGATCATCAAGAATCGACCGCACCCTTTTAAACCCGAGGAGGGTGGGGTTCAGTTTTACGTAGGTGTTGAGCCTTTTCTCTTTAAGCATATAAGCACAGATCGCTTCGATCTCTTTCGGCGGACACCCGTGCATGGTGGAGAGGGTCACCTGGCTGCAGATTTCCGAAGGGATGCGGGAGGGAAGGTCAGATAAAGACCTTCTCGCTTTTTCGAACCCGGTCCCATCGAGGAATACACTCTTCCGCAGTATCTCCTCCAGCTCCTCCAGGTATCCCTGAAAACTCCGGTTCGAACCCGAATTCATGAGACCGGTGATGAACGCGTCGACCCGGGGATTCTGAATGCCCTCGAGGTTATATCCGACACTCATATTGAAAATGAAGGAGTGCTCGTCTCCCGCTTTTAATTCCAGCACCTCTTCCAACAGGTGAAGGAGTATCCAGGCCTTGATATATTCATCATACGCCCCGGTCAGGGTATATTCGGAAGACCACTCTGTATTGAAGCCCTCGTCTCCGGCGTCTATACAGGGTTTTTCCACCTCCAGGGTATCGAGTATCTGGACCGTTTTCAGTTCGAAAAACCGCCCCCCTGTAAGATACGAGGTTATTATATTCTGGGTGAGCTGGGTGTGGGGACCCGCAGCAGGTCCTAAAACCGTCTCACAGGTTTCGCCGAATATCTCCACCCGTTTTTTGTCCGGTTTACGGAAGAATTGTTTCTCAGGGATTCCGAAAATTGACCCTCCCGCTTTATACTCCTGAAAAATCCTCTCTATGAGTTCCCCGAAAGGAACAGGTCGCATTATATCTCCCATGAGAACTCCTGTTTTACCCGATTTTTCCCAGCGCTTTAAGCACTTTTTCCGGCGTGAAAGGCCAGCTCCGTAACCATATGCCCGCGGCATCATGGACGGCGTTCGCTATAACCGGCGCGGCACCGTTTACGCTTATCTCAGATACCGATTTTCCTCCAAAGGGGCCAAAAGGATCGTCGGTATACACGAGTTTTACTTTAAAATCTTCCGGGATATCTCCTATCATCGGGACCCCATAGCTCCGTAAGTCCTTGTTAAGGCATCTCCCGTCTTCATCCATGAGGAGTTCTTCGTAAAGGGCGTGTCCGATGGACTTGAGGACCCCTCCGTATATCTGCCCTTCCGCGAGTTCCGGATTGATAGGAGTACCGCAGTCTTGAAGAGCGTAATACTTCTCAATTCTAATAACACCCGTACGAGTGTTCACCGCTACCTGGCAGAAATGAGCGCCGTAAGGAAAAGACGCGTCTTCCGTCGTGTATGACGCATGTCCCACCAGTTGTCCTCTTCCTTCACCCCTCTGGGTCTCCCAGGCAATCTCCCCAAAAGTAACTTCCCCTTTTTTTCCACGGACAATGGAAGGATAGACGAGTTCAAGGTCTTCCCGCGGTTCTTCCAGCAATCCGGAAGCTGTTTCGATGATTTTATCCTTAAGAGCTTCAGCGGCTTTTTTCGCGGCGTTTCCCGAAAAAAACGTGCCGCTTGACGCGTAGGCCCCTGTATCGAAAGGAGTATTATCCGTGTATCCTGAAAGGATTGAGACGTTATCCATGTCCGTACAAAGTACTTCCGCAACCAGCTTCACGCACACCGTATCGAGCCCGGTTCCAATATCTGCCCCGCCGGAGTGGACCATCAGCGATCCGTCTCCCAGCATCTTCACGTCCGCGCCGGCATGGTCGAGCCCCGGCAGTCCCGAGCCCTGCTGAACGATTACCACTCCCTTACCGATCTTTACATCGGGATCACCGCTCTCCTCTTTCCTGCCCCATTCGATCATCCTGGCGCCTTCTTCCAATGCCCCATCCAGACCGCAGCTCCGGACGAGGGCGGGAGCACCTTCTCTCCCCTCACCGAGACAGCGTAATATTTCCAGCATGACCCCTTCCCGTACACGGTTCTTCTCGATAAGCTCCAGGTGGTCCATCTTAAGTTCTTCCGCCAGCTCGGCCATTGCCAGCTGTAAGGCGTAGGAGCCCTTGGGAGCACCGTACCCCTGGTACGCCCCGGTGGGGAATATATTCGAATAAAAAACCTTAACATCGAATTTAATATTATCGCAGAGGAACAGGGGCAGGGATTTTGAACACGCGTTCATGGGGACGGTCAGGCAGTGGTTGCCGAAGGGCCCGGTGTTTGCCTTCAGGTCCATGTACATGGCAGTCAGTGTTCCGTTCTTTTTTGCACCCAGTTTTACGCGGACCTTCATGGGGAACCTGGTTACACTGCATGTAAGATCCTCTTCCCGGGTGTAATGGTAGTATACGGAACGTCCCGTTTTCCATGTTGCGTACGCGCATACATCTTCCAGTACGACTTCCTGCTTTGAACCATATCCGCCGCCGACACGCTCCTTGATTACCCTGATTTTATTCTCGCTTATACCGAGAACCGCCGCCAGGATCCTCCGTAAATGCCAGGGGACCTGGGTAGAAGCGTGAATTACCAGTCTTTCCCCGTCCATGCGGGTGAAAACCACGTGGGTTTCACAGGGAGTACACTGTACCTGGGGGGTGTTGTACGTTTTCTCGACTATAACATCGGCTGCCTTGAAACCCTCCTCAATGTCGCCGATTCCTCCGGACACACTCGCTGCTATATTCTTATGAGGGTCCGCCCCGATGGGGAATTGATAGACAATCTTTCCTTCCCTGGTTTCAGCGTGTTTATTCTGTTCCGCCAGGTCATCCGGGGCCCCGGTGACATATTCGAGAAAGCTGTTATGAATAACCGGGGCATTTTCAGCTTCCGCATCCTCGATGGTAAATACCGGTTTCAATACTTCATATTCGACATCGATCTTCCCGAGTGCGTTTACAGCGATTTCCTCCGTTTCCGCCACCACCGCCGCAACCCGGTCACCGACAAAATAGAGTTTTTGATTGAACATCCTTCCATCGTACGGAGACGGCTCGGGAAAACCCTGACCCGCGGACGTATAATAAACCTCCGGGGTGTTCTTATAGGTCAACACCAGGACAACCCCGGGAAGAGTTTCCGCTTTATGTACATCAATACTTTTTATATAAGCGTGGGCATATGGACTGTGGAGCATTTTGACTACGCAGCTGCCGGGTTCAACCATATCCTCTACAAATGCCTTCTTCCCCATCACAAGCTTGGCCCCGTCCACCTTCCGGCGGACTTTACCCACGTCCCGGAGGTCTTCCCGGAACTCTTCCCCGGTTTTCTGTTTGTACGACGGATCATCCATTCTCTTTTTTGCGATTTCGACGGCATTGAAAAACTGCCGGTACCCGGTTGCCCTGTTATAGAGGGACGAAAGGGCATCCATGATATCTTCCCTGGAAGGGTCGGGTATCCTCCCGAGGAGTTCCGATATAAGAAGTGCCGCAGCCGGTGCATTGTACGCCGATTGAACAACCCCCGCGTCTACAAGCGCCGACTGTACAGGTCCCATGACTGTCCCGCCGGTAAGGGATTCCACTGTTTCAATATCATGTCCATCCGCCTGGGCCGCCACCATCAGCCCCGCGCTAACCGGCTTCCCGTCGAATAAAACAGTATCACTTCCGGTCAATCCGTAATCATCGTCGATGTTGCGGACCGAAAAAAACCCGATTCGCTGCAGCAATTTCTGTAAATTCTCCCCTGGTTCAGTGTAACAAAGCCTGGGCGTCCCGTTTATAATCAGGTCGATTCTCATTTCATTCCCTCCCTGCATTCGGCCACGCAATCGGCGACTAAGACACCGCATATATACTTTTTATAATCACAGGAGCCAAGGCGGTCAGACACCGGTTCCACCAGGTTCGAAACCGCTTGCCGTAATGTGTCCGTGTTTTCCAGCTCCCCCGATAGTATTCTCTCTTCAACCGGTGAAAGCCGGACAACCCCCGCTTTGATACCGCCCACAGCGACAACAACATCAATCATCCCTGTCCCGTTCCCGGCCATACTCACCGCAGTGGTGATAACCGGCCATGAATTCACCGATCTTGAGATCTTCCTTACTGCGCATACGCCTTTCTGTTCCGGTATTTGAACGGAAAGGATAAGGGGTTCCCTGTCGCCGGCACCATATTGTGTAACGGAGAGAACCTCCGAATCACAGGTATGTACCATTGCGGAGAGGGCAGTCAGGCAGGGAATAAGGGCGGAATCGGTCCTGTTCGCCCCGATATTGCCTCCGACAGTGGCCATGTTCCGGATATTCCGGGAATATACAAATCCCGCCGCTTTTTTCAACACATCCGGTACAAGGGGAGAATCGATAAGTTCCTGAAGAGTCACGGTGGAGCCTATTGAAAGCCTGCCCTCTCCGGTTGTTATTTTAGTAAGTCCCACCCCTTCCAGGCTGATGACGCATTCGCCTGCTGCCTTTGATCCCGCGTAGTTGATACCGGTCCCTCCCCCGAAATAGATACTCCCGGGGTTTACCCTTTTACATTCAACCGCTTCTTCAACAGAGGTTGGTTTTAAAAAAACCTTTATCATAACCTTCCTCCCCCCTATCTTTACTATTATACGATTTATACTCACTTCTCAATAGTTTTCTTTAATCATTCGCTCCGATATAGCATTCGCTTTCACAACCAACTCTTCTTCGTCAATTCCGGTTAATACACCTTTTTCCACAACGACTTTTCCATTAACAATAGTATATTCCGTTCCGTGGTTGTACCCGGAGAATATTAAAGAGGCCAGAGGGTCCGACAGGGAGCCGCAATACTCCATCTTATGGACATTGAAGAGGGCTATATCCGCGGCCCAGCCCTCCCGGATCCTGCCGATCCTGCCGAAATTAAGCAGTTTTGCCCCGTTAATCGTAGCGATATCGAATACTTCGAGAGTTTTTATGGCAGCGGCACCATAATGTACCCGCTGAAGCAGCAGGGCATTTCTGATTTCCCCCAGCAGGTCCGAAGTATCGTTGGAAGCGGACCCGTCTACACCAAGGCCCACATTTATATTGACAGGGAGCATCTCCGCTACCCTGCAAATGCCCGATCCAAGACGCATATTGGAAGATGGGCAATGGGCGATATGTGCTCCTGCTTCGGATAGAACCGTAAGCTCATCGTCATTGAAATGGATACCGTGGGCATAGAACACATCATCACCTAGGAAATCCCAATCCTCCATGAGTTTTAACGGCCTGCGTCCATACTTTTCTACACAAAAAGCATTCTCATCCTGCGTTTCCGCCAGATGGGTATGGAGGCGTACCCCGTGCTGCCGTGCAAGTCCCGCCGATTCCTTCATCAACTCTTCGGTTACGGAAAAGGGGCTGCACGGCGCCAGAACGATCTTTCTCATGGAAAACCCGCTATTGTCGTGATACTCGTGAATGACCCGTTCGCTGTCCTTAAGAATTACATCTTCCGTCTGGACGACACTGTCAGGCGGGAGGCCCCCGTCTTTCCTGCTCAACGACATGGAACCTCTTGTCGGTGAAAAACGCATTCCCAATGTTTCCGCCGCCTTGAACTGGATTCCCATAATGTCGGCGGATATCCCCTGGGGATATACATAGTGGTGGTCTGTCGATGTGGTGCATCCCGTCTTGAGGAGTTCCCCCATGGCGAGCAACGATGAGTGATAAATCGCGGCTTCATCGAGATGTTTCCATATCTCGTAGAGATATACCAACCAGTCAAAAAGCTCCGCGTTCTGGGCCCCGGGGAGGTTCCTTGTGAGGGTCTGGTAAAAATGGTGGTGAGTATTGACGAAACCGGGAACAACTACAAGGCGTGAGCAGTCTATTACCCTGTCAACTTCTTCCGTTATCCCTTTTGATATTTTCTCTATCCTGTTGTCCCGTACCAGGATATCCCATCCCGTAAGGGGTTCATCCTCCGAGGACCTGTGTATGTAAAAACAGTCTTTTAACAATAGTGCAGCCATACATGTGCTCCTTGAATTAAAGAATTAATATCACTAACGCTCTTCCCGGAAATAGGAAATCCCCAGCCCTTTGGGCGCGGCCGCGGTAGTGGATTTTCGAATCGAATCGAATATCAGCACGATAATCGTCATGGCATAGGGAAGGGCATCTAAAAAATACTGGGAGATCGGAAGACCGTACTTCTGCAGCCGGAGCCCCAGTATATCCAAACCCCCGAAAAAAACGGCCCCCCATATGGCCCTGAACGGATTCCACCGGGAAAAAATTACAAGGGCTACGGCAATCCAGCCTCTTCCGGCAACAACCGCATTCTGCCACGCGGGAACATACACCAGGGAGAGATACCCCCCGGCAAGACCGCATAAAGCGCCGCCGATCATTATATGAATATACTTATAGAGGGACACATTGATCCCGAGGGCGTCGGCCGCAGCCGGGTTCTCCCCTACACACCGTACGTTCAGCCCCTTTCTTGTAAAAAAAAGATACAGCCCCAGAAAGACAACCAGCATATATCCGGCATAAATCAAAATATCCTGGTTAAAAAATATCTTGCCCAGCCACGGGATATCTCCCAATCCGGGAATCTTTATTTTCATAAAGAAATTCATGATCCCTTCCGGAGCCCTCTGCCCGACCATGTGCTCTCCGACAAAACCTGCGAACCCGGTACCGAACAGAGTCAATGTTAACCCCGATACTATTTGATTCGCCCTGAGGGACACCGTCAGGAATCCAAAGATCAAGGAACCGATTACACCGGCGAACACAGCGCCTAATACTGCCAGGACAGGATTTGCGGTAACCAGGCCCACCTTGAAGCCGATAACCGCTCCCATGTACATCATCCCTTCCACACCAAGGTTCAGGGTCCCGCTCCTCTCGGTTATTATTTCTCCTAATGTTGCAAAGACCAGGGGAGTACTTGCAATAATGGCGGCGGTGAGAAAATTGACTATTTCTGTCATTATGTATCCTCCTGACCCGGGTCCCTCTGGCTATGCTCTTTTTTGGAAAAAATACAGACCCCGGCCTGCCGGTGAGGGTTACCTTGTACCTGATAAAAAACTCACTGCCTAATACAAAAAACAGGATAATTCCCTGGATAAGCAATGCCGCTGCCTGGGGAATATGAAAGACCGTCTGGATGTACGAACCTCCTTCCACCAGGAGAGCGAAAAGGAAGGATACCAGAAGAATCGCGACGGCATTGAGCTGGCCGAGCCAGGAGATAATGATCGCCGTATAACCGACTCCGTTGCTGACATCCACACTCAGGGTACTATTGACACCCGAGACCTGGATCATCCCGGTGAGCCCGCAGATCGCCCCGCTTGCGAAAAGAGTTACCAGGATGACGGCCCTTACATTCATCCCCGCGTATCCGGCAGCGCTTTCACTCTCCCCGATAACATTAATTTCAAATCCCGCCTTTGTATACCTGATGAACAAAAAAAGCGCTGTTACCAGTAACGGAACGACAATCCAGCCGATATGAATCCCGAGAAGCCGGGGGAGTTGGGCGTTTACCGTAAAGTTCGGAATCTTGGGATATCCGTACGCCTCGGCATCCCGCCATGGACCATATTGAAGATAGGTAATCCACTTAAGGGCGATATAGTTCATCATCAACGTGAAAATTGTTTCATTTGTTTTAAACCGCGCCTTAAAAAAAGCGGGTAAAAGGGCCCATAAACCGGCGCCCAGCATTCCCGCAAGGGCCATGAGCAGAAGCAGAAGGGGTCCCGGAATTCCGGGATAGAAAAGAGCAACATACGTAGCGGCGAAAGCCCCCATCATGATCTGCCCTTCTCCCCCGATATTCCAGAACCGCATCCGAAAAGAAAGACCGACGCCCAATGAGGTGATAACCAGGGGGATGGTCCTGACGATAGTTTCCTGAAACCGGTAGAGAGAACCCAGACTGCCGTTCAGCATGGACGCGTAAACTTCCAGGGGGTTATGTCCCAGAAAAGCCAGTAAAATTGCAGAGAAAAAGAGGGCCAGGATGATGGCGGTTAATCTTACAACAATATTCTTCTTTACCGTGGATTCGGGAATTTGCCGGATTTTAATCATCCCCACATCCCCCTTCATTACTGCACATCATCATACCCAGTTCTTCTTTTGTAACCGTTTCCGCGTCGACAATACCGGTACGCCGTCCGTTAAACAGGACCATTATCCGGTCGCATATCTCCAGGAGAAGATCGAGGTCTTCCCCGATGAAAAGGATTCCCATACCCTGCCGTTTCTGCTCATTGAGTAAATCTATAACTTTATTTGTTACTCCCACATCCAGACCCCGAACGGGATAGGCAGCGATTAATATTTCCGGTTTGCCGAGAAGCTCCCTCCCTATTAAAACCTTTTGTATATTCCCCCCGGACAGTACCTTTATGGGATGACGGAACCCGGGGTGCTGGACGTCCAGGGATTCGACCAGGAATTCCGCTTTTGCTTCAGCCGATTTTCTGTCCAGCAATACTTTTTTCGTCTTGCGGTAATCCTTGAGCATCACGTTATCCACCATGTTCATGGAACCCACCAGGCCCATTCCCAGGCGGTCTTCGGGAACAAAATTGAGCCCGATTGTTCTACGGCGATTTCTTTCCCTTGCTGATAACCCGGCAATATTTTCCCCTTTAACCAGGATTTCTCCGCTTTTGATTTTTTGCAACCCCGCCAGCGCTTCACTCAACTGCTTCTGTCCGCTGCCTGCTACACCCGCGACCCCAAGCAGTTCGCCTCCGTACAGCGAGAATGAGATTCCGTTAAGGCTCCTCATCCTTTCTTCATCTTCCACGACCAGGTCTCTTACCGAGAGGACTTCACCCTTTCTTTCCGCGGAAACCCTGGGGATTTTCATCCTCACAGCCTGCCCGACCATCATCTCCGCAAGCTTCCTTTGTGATGTCTCTTTTGTCACAACAGTATCGATGGTGCGCCCTTTTCGCAGTACCGTTACCCTGTCGCTTATCTCCATAACTTCATACAGCTTGTGGGTGATAATAATGACTGTTTTACCGGCGTCCCGCATGTTGGATAGTATCAGGAACAACTTTTCCGTTTCCTGGGGAGTCAGAACAGCGGTAGGTTCGTCAAGAATCAGGTTATCCGCGCCGCGGTACAGGGCTTTAATTATTTCAACGGTCTGTTTTTCACTGACCGCCATGTCGACTATTTTTTTATCCAGGTCTACGGTTAAACCGGAATCTTTACAAATAGTTTCTATTTTCTTTTTGAGTTTTTTGGAATTCAGTAAAAAAGTGTTTTCAGGTCCGGCACTGATGTTTTCCCAGGCCGTCATTACCTCCACCAGTTTGAAATGCTGGTAAATCATGCCGATCCCGGCTTTTATGGCATCCTGGGGGGAGGCGAAGACAACCCGCTTCCCCCTAAGATAGATCGTGCCGCCATCCGGAGAATAGATACCGGAGAGAATATTCATCAGCGTACTCTTTCCCGCTCCGTTCTCCCCCAGGATGGCGTGCACTTCGCCCTTGTTAACCGTAATGTTGATATTCTCGTTCGCCCTGACCTCGCCAAAGCTTTTTAAGATATTTTCCATCCTGATGGATTCGTGATCCCCCACTGTTCCCCCTCTCAATATCTTCATTACGGCGTAAGGCTGAAAACTCTACTAACTATTCAATCTTACCGATTACACCTTCTACAAGAAATGACATTCCCAGCAAGTCGCCGATACCAGGGACTTCCCCCGCTTTGATCCGTAACACTCCTAGATTGTCTTTGATCGGGCCGGTGAAGACCTCAAAAGAGCCGTCCTTCAACTTCGCCTCGATCTCGGCAACTTTTTCCGCGGCCCCTTCCGGAACATTTTTGCCTAAGGGAGCTGTCCGGACTATATCCATATCGTATCCCTGCCAGAAATTCTCCGCCTTCCATGTACCTTCCATAAACGCCTTTACTTCCCTCACATAGTATGGCCCCCAGTTCCAGTACGCGGATGTCAAACAGGCCTCAGGCGCCGCGTCGTTCATATCGGCATGATAACCAATCCCCCAGACGCCCCTGGATTCTGCAGCCTGTAGATTGGCCGGGCCGGTCTGGTGCTGGGCGATAACATCACAACCGTTATCAATTAAAGCAATTGAAGCTTCCTTTTCCCTGGGGGGATCGTTCCAGTTATGTGTCCAGATAATTTCGACGGTGGCATCAGGATTTACAGACCGTACTCCCAGGGTAAAGGCGTTTATACCCCTGATGACTTCCGGGATCTCGAAAGCGGCAATGTATCCGATTTTATCAGTCTGTGTTTTCATTCCCGCGACTATTCCGGTAACATACCGGGCCTGGTACATCTTCCCCAGGTAGTTTACCGCATTTGGAGCATTCTTATATCCTCCAGCGTGAAAGAAAGCCACATCCGGGTTTTCGGCAGCCACCTCGAGCATATAATCCATATACCCGAAACTGGTCGCGAAAATCATGTTAGCCCCCTGATCAATCATATCACGCATGACTTTTTTTGATTCTTCAGTATTGGGAACACTCTCCTTGTACAACGTTTCCACGCCCAATTCCTTTTCCACGGCCAGGCGTCCCCGGTTATGTTCCTGTGTCCAGCCTCCGTCCCCGATAGGCCCGGTAAAAACAAAACCGACCTTGACTACTTTACCACCTTCTTCTGTCGTTTCAGCTCCGGGGGTTTCCTTCTCCCCCCCTGCAAATACGGCTGTTACGGAAAGTAACAGAAATAATGCAGTGATGATAACGGTTGCTTTTTTCATCTTTCTCTCCTTAAAATTAGTTATACTTTCTCCGAAAGGAGCAAGCTGTACTGCCTCCATTAATCATTAGATATACATGTTTTGCATGAAGATATCTCTGAAACCGGGTTCCGAATTGAGCTCGATAAATTCAATGTTTTTCGCTATTTTACCGGCTGCCTCTCTCTTCCCGGAAGACAAAAGCATCTGCATTGCCCCTGTACCTGCGGCATTCCCTATCTGGTGAAACTTCTCCGCTGTAAGCCGAGGGAGCATCCCGATCCGGATCGCACTTTTTATATTCAGGTAACTCCCGAAAGCCCCGGCTATTATCACCCTGTCCAGGACTTCCGCCTTCATGTCCATCTTTCTTAAAAGTATATCGATCCCCGACCTGATTGCCGCTTTGGCAAGTTGTATCTCGTTTATATCCCGACGGCATACGGTGATATCCCGGCCGCTCCCCGAACCATTCCGGGGAACCAGAACAAAGGATTTTTCCATTCCCTCTCCAACTGTTTCCGCAGCACTATTGACGAAACATCCCCGGGTATCGATAATGTCCGCCTTCCTGAGCTCAGCCACAGCGTCCAGGATGCCAGAACCGCACAACCCCACCGCAGGTTTGTCCTCTATTGTGGAAATAAGGACTTTACCGTTCCCGATCATCACCCCTTCGATGGCTCCTTCCGATGCCCGCATACCGTAATGAATATGGGCGCCTTCAAACGCAGGTCCGGAAGCGCATGCACAACTAAGTGTCCGTCCGCCGGCGGATAACGTTACCTCCGTGTTTGTCCCGATATCCAGTGCAAGGACCACACCGTTACTCCGTTCCTGTTCCGTTGCTAAAAGCATTGCGGTATGGTCTCCGCCGATATAGCCCGCAATATTCTCAGGAAAATAAAGACGGCCTCCGGTGGATATATCCAGGCCGAATTCAGCGGCCGCCACATCCAGGGCTTCACCGACGGAGGGTATATAGGGGGACAATCCGAGCTGTTTCACCGGAAAACCACAGAGAAGATGGTGTACAACGGTATTCCCAACGATTACCGCTTCCATTATTTTCCCGGAAGATAACCCTCTTTCACCGCACATCTCCTGGACCATCGTGTTTACTTTTTCCAACAGCACCGAACGGAGTCTACTCCGGCCATCTTTATGCTGTGCGCAATGCGCGATCCGGTTTACCACGTCTTCACCGTATGCTATCTGAGGGTTCATTGCGGCCTTTCGTGCCAGTATTTCTCCTGTTTCCATATCCAGAAGGTAACCTGCCAGCTTGGTTGTTCCGGCATCTATTGCCACGCCTAGAAGTGCCTCTCCCGGATGAAGCACGCCGGTCACATCGCCCTGCCGGACAACCAGCCGGACCTTTTCCTCCTGCCGTAAGGTACCCGAAAGCTCCTTCAGCACAGGATACTGAAATTTTTTCACTACAATTCCAGCGGAAGCGAGGCTCTCCCGCAGCAGGACATCGTCAGGTAATCCCGCTCCGCTCCTGTTGTAATCAGGCCTAATTTCAACCGGAACAACGACGGGATCCGCCCCTGTTTCAGCGGCCTTCCCTTCCAGCTGCAGCCTCTGTGTTGCCGTGAGAGACTCCGGGGGAACAAACACTGTTATATCCCCCTCAGGAATAAACCGGCAGGCCAGACGCCAGCCGGCTCCAGGCTTTTTCATAGGGGGAAATGCCCCTTTTTCATGGACAGCCGGTGAACTATCACCGCTGACTATCCGGATGAGGCACCTGCCGCAGGTACCGCTCCCCCCGCAAACCGCCTGCATACCGATGCCTGCTTCTCTTGCCGCGGAGATGAGGACCTCCCCCCTCTGTACGTGAACTCTTCTGCCTGACGGCAAAAAGGTTACAGTCACTCTAGGTCAAAGCCCCTTCAACAATGGTTTCTATTTTTGATGGTTTCTCCCCCGAATCGACGAGTTTTTTACACAGATTTACACAATCCGCACCGGTGAAACCGTATCCATCGGCTTTAATATCCTGTGCCCATTGGGCGGTGACCGGCCCACCTCCCACGATTACATAATAGTTTTCCCGGATGCCCATTGCACCGAGCAATTCGATTAACTCTCTCTGAAATGGAAGGGAGGTTGTAAGAAGGGCTGAGCAGGCTATGATATCGGCGTTCGCTTTTTTCGCATCCTCGATAAACTGCTTGGCCGTAATGTTTATTCCCAGATCCAGGACCTTGAATCCATTGGCCGAAAGGAGGGCTTTAACCAGGTTCTTTCCGATATCATGATGGTCGCCGTACATCACACCAAGAACAACCGTACCTTTCAGGACACTCTCTCCGCCTTCCGATACAAGTTTATCGATAAGGAGGTCCATTGATCCGGAAGCCGCGTCTCCCGCCAGGATGAGTTCCGGGAGGAAAGCTTCCCCATTTCCAAACCGTTCCCCGATATCTTTCATAGCGGGTTCAATGGCTTCTTTAATGATATCCATGGCAGCTATACCGCTGTCCAGCGCTTCCCTGGTTAACCGGACCGTGTCATCCACTTCGCCGGTGGCAACGGCTTCATTCAGCAATTCTATTTTATTTTCAGACATACTATTACTCCTCTACAATCAGTTTTAAACTTCTTCCTCTATTTTCCCTTTCCCTCTATTCCGTTTGGTATTTCACAAGGGGAACTCCGAAATCTAAGGCCTCTTTTCGCACCTTCCTGTACATGGCATCCCATTCGGATTTCGGCCTGAAATTTTCCAGGTCCCATACTTCATGAACAGGTTTGCCGATATCGGGTTACTTAATCCTCGCTTCATACTTTGGAAGGAACTCCTTTGCCAGGTCATTCACCTTTGACAGTTCCATACCTGAAGCGGCATGGGATACTTCGGCACAAAAACCGCATTCCAGAGGAGTCAGGTAATTTGTAAGCTTTCCTCCTGCTGAGCGCGGCCCCGTGGAAAAGGCCGCTCCGGAAGCTGCAATGACAGCTACACCAACCAGGATTTCATACAGGAGGGCTTCCGTTCCGGGACCGGAAACTTCATTGGCTATACCATGGGTAAGGAGATGGGTGTTCCGGCTTAAAGCCTGATGGGTCACACTCAAAGACCACAGACCGTCCCGGTTGACATTCGACAAATACCGGATATCATAGATTTCCCCGCCGCCAACAGTCGCCTGAAGCACCGAGTACTGGAGCAGTGAGCATGCGATCTGGCTAATCGAGGCCCCTTCGGGAGTTCCGGGCATACCGCCTATCATCCCGGGAGAACCGGCAAAAATATATCCGTCCATGGCAAGGGTGTGCACCACCTTTGTCAAGGTCGGCTCATTGATCTTCCCTTCCGATGGATAGAGAATGAGAGCGAGGTCAGTATTATAAAAACTTCCCTCTGTTCCATAACAGAACTGACCGTATTCCGTAACCGCGGAAATATTTCCGATACCAGGCATGCCCGAGCGACCGCCTTTTTTGCGGACCTCCCGGTGATCCCTTCCATGAATGTATCCAAGAAGCGCTTCCGAAGACCCCCCTGCCAATACATCGAGGCCATTTACCGAAATACGTGATCCCCCTTCCAGGATGTCTACGTCCATCTGCCGTACGATCCCTTCGGTTAAGAGGGGCCATACATCCTCTGTCAAGGTAATTCCCAGGGACGCGCCGAAAAGGCAAGGGTAAGGATCCGAAGGCGTTCTGCTTTTCATGGTTCTTTTATCTTTGCCGAATCCCAGATCCAGTTCGGAAGGGGCAAATTGTATGGCATGTATCAGTTCCTCTTCCGACACCTTTACCACTCTCTCACTTTCTTCATCCAGCATGCCCAACTCTAAAGCAAGGTCGTACCCGGCTTTATAAAAAGTGTCGGCCAGAGACATATCCGTATTGACCGGGTTCTCCGGATCAACCGTCTTTTCGAGGCCGTGTTTTTTGAGCATTGTCCGTACTAACTGGGGAATTCGCCTGACATCCCAGTCTTTTCCACTGCAATACTCTCCGCTTCTCGCTCTTTTAAGTATTTCAACAATATCCGGTTTCTTTTGCATATATATCTCCCTATAGTTTTTTCATCTCTGTTGTAACCGCCAGTATTTCAGGTAACGCCTTCCATTCTTATCCACCCCTTTCAACAAGTCCGCTGCACGAATTATGGAAGTGAGCTGCATCGGATCGGTTATTGCGCAGGTCGCACCCACCTTTATGGCCATTGCAAGAAATGCCTGGTTTATCGTATGCCGGTCCGGCATTCCAAATGAGACATTGCTTGCCCCAAGGTTGATGTTTACACCGAACTCACCCTTCACAAGCTCGATCGTTTTCAACGTAACAGCGCCGGCTTTGCTGTCTGAACCAACGGTAAGGACAAGCGGATCGATCACTATATTTTCGATGGGTATACCGGTTTTTGTTGCCCGTTCTATTATTTTAGCTGCTATCCTGAACCGGGTCTCCGCTTCTTTCGGAATACCATTCTCATCGATGGTAAGTCCGATTACGGCTGCACCATATTCTTTTACAACCGGCAGTACTTTACCGAGTGAAGCTTCCTCGCCGTTAACGGAGTTCACCAGCGCCTTGCCTGACACAACTTTCAATCCCGCTTCCAGAGCATCTCGATTCGCCGAGTCCAGACAGAGAGGCACGCTCACCGTATTTTCTACTTCTCTTACAATCTCCGGAAGCAGAGCGGCTTCATCAATACCCGGTGCGCCGACATTGATATCGAGAATATCTGCTCCGGCTTCAACCTGTTTGACAGCCAAATCGCAAATGTAGTTAAAGTTTTTTTCTTTAAGAGCCAGGCCGAGTTTATTCCTGCCCGTGGGATTGATTTTTTCACCGATTACGGTAAATGGGGCGTCCATCGCTATTGTTGCGTTATGCGAGCCGCTTCCTACTATCGTTTGCATGTCAATTAGCTTCCTGAATTTTTCTTAATATGGCAAACGTAATACGTTTGCCATATTAAGTCTTTATTTTATAATACATTTTTCCAATTGTCAATGAGAAATTACAAAAACCGGAGTATTTCAGTCTATGTCAGGATTTTCGTAGTGTTTTAGGTGTTGTAGGTAATAGAAATTGAAATTATTATATCGATAGAGGTCAGGCTACCCGCTTCGTAGTTCATCTCCTGCTTCCCCGCCGCCGAACCAATTCGTAGGTCATCTGGTTTTCGGGACTATACTCAAAAGTGTGTAACAGGGGACGCCCACCGGCGTTGTATGAAATTTCATCGATCAAAAGAATCGGCGTACCCGGTTCCAGGGGCAACCCGCCATAAAATTTACAATTTTCCGACAGGGCCGGCCGTATTTTTGAAAAATGATATTCCACTCTCTGTTGACATCGCTGTTCAAGAACGGTATATAACGGTTCTATAGCAGCAGGATTTTTTTCCACTTCCTCGAGAAAAGCATTATTAAACATCCAGACAGGTATAGTATTAACGCAGTAAATCACCGGTTTGTCGTCCGCGGTAAAAATTTTGTGTGACTTCAGTACCTGGGCATCCGGTTCAATCCGCAACTCCACGGCTCGTTCAGCAGTTGTGCCCTCAATGACCGAGTGGATATATTGAACACCAGGCTCGAAACCGAACTCTCTTATCAGATCCTGAAAATCTATTGAGTCATCAAGGGGATTTCGAATATGAGAAAAAGGACTTACAAACGTACCAGCACCGTGCCGGCGTATCACAATTCCCCGGGCAACCAGCCCGTCTAACGCGCTGCGCACGGTAGTACGGCTCACACCGAGCTGTACCCCTAATTCATCTTCCGGAGGGAGTTGGGAACCCGGAGGGTAGGCACCTGACTTTATCCGTTCCAGGAGAATGTGCTGTACCTGCTTGGCGAGTGGTTCATGTCGAATGGGTGTCGACTTCGGCATATTTATCCTTTATTTCTCTGAAAATACCAAAGGAATGACGTTTAACATAGTATATTAGAAATTTTATTGCAAGACAACGGAGGAAAGCGCCGGCCCTTTGCACCCGCGTTTGCACTCGTGTAAGAAAAAAGCCCGAACCGGTTCCGAATGAAATCCAGAATAACAATCGAATCTTCCCGGAAAAGGGCATTCCCAAGCACTCCTACGCTCCCGTAACGGTCGTACGGGACAAGCAGTGTATCATCCCGGTTTTTATACACCGTTATCCCGGTATACGATGCATTCCCGATTTCCACAGACATCACACATTCGGTGCCCACAGCTGTGTAAGGTATCCCCCGGACCTCCCCTTTTAAAACTTCGAAAGCTGTATTTTTTGTCGTAATTCCTGCAAGTTCATTCCAGAGGGACGGAACAACCCGGAGCGTTATCCCGCTCTCCGTAGAATCATAGTACAAGGGATACTCTTTTCTGCCGAACCCCACGGGGAGGACAAATTTCCCACTGTCCATCGATCCGGTTACATAGAGATGATCCTTTTTCAGTTCTTCCGGCAGACTGTCAACATCGCTGTAAATCCTGATCCGGTTCCTGGGAAAGTCGATGACCGTTATCCTGTTCCCGAGGAAATCGAGACCCAGGGCACCGATTACCCCTTTGCCGTAGGTCGGGAGTTTTTTTCCTGTTTCGGGTTCAACATCAAATTCCACTCCACGTATGTTCAGGCCGCCGAGGGAACCCGAGGCCGAACATGTATACGAACCATCCGGGTTTTCCGTAAGATTATCGGTTACCCGTTCTTTGTACATCAGGTGTACCAGGGTGTTTTCATAAAAGATGGTCCTGTCTCTCCCTGTGTCCAGTACCATCCAGTAGGTTTTATCCCACCCGTCCAGCTGAATGGGCACCAGGAGATCGGTTTTCTCCGGCGTTGAATAATTACCACAAGACAGGGTGGAAAGACCCATCAGTACCACGAAGAATCGAACCAGGTATCGTTTATACATAGCCGCCGTATTATATAGAAAAAAGAGAAAACTTCCCAGAGACGGGTATTCCTGATACATTGTTCCTGATGGCAGCGCCGATGAACCGTACATACAATACCCTGGATGAACAGGATATCAGAAATATCATAACGAATGCCGTTGCGGATTTTCATCTTTCCGGAAAGCGCATCCTTACGATCATCCCTGACAGAACGAGGACCGCACCGATACCCCTGATGTTCCGCCTGTTTAACGAAATCATCACTCCGGAAGTGAAACAGCACGATTTCATCATAGCCTTAGGCACCCACAAGCCGCTTTCCAGCCGGGAGATAACCCTTCTGACCGGATGTTCCCCGGATGAAGCTGAGGTACGATATGGTAATGTCCGTATCTATAACCACGACTGGGACCGAAAAGATGCCTTCACCCGGATCGGTTCCATTCCGAAGCGGGATGTCCGGGAACTAAGTGATGGAAAGCTCTCTCAGGACCTGCCGGTCAGGATCAACAGACTCATCCTCGACTATGACATCCTTCTGGTGCTGGGTCCGGTATTCCCCCACGAAGTAGTCGGGTTTTCCGGAGGCAACAAATATTTTTTTCCCGGTATCGCCGGCCCGGAAATCATCGATCTGACCCACTGGCTGGGAGCGCTTATGACCTCGCGGGATATTATTGGAACGAAACATACCCCGGTACGCAGGATTATAGACAGGGCTGCCTCTCTGATCCCGGCGGGAAAATTCTGTTTTGCCATGGTAGTGATGGGAGAAGACCTGGCAGGACTGTACACCGGTACGCCTGAAACGGCGTGGGGAAAGGCTGCGGATCTTTCTTCAAAGGTTCACATTAGGTGGTGTCCCCGGGCATACCGGCAGGTACTTTCCATTATGCCTGCCATGTATGATGATATCTGGACCGCTGCAAAGGGAATGTATAAAGTGGAGCCGGTCACCGAAGACGGGGGAGAAGTGATTATCTATGCACCTCATATTGCAGAATTCAGTTATACCCACGGAAACATTATCGAAGAAGTGGGATATCATGTAAGAGATTATTTCATGGGACAGTGGGACCGGTTTAAAGGGTACCCTTACAGTGTGCTGGCCCACAGCACTCATTTGAGCGGTCAGGGCACCTTCGATGAGCGTACAGGCAGAGAACGAAAGCGGATAACCGTTACCCTTGCGACATCTATCGATGAGCACCGCTGCAGACAGGTTAACCTGGGATATACCGATCACGGTCAGATAGACCCGGATGCATGGCAGGGCCGGGAAGACGAGGGAATCCTGGTAGTCCCTAAAGCCGGAGAGATCCTTTACCGGCTGGAAACAGAGGGGGAGCACCAGGGAGTATATCCAGGGCTGTCCTTATAAAGATGAAATATATAGAACGATCGTATCAGCCTCTGTATTCAGGTATGCTCATCAATTTCGCTTTCTTCGGTATCAGTGCTGTTATTCCGGGGATGCTCCTTCCGGGTATCATACGGACTTTCGGCTGGAGTTATTCAGTTGCCGGAGGTGTGCTGGCTGCCGGTGCCATCGGTTATTTCCTGTCTACGTTCCTCTGCGGTTTCCTGGTTCGCAGTACGACTCCCCGCACCGTCATTATCCTCGGGCTGCTGATCGAAAGTGCGGGACTCTTCCTCTTCGGTATACATCCGGCAGTGCTGTTAAACCTGGTATTTAATTTCCTCATCGGTTTCGGCCAGGGAAGCCTGGAAGTAGTGGGCAATTACACAGTGGTACGTATGGAACGGCACGGGGAGAGCCACCTTATGAGTTTTATCCACGCGGCATTTTCCGTCGGCGCAGCAACGGGACCGGTTATCGGCAGCCTGCTTCTCGGTGCCTTCGGAGGATGGCGGCACGTCTTTATCGGGGGAGCGGCTATTTCTTTTCTCATCATGCTCATGAACCGGTTTCTGCCCTACCACCGGGTGCGGTTCCCGGACAATGCTGAAAACTCCGGCCCGGAATATACCACCGGACCTGTTTCTATCCGCAGCCTTTTCCAGCCAATGATTTTTTTCTCTGTCATTACCATCCTTATTTATGTGGGAGTTGAATTCGGAACTTCCAACTGGATAAGCGAGTATTTCGTATCCGTCCTGGGAACCTCCAAAGAGACGGCATCATTTACCGTCACTCTTTTCTGGGGAGGTGTTCTGGCCGGGCGTATTCTCATCCCCATATTCGCCCGAAAAGTGTCCCTGGCAATCCAGCTTATCGCTCTTTCCATACTCGTCACCCTGGCGCTGTTTCTGACTGCCATGTTCCTTCACCCGGCAGCTGCCATTGCGGGATTTCTCCTTGTCGGTATCGGTTGTTCCGGGATATATCCCCTGGTGATGACCATGGTGGGGCAGCACCTTAAACAGAACCAGAGTGTTTACCTGGGTATGGTTTCAACCGGCGGCGGTATCGGATCTTTTCTCTTTCCCATGGGAATGGCTTTGATTTCAGATGCTGTTGGATTACGGGGAGGATTCGCTTTCTTCGGTATAACCGGGCTTGTGCTGATCCTTGCAGCATTCCACATCCGGAAGGAAGTATTGAAGAGGAACCGGTAAAATAAGGAATATTTGTGATTCAAGTTTTTACTCGCATCTACCGATTTTCGAACCAGGAGCGGTGTAATTATGATTGGAAAAAACCGATTTGCTCTATTGATACTGATACTGATATATCCTGTAGCCCAGGGGCTTGCAGCTGATTACGATCTGAATCTCCTGGACGTGAGTAACGCTATTATCAGCATCGCCGGTCCCAGGCATCTCTATATCCGCTCCGCAACCTACCGGGCAGAACGGGTATCCTTTATCCTGGAGTCAGAAGATGCCACAGGACGGAAATGGCACGTTAAGGAAATTTATACAGGCAATACTCCCCTGATTCCGGATAATATTTTTCTCGATTTTGCGGAAATCAATCCCCTGGATAACGGGGAAATAGAAATTTCAGGCATCATCCTGGACGGAAAGTCCTATACTGCAAATATGAGGATCCTGGACTCCACAACACTCATTGCAACCGATTATCCCCGGGAGGGAGAGCCTTCGAACCGGTGGGCCCAAACCCTGGAAGGTCTTAAAAAACAGTTTTTGACTGAGACGGCTGAAGGGGCTGCGTCAACAGAAGCAGCCATGCAGAAGCTGCTGAAAGAAAAGAATGCTCAGGCGCTTCAGATTACCAGTCTAACCGAAGGAAACAGGCAGTACGAGGAAACAGTCATCACCCTGAACCAGGAGAACAGGGAATACGCAGAACGGGTAAACACCCTGCAAAACGTGGTGGAAGAACTGTCAGGCCGGGAAAAAGAAAAAGACGAACAGATTACCGTACTTACCGAGGTAAACCGGCAACTGAAAGGGACCTTCCTGGAAGCCATCTAACGTCTGAAACTTACCACCTCCGCTTCAACCGACACCGCCACCTCCGCGGCGTCGGAACCTGTGTTCAACCGGACCATCCTCACCGGGTTTGCAGAGAGCATGCCCCGGATGGGCAACTGGAGAATCGGTGAATCCGAAGTTACCCAGGTGGACTCCTCACAGTATTTCGCAAAACTGGTGCTCCCAATAGAACAGACCTCACAACCGACCCTCTTCTCCTTCTATGCACGGTCGAAAGGGGAGGGATGGGTAGGTCTCGGCCTGCATTTCTTTGCCACCGAAGGAGACGGGGGAAGAGGTTATGGATACGGAGATTCTCTCCTGTTCTGGCTCACAAGAGACCCGGAATACTACGGTACAGGGGATACACATGCACAGCTCTACCGGTCGAATGACGAGGTCAACATGGAGATGGTCCTGGACGCTATTATCGAAGAACCGATTCATGACTACCTGAAGGTAGATATTCTCTATGAACCTATAGATGAATACTTCAGCGTGTACATCAACGGGGAAGAGAAACTGAAGTACAAGACCTGGTTCGATATCGAGTCTGGAATAAAAATCGCCTTCCGTACCCTGAAAGGCGGCGCAAGCTTCAAAGACCTTGTTGTTAAAACGATAGAGTAAGGGTAGTTTCTCCCTTTACGGGAGCCTCCATAATGCAAAATCCCGGGATTTCTCATCTCTTTTATTGCTTTTTCAGCAAAACTCGTCTATCCTGAAACAGATAAAACGATCTAGGAGGAAAGTATATGAAGAAAAATCGGATCATTCTGATTGCGATCGCAGTGCTGTTCCTTTGTTCCGCCCTGGCGATAGCCGGCGGCAGTAAGGAAGCTCCCCTGGGTTCCGAGGAAAATCCCATCATCTGGGCCTTTGTTCCCTCCGGCGAGATGGAGCGGGTTGCATCGGGTGCGCAGCGAGTTGCGGACCTTCTCCATGATGAAACGGGATTGTATTTCTCCACCAACGTGGCAACCGAGTATGCCGGCGTCATCGAAGCTCTGGCCAGTGATCCGCCGGAAGCCCACATGGCGTCCCTGGCGACCTTCGC
The DNA here is from genome assembly GCA_024274705.1 of Spirochaetota bacterium. Classification (GTDB taxonomy): domain Bacteria; phylum Spirochaetota; class Spirochaetia; order SPDA01; family JAJSAL01; genus JAJSAL01. The sequence goes on from JAJSAL010000165.1 coordinate 33,240, forward strand.
ATACGTCATGGCTGCAGACCGGGGTGTGGCAGAAGCGGCCCTCGTTTCGGTACGGTACGGCAGTCCCACATACAACGGCCAGATCATTACCCGGGCGGACAGCGGTATAACGAAAGTATCGGACCTTGTGGGGAAATCATTCGCACGGCCGGATCCCCTGTCCACAAGCGGCTGGATCATTCCCATGCTTACCATGCGGGCAGCCGGGATCAATACAGACTCCGATCTTTCGCAGGTTGTCGACGCCGGGAGCCATGACTCCGTCGTTGCCGCCGTCTATACCGGCGATGCGGACGCAGGCGCAACCTATGTGGATGCCAGGACCAGGATCGAAGAAGATTATCCCGATGTCATGGAAGAGATCGTCGTCATCGATGTAACCGCAGACATTCCCAATGACGGGGTACAGTTCCATCCGTCCATCCCTGAGGACATGCGCAACACAATCGTAAATGCCCTGCTGAAAATAGTTGCCACCGATGAAGGCAAGGAAGCACTGAAGGAAGCCTACCAGTGGTCAGGTTTGGAGAAACACGGAGATTCATTCTATGACCCCTTCAGACAAGTCCTCCAGGCATCAGGCCTGAGCATTGAACAACTGAATAAGTAACAGCGCCGGTACCGGAAAGGGCAGGCATGGTCTGTCCCACTGTTTTGATTCCGTATGTAACGATGGGGGGCTTAAAGGCCCCCTTTTTTAAGGGAGGTTCCATGCTGGAGATTAAAAACCTGACAAAAGTATACGGTGACGGTACGGTAGCACTTAACAATGTCAGTTTTACCGTTGAGGATGGTGAGTTTCTGGTAATTATCGGCTTAAGCGGTTCAGGAAAATCCACCCTTTTAAGGTGCATCAACCGCCTCATCGAGCCCACGGAAGGCAACATTTTATGGAACGGAAAGGATATTACCCTTGCGGATTCCACGGAACTCCGGCGTATCCGAAGAAAAATCGGTATGATCTTTCAGCATTTCAACCTGGTCAAGCGCTCTTCTGTTATGATCAACGTATTATCCGGCCGGCTGGGGTATGTAAGCCCCTGGTCCAGCATCAGCCACAGTTTCCCTGCAAAAGACAGGAAAAAAGCGAAGGAAGCTCTCGACATGGTGGGTATCGCTGACCAGGCTCACAAGCGTGCGGATGAACTCTCCGGGGGTCAGCAGCAGCGAGTCGGTATTGCCAGGACACTGATGCAGGACCCGGAGATGATCCTGGCGGACGAACCGGTTGCGAGCCTCGACCCGGTGCTTGCCCACACGATCTTAGGCTACCTGGAACAGTTGAATCAGAAGTCGGACATCACCGTACTATGCAGTCTCCACTACCTGGACCTGGTACAAAGGTATGCCACCCGGGTCATAGGACTCCGGGAAGGAAATATCGTGTACCAAGGGTCCCGGGAAGAGATCCGGAGAATGACGGATGAACAGTTTAAAGAGATTTACGGCGAAGAAGCGGAACGGGTAAGCGCCGGACTGAAGGAGGTGTAGCATGGCAGCAATCAAGACCGAAAAATCAACACCTTTAAAACCCTTCGTACCTGCAGCTACAGCAGGGATTCTTTCCCTTATCATCCCGGGCCTTGGACAGGTGTTAGGAAGGCAGATACAGAGGGGAATCCTCCTGCTGGGGTCTCTCGTCACCCTCTCCGGGCTCTTCGCCTGGCGGATACATCTCCTTGCCCACAGGGAGCCTGATGCATGGGCCAAATTCGTAAAAGCCCTGGGCAGGAGACCCGCATTCGTTCTGATCGTTCTCAGCTTTCTGATCCTCCTCTGGCTCTATATCGGCTGGGATGCCTATAAACAGGTTCGGGATAAAAAGAAGAGCAGCCCTTTCGTGTTCTTCATCATCATAGCTGCGTTTTTTACCCTGGGGTTGCAGATCAGCCAGGTGGATCTCTATAAAGCAATTACCGAACTGCCTGATGCGTGGCCCCCGTTATCCAGGGTGCTCTGGCCATGGGAGGCAGCAATAACCCATAATACCGAAACGGTTGAGGCATCAGCGGATATCCTTATCGGCTGTGAAGATGAACCGCCACCGGTTCCTGAAGAAATTCCAGGCGAACCCTATCTCCTTGTGGAGCCGAGATGCGGGGACCTCTCAGATCTGGATGAAAATAACCAGATTATCAAAGGGACCGAATTGACCCTTAAGGGGAAAGGATTCGCACCGAACACCGAAACCCTCATCTTCTGGAAGGATTCACTGGGAAACGAATTCCGCCCCAGGCAGGACGGTGAGTACGTGTCTACCGTGACAGACGGAAACGGGGAGTTTACATTTATCCTGGTCATGCCCTACCGTCTTATCCCTCCCAGCGCAAAAGGACGGCAGATCCACAATGTTTCCGCTAGGCAGATTACCCGGGTGGGCGGCGCAATCGCCAGCGATCCCCTGAAACTGACCATCGAACGGATGATTGAAACGATCTTCATGGGAATGATGGCCACCCTGTTCGGTATCGTGTTTGCCATACCGGTAAGCTTTCTGGCCGCGAGAAACCTCATGTCCGGGTCCTGGGTCACCTTGACTATCTACTTTATCGTGCGCACTATTATGAACATCGTCAGGTCCATAGAGCCCCTTATCTGGGCGCTTATCGCAGTTGTCTGGGTCGGTCTCGGCCCCTTCGCCGGGATCATCGCCCTCACCCTGCATTCCATTGCAGCCCTGGGCAAACTCTATTCCGAAGCGATCGAGAGCATCGATCCGGGTCCGATCGAGGCGATCCAGGCCACGGGAGCGAATAAGATACAGACCATCATGTTCGCCGTTGTTCCCCAGATGATTCCTCCCTTCGTTTCGTTCTCGATCTACCGCTGGGACATCAATGTGCGCATGTCCACCATCATCGGCCTCGTAGGCGGCGGGGGTATCGGTTTTCTCCTGGTCCAGTACATCCGGCTCCTGGATTACAAGGCTGCGGGTATAGCAGTGTGGTTTATCGCCATCACCGTGGCAATTCTCGACTATGTAAGCTCTGAAATAAGGAACAAGTTTGTCTGATGGGAACAAAGGAGAACACCTTCGATATCCTTATCCTCATTGCCAGGCCTGCCGCAGGGAAGAGTGAAATCATTAATTTCTTAAAGAACATCGACGGGGAAACAAGAAAGAAGGAGTTTCATATTTCTCCATTTGAAGAAATAGATGACTTTCCCATGCTGTGGACATGGTTCGAGGAGGACTCGATACTGGAAGAAATGGGGAAACCCAGGATTCACACCACGCCGGAGGGCTACTTCAAGGAACGGTACCTGTGGGATCTTCTGATACGGAGGATATGCCTGGAATATAGAAAAAAAGTACGGGAAGAGGCGGATTATCACCAGGCTCACACTATCGTTATAGAGTTTTCCCGGGGTACCGAGCATGGCGGGTTCCGCCAGGCATTTCAGCAGATCGATCCTGATATTCTCGAGACTTCTGCAGTGCTCTATCTCGATGTATCCTGGGAAGAATCCCTCCGGAAAAACCGGAAGAGGTTCAACCCGGATAGGCCGGACAGCATCCTGGAACATGGTCTGCCCGGAGATAAAATGGAAAAGCTCTACCGGTACAGCGACTGGGAACAAATTTCCTCCGGTGATCCGGAGTATCTCGATTTCCACGGTGTAAAGATTCCCTATGCAGTGTTTCCCAACGAGGATGATGTTACATCGTCTGCAGGAAGTGCACTGAACAACCGGCTTAAGGAGACATTAGCTTTACTATGGGAACGGTATTGCCGGAGGCAATGAGTAACGAATGATTGATTCCCTGACAGATCCGGGCATCGAACCGGTACGTAAAAAGACCATTGCCCTTGCTTCGGGAAAAGGGGGAGTGGGTAAAACCACAACTGCAGCCAACCTGGCTGTATATTACGCCAGGAAGGGACTTAACACCGGAATCATCGATCTGGACCCCCTATCTGATATTGCCAGCCTGTTTGATCTTACGCGGCCTGGAGAAACAATCAGGTCTGCCCCCGGGCGGGATCACACCCGTTTTGAAGATTTGATCCTCCCGGTGTGTAAGAACCTGGACCTGCTGCTCCCTGACGCCAAACTCGGCCGCCTTACCAGCGCTGCCCTTATCCGCAGGATTTATTCGACTTTCAGAAAAGATCTGGAAAGCCGGTACGACCTTATTCTGCTGGATCTGCCGGCCGGGGAGAACTATGAAGACAACATCATGTTCATCCCCCTGGCGGGAATTCTCATTGTTGTAACAAACCCGGAACCTACCGCCCACGTGTCTGCCGGAGGATACATGAAAAAAGTGTTCGAATACGATCCGGATCGTTCCATGTGGGTGTGGCATAACAAGTACGAACCCTTCTCTTCCCTGACATTTTCCCCGTCCAGGCTGGCAGACAACTATAACAGGAACGTCCTGGATGAGATGCATTTAAGCCCGGAAGAGATGTCAAGGATCCGGGATATTGCGTTTATCCCCCCGGACCCCTCCCTGGATCTTCTGAAAACCGATCCCGGGTTCACCCGCCTGGTGCTGAGGAAAATGATCGACCTGCTCTCCTACCTCATGGAAAAAATCATGGAGGGCCTTACCCGGAAAGGTGCATTTTCCCCACGGGTCATGGAAGTGCTCACGTACTACGTAAACCGGAATCCTGCAATAACCGATGTCAAAACATACATCCGGGAATTGGGAAATTATCTCAAGGAGACTCTTGACGGGAACACGTTACAAACTACTGGAAAGCACTCCTTCACAGAGGATACAAGCGCCTTTACCCTCCGGGAGCAAAAGGAACTTTCCGCAATACTCGGGGATCTGAAAGGTCACCAGCTGCGACGGGATATCCTGAGAACGAGCAGTATCCTGGAAAAGGAGTTGACCGGACCGGAAGCGTCTGAAGGACGGCGGAAGACCATGGACCGCGAACTCACTCAACTCCTGATGAAACTGAACGCAGCAGCCAGGGAACAGGGCAGCCTGAAAAACCCGGGGGGGCTTTTTCTCTTTTACTTTGCGCTCCTCAAGCTGCTGCAGACCGAGTCCTTCAGCACGGTCCTCAACAGTTTTATCCCCAGGAAGAAAACTCCATCTTCAGGCTTTGAAAGAGACAGGTACAGGCAGATAAAAAACCTTATAGAACGCGACAAGGAATACCGGAAAGCATTTTTAGAGCTTCTTAAAACTATCTACCCGATTATGGAAAAACAGCTGACCAACACCGTTTCTGTTCTCAATATACCGAACCTGCTCTTTACCGATGATCATAAGATCAACAACAAAGCGTATGCTAAACTACTTACCACATACATCCACGACGCGGTGTACAGCGGCCTGGGCATCATCATCGGGTTCGAGTACCGTTCTGCTGCACTTGCCTTTGGGAAGGGCGCGGAGAAGATCCTTGCAGTGATGGATCGCTGAAGAAGGAGGCTCATTCTTCCCTGGGGTATCGAAAACGGTTTCCCTCCTGGTCCTTTAAGGTATACCACTCATCGGTTTTTTCGCAGATGCTGTCCCGGGAAAGACGAATCTTCCCTCCTCCACCGGGAAGGTCCAGGGCGAACGCAGGTATCGCCATCCCGGATAACCCCTTTTCCGTCTCCCACATGATCTTCAAAGTCCTTTCCAGGGGGACCCGAAAATGAGAAGTACCCTGTGCAAGATCACCCTGGAAGAGATAGTAGGGCTTTACCCCTGAACGGACCAGGGAATGAAAAAGCGTTTTTAAGATTTCAGGATCATCGTTGATACCCTGCAATAATACCGTCTGGTTGAACACCGGGATTCCGTGGGAAGAGAGCTCCCTTAGGGCTTCCCTGCTTCGATCTGCAAGTTCTACAGGATGATTGAACTGGGTAACCAGCCACACCGGGGCAAAACGGCTTAAGAGAGCTGCAAGGCCGGCGGTGATTCTCCCGGGGAGCACAACCGGAACCCGGGTTGCGATCCGGAAGACCCTTCTCCTCTTCCGGCCCAGGGTCGTAAGGATGGTACCGATCCGGTCATCCGGCAGGGTGAGAGGGTCCCCTCCGGAGAGGATGATCTCCTCTACAAGGGGATGATCCTCTAAGTATTCGGCAATTCTGTTCAGCTCTGCATCGGACACGGGTCCCGCCCGGGATCCGGCGAAATGTCTTCTGAAACAATGCCTGCAGTACACGGCACAATGATCTGTTGTGAGCACCAGTACCCTGTCTTCATACCTGTGGATGAGCCGGGGAACAGGGGAATACCGCTTTTCCGAGAGCGGGTCCTGTTCTTCATAATCCAGGACATTCGCCTCACGTATCGATGGTACGCACTGTCTCCGGACCGGGTCATCCGGAGAATCCGAGGCTAAGGACGCATAATACCGGGTAATGCCCACAGGCAAACCTGACACCAGAACATCATCTGAAAAAAAAGCCTTCTCTTCATTCGTGAGAGTGAAATACCCGGAAACGGAAGAGATATTGCACAGCCGGTTTCGAAGCTGTTCCGTCCAGTCAGACATGGACCACAGTATAACCGCAATGGACAGCTATAGACCAGTATTGAGGTGGAAATTGACGGGTTTCAACAAAGCTGCTGGGTATCGCATGTCCATCGTGATGCCATTGGTTATCTATTATGTACATGTCACTGCAAGCTGATATGCCGCAGATTTCAGCCTTTTATCTGCTGTCAACAGCGGTACTCCTGTCAACTGAGCAGACGCTAAAAGGTGGACATCGACGAAACCAACACCTTTACCCATTAGCTGATTTCTATCGATAAAAAACAGGAATTCATCAAATTCAATCGTCGGAGCCATTGGAAGGGACTGAAGCAAGGGGATGATTTCGTCCCGGTTTTTCAGATTACCACAGGCAAGTTCGCCAATGATAAATGGATGGCACATAACCTCGGCATGCATTAACAGCTTTTCCAATTGCCGGCTTCCCTGGCGCAGGTGGGTAATCCAAATTGAAGTGTCAACAAGAACCATGGTTGTTTTCAGACAGATCTTCGTCTTGGAATGGAACGTAGATTACCCTCGGTTCCGCCAAGTTTGGCCAGCCGCTTGCTGCTCTCGCGGGCAATTAAAGCTTCTAATCCAAGTCGCACCAAGGAGGTTTTCTCCTTAACGCCGGTCAGTCGTGAAGCCTTTTCCAATATCTTATCATCTATGTTCAGTGTTGTTCTCATATGTATCAATATGCATAAATAATGCATACAAGTCAAGTAAATGTTTTTTGGTTTTAAGAATCGTGGTAGTGCAGCCTACTAATCAATCCTGTGAAAACCGGGCTGCACCGGGGCCACTCTACCGACGGAGATAACCGGCTTCTTCCCGCAACGATACACCTCACAACAAAACTTTACTGAAAGCAATTACGGGAAGAAGTCTAAGTTCATCGAATGGGTCTATCTCTTTCATACCGATTCAGTTGGGCGGTATTCCTTCACGTATTTATTGTACTCAACGTTTCCTCAACCGCTTCCCGCCATGAAAACCTTGGTGCAAATCCCAGTTCTCTTTTCGCCTTATCAATGGACATATGGAGGCTCTTCCCGCTCATATAAGCCATTGTTCTGCACAGGGATGGTTCCTTTTTCGTTACATAATAAGACGTTTCCATCAGCATTCCTAACGTCCTTGCCATGAAAAAAGGAATGCTCTTTGCGGGTAAAGTATAATCCAGTTTTTTTGCGATAAAATCAATGATTTCTTTCATGATAAGCCGTTCACCTGATGAGATATGGAATATTTCTCCATCGGCCTTTTTGGAAGTTGCAGCCAGGTAAAATGCCTCGGCTGCATCATAAAGAGAGACAACTGATATTACCGACTTTCCTCCCTGAATATATGGTAATTGTCCATCCCTTAATCCTTGTGCAATCCCTTTTACCATTGAATGTTCGCCTCCCCCTTCTCCAATATAGAATACCGGTCGTATGATGACTGTCTTTATTGTATTTTCCTGCCTGTAACTCTCCATAAGTTCTTCAATGTGAATTAAATTGAGCTGATGCGGCCAGAAGGGTAACTTCTTACGAGGAAGAGACTCATCTGCGTTCTTAAGGCCGAAGTGTCTCGATAATCGGCTTGATATTGGAAAAAACAAATTCCGCACTGTGGGTCCTGATTCTCGGCCATTGACCGAGTATTTTCTGATAATCATTATCATCGTCATTTTCTATGTTAAAAGCGAATAGGGGTAATTCCAGTATGCTGCTATATCCTTCCTCTTTCCAATCTTGTTCAGAGACTATATACGGAAAATTCCGTTTCAGGTGCATAGCCTGCATATATGATGAATCTATTTTAAAATTCAATTTGGTAAGTATCTTCATTAAGTTGTTACTTCCGAATCCCTTCGGTGATCTGAACGAAACCGGATCTTTCTTTGTTGTCTCGCGAACTAATGCTGTATTGATTTTTAGGCGATTTTCCAATTCTTCTTCTAATATTTTCGATGGAGAAGATGATACAAACGAAGGCTCTCCCAAGTCCTCGTGAAAAAGGCTATGGCAGCCTATCTCAAAGCCTTTTTTATGCACCTCCTCGACAATGTTCCGGTTTTTCTGCACACAGTCCCCTGTAAAAAGGAATGTACCCTGGGCGCCGTTTTTTTCAAGCACCTTGATGATTGCCGGTGTTCCTTCCTGTACGCCTGTGTACAGAGTGGATGAACTTCCCACATCGGTTTCCATGTCGAATCCGATCATTATATAAACAAGGTTTTTGTTTTTCAATTTATCTATTTTCCCATATTTCAATGAAATCCCTAGCCGATGTAAAAGTGTATCCTTCAGTGAGAGAAAGAGAGATAAATTTATCGAATTCGTTTTTCATTTTACTGCCGCTGTTTTTATATAATTCAGGGCGGAAATGGAATGTACCCTCATCGTAGACATATTTTTTCGGCATCCGTATAAATTCCCATGGATGTAAATAAAACAACAATATGCCGATATCCGACGATTCGGCCTGTTTCTCTACCACATATTTCATATGCTCATACATGAATTTTGACCCCAATAATCTTAAAAGGGGCCACTGGTCATTTTTGCAAAAGTACTTACCATAATTATGCCGTGAATCCAAAAAAGCGAAATTAGGTATCTCGAGCAGATTCATATCCCCCTTTTCAAGCCAGTCGTCCTTTGAAGGATGATATGGAAGGATTTGTTTTTCATACGATGCGACTGAATATGAAAGGTCAACTTTGAAACCTATTTTTTCCAAAGACCCTATCTGCCCCTGTCCCTGCCATAACCGCGGAGCTCTGAAGGACACAGGCTCAACGTGTGTAAGCTTGTTTATCCTCTCTTTATTGAGCTTAAGCCGGTATTCTATTTCTTCTTCAAGAATCGGGCTGTCATTCGGCATATTAAAATTTGCCTTGCCAACGGTTTCATGTTTCAAGCTATGACAACCGACCTCGAAACCTTCGTTTAGAACCAGTTTCACTATTTCCGGATGAGCAGCTGCAGAATCACCAGTAAAAAGGAAAGTCGCAGATATAGAATGCTTTTTCAATATTTCAACAATTGTTGCCGTACCCTGGGAAACCCCATTATATGTTTTTAGGTAACTCCCAATATCTGTTTCCATATCGAATCCCAGAATAATGTATTTTTTCATACATTCTCCCCCTCGAAGCAGTCTATACAGTTAAAAACTGAATAATTTTTCCGTTCATAACATTGTATTCATCAAAATAGATAAATAAGAAATCTAAATTATTATTTTCAATAACTGAAAGTGTTTTTGAAATTCTATCTTCATACTCTTGTTTTGGTAATGCCATGGTATCTATCCCTGCAAATCATTTCGAAATAACAACAACGTTGTCAATCAAAAAGAAAACATTACTTTTACATACACTCTTTGGATTAAAAATCACTTAAATTCCAAATTGGGTTTAAATCTATAATGTGGTCTTTTGTATGAAACAGTTTTTCATCTTCTATAAGCATTGCACGAACTTTTTTTGTCCACTCCTTGAATACTTCCTTTTCAGCCAGCCTAGATGCTGACTCTTTGAAACTTTTACATTTCATGATGATGATAACGATATCTCCGAGGAGAAAAATATATTCTTCGATAAATCCACTTGCTTTTATAGCTTCTATCAGTCCAGTCCACGTAGTATCATGCATGGAAATGTATTCTTTAACGCACTCAGGTCGCAGCTTCATCATTTCACAAATTACATCCATAAGCCGTTCCTTAAACCTGCCTATCCTTTCACCGCTCCTGCAGCCAATCCCTTGATAAACCACCGCTGCAGAAAAATAAAAATACCCACCGACGGGATGGATGATATTACAGACGCAGCCATGAGTCCGTTCCAACTTACCTTGACAAAACTCATGTACGAAAGCTGCAGGCCAGGGGGTAGTGTCCGGATTGCCTCTTTTGATGCGAGGGTGTAGGCAAACAGGTACTCGTTCCACGTAGTGATGAAAACGAAAATTGCAGTCGCAATAACCCCCGGACCGACTATGGGGAGGATAATTCTGAAAAGAGTTCCGATACGGCTGCTTCCGTCGATGGTGGCAGCCTCTTCCAGTTCTATGGGGATGGTATCGAAATAATTTTTCAGCATCCATACGGAAAACGCCAAAGAGATACCTATAAATGCAAAAATAAGCGCAAAATGGGTGTTCAGCAGTCCCAATTTAGCGAAAAAAAGATAGACTGTAAGCAGCATTATAGAAAAAGGAAACATCTGAGTGACAAGAAAAAACACCAGAATCGACGGCTTTAATTTAAACTTGAATCTTGAGAGACCATATCCTGCAAAGGTCGATACAATGAGTGTAAATACCGTTGCAGTGACCGAAACAATAAGACTATTTTTCAGGTAGATAAAGAATTTACTGCCAGGCTTAACCAGATCGCTGTACGCTTCAAAACTCGGATTCTGCGGAATTATTGATGGAGGCCATTTGAAGGTTTCTGCGGTTGTTTTAAAAGAAGTTGAAAGCATCCAAAAGATCGGGATATAAACAATAATAACCGATATAATGAGGATAGTATTTGCAGAATACCTTTTAATTAACTGTGCTTTTCTTCCCATCCGGATATCAATCCTCCTTAAAGAGCATTCTCAAGTAACAAACCGCAAAAATAACCAGAAATAAAATCCATAACACGCCGAATGCCGCGGCTTCACCGAAATTTCTCTGTATAAATGATAGTGTGTATACCCGTGTCATAAGGGTGTTTGTTGCATCGGCAGGGCCTCCCCTGGTCATGAGCCAAATGGTGGTAAATTCCTGGAAGGCCCAAATGAAGTTAAGCAGTGCAGTGAAAACAATAATATTCCTGATTCCCGGAAATGTTACATATAAAAACTGTTTTATTTTACCGGCACCATCCATTCCGGCAGCTTCGTACAAATAAGGGTCGATGGTTTGAAATCCGGCTAAATACACGATCATGTTGAAAGGGAAAACCCTCCATATATATGCGACTGTAACCGACACTTTTGCAACCAGGTTGCCCCCGGTCCAGTGAACAGGTTCATCTATAATGTTGAATACTATTAAAATGTGGTTGATCAATCCATATTGGACATTTAAAAGCCAAAGCCAAAGGAATGCACTGACAAACCAGGGAATGGCCCAGGGGATCAATAAAAGCCCCCTGATTACATTTCTACCGATCATCTTCCTGTTAAGAAGGAGTGCAAAATACATGCCCACAATAAAAAGAAGAAGTACCGACACTACGCTAAAAACAAGAGTCCAGATGAAGCTTTTTAAAAAGGTTCCGTTAAGCAGAACTGTCTTGAAATTAGTTAAGCCAACCCATTTAGATTTTCCCATACCGAAATAGACTTTTTTAAAAGCCATTATCATCGAGTTAACAATGGGATAATACAGAATAACAGACGCAAGAAGAAATGCAGGAGCAATAATGAGCAACGCAAACTTAACTTTCTGCGCTTGCAGCCTATCGGTATGTAATTGCGTCGTCATTCAGAATTACTTCTACTCCATTTTGACTATTCTTTCAAGTTTTACATAAACAGCCTAAAAGTAATAAATGGAGAGACAGACATGCTGTCCTGTCTCTCCATACCAATTGTATTATTTATTCAGAAGCAATTCGATCCAGCTCCGCAGCAACTTCGTTCAAAGTCTCTTTTATTGGAGCATCGTTGATCATGATATTCTGAAAAGCATTGGCAAATACAACGCTCATTTCATCGATCTTATCTCCATAAGGAGCAAACGGTAATTCTCCGCCTGCCTGAATAGCATCAACAAAAACTTTCCTATACGGATCATTCTGGACTTCCGGGAGATTCTGAATTGACTGAACAGCGGGGATCCCTCCGTTGAGTTTACCATAAGCAAGTACTACTTCCGGATCAGAAACCCACATTTCGATCACCTTTGCAGCTTCCTCTTTATGCTCAGCATCTTTCATAATCGCAGCACAGCTTGCCCACAGTAGACTTTTCCCCGGGCTGCCGTCACGTGTCGGATATGTATCGAGCCACCAGTTTTTATCAAAAGCTTCTCCCTGACCGCTGCTTTCTCTCCAGATGCCGCGCTGCCATGGGCCTTCACCGATAACCCCTAGATGTCCCTCCATAAACAAGGATCTATTGGTTTCCCGGTCAATAGGTACAGGACCGAAGAGCCCATCATCGTACATCTTTTTAAACCATGTAAGAAGCTCTACAGCTTCCGGGCTGTTAATCACACATTTACCGTTCTCATCAAACCAGTCACCGCCAAAATTATACAGCCATGGAGACAGAAGAAAAGGTACATGAAGATCAGTCAACCCGGCGATATTGGTTCCCCAAATTTTGTTACCTGCCGCATCGGTTTTTCCTCCAACTGCATACATCAGCTTTTCAAATTCTTTAATAGTCCTCGGTGGTTTTGAGAAACCTGCAGCTTTTGCTAAGTTTGCATTGGTGAAAAGAGCATAGGGCGAAATATCCCAGATAATGGATGTCAGTTTACCATCGTGCAGACCTGCTTTGTACGCTGCAGGTGCAAGGTCATCAATTATATCCTTTGAAATCCACTTATGAAGATCTTCTAAAGCTCCGATGCTTGCCAGCATGGCGTCTTTTGCTAAACACGTATAGCTTACGTCCGGAGCATCACCGGACTCAGCCATCAGCAGATACTGGATAGTAGACTCTTCATATGATGCTTCCTGGTACACAATCTCTATATCAGGGTATTTAGCTTCAACTTTCTCCTTTAAAACCTCCGAAAATGGAACGGCATAGGTTGTAAGCCATCCAAAGACAGTGACTTCGGTCCTCTCTTTTACAGCCCCTGCTGTGTCTGAAGGTTTCTCTTCCTGCTTCCCCCCTGCAAAGCCGACAGCTGCACACACAAACAGGGCAACAACAACCAATAGTACTCTTTTCTGTTTTTTCATTCTGTTCTCCTTTTAAATTGATTTTCTCTAGGTAAACCTCTTTTTACCTGCGATTTTCACACTAATATGCATGCCAGGCACTGGTGTAAAAAGCCATTTTTTCAGAAGCTGTATCAAGGCGACCGAATGTAGCCACTATATTGACATCACTTTCCACCCGTACTGCATATTGTGTCCCAAACGGTAATTTCACACCTCCTATTTCATTTACGTGATCCATACGGATACATTTGACCCGCTCAGCTTTTACACTTTGTTCTACATTTTTAATTGGATCGCGATCAGAAAAATAAAATGATATCTTCAAGTGCGCATCATTCATGGAGGTGTTCAAGACCATAAGGGCTTCATGAGCTTCAAGCTCACTATCCCTATCCGCCTCTGGAAGATCACCGTCCGGGAAGATCCATATTCTTTTTCCTTCGCCAGAATTCATAGAGCTACTCCTGCTATATCTTTTAAATAGTAACCTGATCTTCAATCATCTTATCAACATAAGGTGACAGAGGTTCACATCCACTATCGGTGATCACATACCCACTCTCCATTCTGATGCTGTATAAACTGGGATGTCCGAATAGACTCGTATCAATACATACAGTCATACCAGGCTCAAGCACATCATCGCTATTTGGCCCATAGAACGGGGCTTCCGCTTCATACAATCCTATTGTGTGGATAAAAGGACAAATAATGTATTTTTCATACCCGCCTTTATCAGAAAAATATTTCTTTATTCTTGTATAATTATCCCTGCCCACCATCCCAGGTTTCAGCATTTCCCGGGACATAAGATAGGCTTCCGCAATCATTTTAATATAATCCCGCTGCTTATCATCAGGTTTTCCACCAACAACAACAGGCATACCTGCAGCAGAAGCGTACCCTTCATACCGGGCGCTCAAACCAAGCATCACCATCTCATCCTTCTTAAGCCTTCGCTCAGTCGCAGTCGGTACAACACCGTTACTACGCTCTCCTGCTCCTACGATTGTTTGAAAACCGAATCTGTTCGCCCCTAATCTACGGCTTATGCCTTCACCCGTACCAGCAAGAAACACTTCAGACACCCCTTCCCTGACATTAGCCAGCATCTCCCTGAAGCCTTCATCAGTAATTTGAAAAGCTTTTTTCATAAGCCCAATTTCATACGCAGATTTGTGAATACGCAGCTTCTCGTATTCCTCGGTAATGTCAACAAGCACTACCCCTTCAAGTTCTTCAATTAGTAAATTGTAGACGCCTACTGGCATTGAACCCATACCGACTATGCCAAGCCTGTCAATTCTTGAAGTGCCGAATACTTCCTTGAAAACTGATTTGAAATCCACAATCGTTGCATACGGATACTCTTCATCAGGGACCATAAAGACGGGAATGTTTTTCGTTTCTTTTATGGTCGAATCCATCTTTGCAAACGGTTCTGATTCAGGACCGCCTAAAATCGCACAATATCCGTCTTCTGTTAAGAGAATCGACCCGCTTTCAAACTGGGGACACCATCCGGAAAGATACCACCCGTTTCCAATATTCAGCTCATCATAATATACTAAGGCCGCTTTCAGTTTTTTTGCTTTTAAGATACCGATTACGTTGTTTATACGGTGCTGAAATTCGTTTTCTTCGATCATTACTATCTCCTCATTTACAACGTTGTTAATTTATAAACCACTTTTCTGCTTCTTTTTTTTAAAGCCGCAAAATATTTTATTGACAACGTTGTTATTATTTAGATTAAACCCGAAATGACGAATCTGTCAAGGGTTTTTTTATTTTTTCTACATTTTTCCTTAAAAATGAAAATATTCATGTTGGAATTGAAGAATTCTCATTGACAACGTTGTTTTGCAAGCGTACAGTTGTTTCGATGAAAAAAAATGTCACGATAAAACATATTGCTGAATATGCTGGTGTATCATTTTCAACTGTTGCAAAAGCCCTTCGAAATGATCCGGTAGTTAACGAAAAAACAAGAGTAAAAATTCACTATATAGCACGGGAGTTTAATTATTATCCAAACATACTGGCAAAGGGACTTCGAAGCAAAAAAACAAAAACTATCGGCATTATTTTAAACGATATTCAAAGCCCCTTTTATTCTGAAATATACAAGGTGATTGGAGATGTACTTAATAAACAGGGGTATACGATGATTCTCTGTGATTCCAGCTTCGATCTGGAATTAGAAAAAAAGAATATAACTACAATGATTTCTCAGGGAGTGGAAGGAATTATTATTTCTTCGGTAAGTGAAAAATCGGATAATATACAAATTATTTTAGACTACGATCTGAAGACAGTTTTCATCGACAATATACCTGAATTCTCAAATATCAATTACGTGTATGTCAATCATGAAGAAGCCGCCTCTTTAGCTGTAGAACACCTCATTGAAAACGGACACAGAGATATTTTGCTTCTCAATGGCCCCGAGGGCCTCTCATCTTCTCAGCATTTCCTGAAAGGATACATGGAAAAACTTAGAGCATCAGGTATAGAAATTAAAAACGAACTAATCAGGTTTATAGGTATTTCTGTGGAGGAAAGTCTGGATACATTAAAAAACATTTTTTTCGGAAAAGATAGTATAACTAAAAAAGATTTTACTGCTATCATGACGTTAAGCGACGTCATTGCCATCGGTATCTATGAAGCCGCACAGCAATTACAATTTGCAATTCCGGATGATTACAGTGTAATTGGATATGATAATATTTTAGCTACAAAATATCTTGCTCCACCATTAACTACAATCCATCAACCTAAAAAAAGAACAGGGTTGTATAGCATAAACCTTCTTTTAGAACAAATAAACAATGATTCAAAAGAATTAAAAAAAATAATTTTAAGCCCCGAACTGATTGTCCGGGGTTCTGTGAAAAAAATAAATCGATGCTAAGTACCCTATGCATTGTCGCTATACTAGTTTTTGCTCTGGATGCACAGATTTTTCCTTCGGTTCGCTGACATTAGTCCTGGCCCCCTTCTTTTTATGGGCATATTTTACTCTCCATAAAAAATCTTCTATACTTGAAAAAGAACATCCGAAACCGGGGAAGGGTTCTCTTTGTTAAAGACAAGGCTTTTATCTATCTATGCGTTGCAATTTTTCTCTATGTAGCAGCAGAAGGAGGTACCATCGGCTGGCTTTCAACCTACGGGGTTATCTACCTGTCACTCAATCTTTCCCAAGCGCCTCTCTTGTTGACAGTGTTGTGGACCGGTCTTGGTATTTCAAGAAGCATTGTCGGATTTATCAATATTCCGATAAAC
>JAJSAL010000002.1 GCA_024274705.1 Spirochaetota bacterium
CCTTTCCCTAAGGTCATCCTGTTGTTCCTTCTTCTATTGTCACGGAGTCCGGCGGTAAAATCCTCTTTAAAAGCATACTGAGTGTTGAAAAAGGACAGAGAAAGGTTCTCTTTCCCATGACCGAAATTATGTTCAAGATTATATCCTTTGGTTTTAAGCGTGTTATTGTGTTCGTTCTCTATCTTCCACCGCCCCCGCCCGGCCTCAATTAGTGAGACAACATTCTCTTTGGTGATCCGGTGATTGGTGGCAAACGAGTGGCGTTTCCTCACCTTCCCTTTAGCATCGATAATAGTAAGCTCGGCCCAGTTGACACGCAGAGCATCTTTCCCGTCTTAAAGCGGTACATCGTTAGAAAAGCGGTAACGAAAATAAAGGTGCTCTTTTCCCGTCCAGCGTTTTACCACCATCTCATGTAAGTCTTCTTTCGGATCGCAGGCCTCGATCCATTCGGCTAAGTATTTATGGGATGAATATTTACATGTCAGGATGAAGTTATACCCTAAACCGAGCATAGTCTCACACACTCACACACCGGCTGCTTGCAATACAGATCATCTCCTAATATGGTCACGCCATAGGGATTTTCCCCCAATAACTCAGGGATTACCAAGTGACCCGATATCTCATTGAACCTGAACATGACCATTTGTCGATTAGGCAGCGGTGTGACTTTCTCGGGAAACCCCGCTCGTGGTACTTTTAACATCAAAGAAGATCCGAAGCATATACAACAAGAAGAGCACGACAAAGAACTCATAAGTGAACTGGGCGACGACATACCCTTCTATGGGTACCGGAAAATAGCTCTTGAAGCCGGAGATCGCTTTGGTGTCTCGCTTTCATTCAAACGGATCCAGCGGCTCCGGAGGGAAATGGGAGTGCATGTAGTAATTCCTTATTTGTTTCACGGGAAAGAGATTGTGAGGGAGAATCAGGTCCGGCACGTGGATATTACCTATATTCCAGTTGCCGTCAGGCACACTCTATCTGTGTGCTATTATCGATGTGTATCAGCCGGAAGGTGTTGTCATGGAATCTGGCGAATACTATGGATGGGATGCCGGTTCTCTTCACTCTGACGTGGGCAGTAGAACGCTTCGGCCCTCCGGGGATTAGTTACACCGATCAGGGAAGTCAGTTCACCACCCTGGACTGGATAGCAATGGTCGAGGATCTCGGCATCCGGATGAAGTGTTCTACGGGGATAGCGAAATGGAGAAAAAGACCGCATGAGAAGAATAATCAACTTATCCACAGTATCCATAAAGAAAGAAGAAAGAAACCACTAATGCCAACACCTTATATTCCGGCAAAGGGTTTTCTCGACGAATACAATATTGTCAGCCAGTTGAGTATCGCTGGAGTATTACCATCCGGTAAAATCTTTACCAGCTTTTTACTCTTCAAAATAAATCTCATTGCCACACGGTATCAACCTCCCATCATCGTTGGAACGATGGAAAGGAGGACGCCGGCAGCGACAGCAGAGCCTATAACACCGGCAACATTGGGACCCATGGCGTGCATGAGGAGGTAGTTCTGCGGGTTCGTTTCGGTTCCCACCTTATTGACAACCCGTGCTGCCATAGGTACTGCAGAGACTCCGGCTGCCCCGATAAGAGGGTTGATCGGCTTTTTCGAAAAAGTGTTCATCAGTTTAGCCAGGAGCAGACCGGTGGCGGTTCCCACGGTAAACGCAGCGAGACCAAGAAGTAAGATAAAAATGGTTTCACCGGTCAGAAATTTGTCCGCAGAGAGTTTCGAACCTACGCCGAGACCAAGGAAGATCGTCACGATATTGATCAGGGAGTTTTCCATGGTTTTCGAGAGTCTGTCTGCAACTGAGCACTCTTTTACCAGGTTTCCGAACATCAGTGACCCGATAAGTGGGGTAGCGTCCGGAAGGAGCAGGATACAGAGTCCCAAGGCGGCGAGGGGGAAGAGGATTTTCTCAAGTTTAGATACATACCGGAGCTGTTCCATCTTGATCGCCCGTTCTTTTTTCGATGTCAGAAGCCTCATGATGGGGGGCTGTATGATAGGGACCAGGGCCATATAGGAATATGCCGATACTGCTATGGCTCCCAGCAGGTCCGGGGCCAGCTTCCTGGCAGTATAAATCGCCGTAGGTCCGTCGGCACCGCCGATAATACCGATTGCCCCTGCATCGGCAAGGGAGAAATTGATTTCTCCAAGGAAGGGTATATTGAGTCCGCTTAACGCCAGAGCCCCCAGAAGAGTGGTGAAAATGCCGAACTGGGCGGCAGCTCCCAGCAGGGCGGTTTTAGGATTGGCGAGAAGCGGTCCGAAATCGGTCATAGCGCCCACTCCCATAAAAATCAACAGAGGGAAGATACCGTTAGCGATACCGGAATGGGAAATGATTCCTAAAAATCCCTCGGGTCCGGCAATTTGGACAAGAGGAACATTAGCCAGGATACCTCCGAGGCCGATCGGAATTAAGAGAAGGGGTTCGAACTGTTTTTTAATGGCAAGATATATCAGAAGAAGGCCCACCAGGATCATAACCACCTGGCCCCAGGTAAAGTTCGTAATACCCATGGACCCCACAAAACTTAAAAGGGATTGTGATAAACTCATTGCTGTTCCCCTATCCTGAGATCACTGCCAGGGTGTCTCCGGCTTTCACCTGATCTCCCTGGTTTACCATGATGTCTGTTACGGTTCCGGTTGCCGGTGCGTAGATTTCGGTTTCCATCTTCATCGATTCCAGGACCAGGAGTACTTCCCCTTCCTTTATCCGGGATCCTTTGTTTTTCTCGATCCTTAAAATCAGTCCCGGAAGGGGTGCCTCCACCTTTTTGCTGCCCCCACCTGAAGGTACGGGTCTTGCCGTTACCGTGGGCCGGGCCGCCGGTGCAGGAACCGTACCGATGGAAGATTTCATTACAGCCAGAATGTCTCCGGCTTTCACCTGGTCTCCCTGGCCGACAGAAACGGATTCTACGATCCCGTCTTCCGGTGCGTAGATTTCAGTTTCCATCTTCATGGATTCCAGGATCAGTACTACATCCCCCTTCTTAACCGATGCACCAGCCGCGGCTTCTATACGGAGCACAAGTCCCGGAAGGGGAGCTTCGATTTTTTTTGATGTCCCGCCGGCGGATACAGGTGCAGGTGCAGAGGGTACGGAGGATGCAGATGCAGGAGCTGTGGATTTCGGAGCTTCCCTGATCCCTTCAACAATAGATATGGAGTAGGGGTTGCCGTTGACGACAGCTTTGTCTTTTTCCAGTTTGACGGCGTATGAGTTTCCGCCGACTGTTACCGTGTACTCCCCAGCTGCAGATTTCGGTTTCGGTGCTTCCTGGGCCGCCTTTTTCTTTTCTTCGGAAATTTTGCGAACCCCGGTTTTTGCATTACCCAGGAGAAAGATAATTCCCTTTTCTTTACACGCCGCGGCTATAAAAATGTTTTCGTCGGTTATGGGCAGATTCGCCTCTTTCAGCATCTTTTTGGCAGCATCGATTCCCTTGTTGGGGTCCCTGTCGTTGATATCCAGGGGTATCTCGGTAGTAGGCTCCAGTTTCATCTGTTCCTGAGCGAGCCTCACGATTTCCGGATCCGGTGCTACCGGGGTTTTACCGAAATACCCGAGCACCATCTTACCGTACCCTTCGGCGAACTTCTTCCAGGGCCCTATCATCACATTGTTGAAGGCCTGCTGGAAGTAGAACTGGGATACCGGGGTTACCGATGTGCCGAATCCTCCCCGGGCAACAACTTCTCCCATGGCTTTAGCCACTTCCGCGTACCTGTCCAGGATGCCGTTGTCCCGCATCATCTGTGTGTTTGCCGTAAGAGCACCGCCGGGCATGGGAGAGAACGGAATCAGGGGTTCCACCGCTTTTGCCTCAGGAGGCACGAAATAATCGCTCATACACTTCTTGAACACTTCTTCGGCTTTTACCATTTTATTGATGTCTACCCCTAAGTCGAATTCGGACCCCCTTAAGGCATGCCACATGGTGATGACGTCAGGCTGACAGGTCCCGCCGGAGCAGGGGGCCATGGAAAGGTCTACCTGGTCGGCGCCTGCTTCCAGGGCTGCCTTGTATGCGGAAATGCTCGTTCCCGCGGTTTCGTGGGAGTGGAAGCTGATATGGGGTTCCTTCCCCAGCATCTTCCGTGCCTCCTTGATCGTGGCATACACTTTTGCCGGGGTGGACGTACCCGAGGCATCCTTGAGACAGATGGAATCGTAGGGAATATCCGCATCGAGAATCTGTTTGAGCACACCTATGTAGAATTCCGGAGTGTGGGAACCCTCGCACCCCAGAGGCAGTTCCATCATGGTTACACATACTTCATGCTTCAGCCCGGCGTCCACGATACACTGACCACTGTAGATGAGATTGTTTACGTCGTTTAAGGCATCGAAGTTCCGAATGGTGGTAATGCCGTGTTTTTTAAACATTTTCGCGTGCAGGTTCACGATATCCCGCGACTGGGAGTCCAGGCCGACAACATTGATGCCCCTGGCAAGGGTTTGAAGATTTGCCTTTGGGCCGGCTGCTTTCCGGAACGAATCCATCATTTCGAATGCGTCTTCGTTGCAGTAGAAATAGAGAGATTGAAAACGGGCCCCGCCGCCTGCTTCAAAATGTTCGACACCCGCTTCTGCTGCTGCTTCTACAGCCGGCAGAAAGTCTTTGGTAAACACCCGGGCCCCGAAGACGGACTGAAAACCGTCACGAAAAGCTGTAATCATAAATTTTACTTCTTTTTTCATGTACCGTTCCTTTGTTCGTTATTTTGTTAAGTTTGAGAATAGGCAGCCGCTATGGCCGCGACGAGTTCTTCTTCGGTACTGTCGGAAGGTTTGATATGCGTTCCCTTCTTATCTTCGGAGCCTTCAGGGTCCTTTGCGACCCGTTTTGCAATGGCAGAAAGGATGACCATTACCAGGACGAGAAGGGAAAGAAAGATAAAAACGATAACCATCCCCAAAATCGTTAACGTAAGACCTTGAGAAATCACTGATACCCCCTTATGAAATCAGTAACTGTTTTTGTACTGGCATAGTAGCTGTATCAACAAAGGAATGCAAGAGTCGAAAGTCTCAATATAGCCGGTAACCAGGCAAGGTTTGGTATAATTTCCTGTACTTATGGACTATACTCTATATCAGGAGCCGATGATGAAGACTATAATCGTATCTGTTACCCTGTTTCTGCTCAGCTGTGCAGGAGTTTTCGGCACTGACAGGATTTTTCTCGAAAAAACCATCGTTGGCTATGAAGGGGAAAAGGGCAATGTTCTGGAGAAGCTCCTTTCCCGGGCTGTTCTCAAAGCCAACCGGATCTATTCTTCTTACTTCGAAATAGTTTCTGATGGCGGCAGTAATCCTGATTACGTTCTGCAGACTGTCCTTGTAGGAGACGGGGAAGATACTACTGTAAGTTTTACCCTTAAGGATTCCGGAACAGAAGAAGCGATATCCATGGCGGTAATCGGAAGTCTGCTGGATGACCGGGTATCCCACTTTTCCAATCTGTTTTTTTACCTCTGGAGTTCATTTCACCGCTATATGGGGGACAATCTGGAGGCCGGTCCCCTCCTGGTGGAAGAACTCTCTGCCGATTTTATCAGCCAGTCTCTCTCCACCGGCATGCCGATGCAGCTCTTTCCCTACTCCATTGCAGTTAAAAACAACGGAAACATTCTCATCGGATTTATATCCATGTGTGTCGAAATGGACAGGAATTTCCGGATTATCGGTCAACCGGGAAAATCGCTGGCCGAACAGGGGAATTACACTTACGCCTTCGGTGTTTCAGTCACTCCCGGGGGTACTATCTACCTGAAACCTTCGGCGGGAAGAGAGGTATACAAGGTTATCGAAGGGGCGCCGAAACCGATACGTGTGCGTACCGGTGTGGAAGTGCAGGGTCCCTTTGTCGGTCTGCCTGACGGCACCATCGTGATCATAGACCTGATGAAAAAACTGGCCACCAGGATAGAAGGGAGAAAGAGCACGAGCCTGGACCTGTTTCCAGGCACCTACTCGTTTATCACTGCTGCAACTGCAGGACCGGAGGGTAATATCTGGGTATTCGACGGTATGGAACGGCGGGTCCTCATCTATTCACCCGACGGATCACTTCTGGACACGGTTATTCCCGTAGTGGATCAGAAGATCTCTCTGGCTGCGTTTTCCATGGCGGTCTATCCGGACGGAAGCTTTATCCTCTTTTCTAACGGAGAGCTCTGGAGGTTTCGTAAGAACGGTATGCCCGTGTGGAGGATGACATCGATAGGAAAAGGTACGGCTGAAACCCTGCCCCAGACCGCGTTTGTGGGAGTGGATCCTGAACGGGGCCTGGTATACCTGACGGATATGATGGGAAGAAGGATTCTGAAGTTTCTCGATACTTCCTACACCCGGGAAAATTCAATTTCCAATCCTTTCGAAGAGGAAATGGCGGCTTTAGGGAGAAGGATTGTCCTGGAACCGGACAATACAGATCTTCTGTCTCATAAAGCAGAGGTGTATGAGGGCAAGGGAGCCTTCGAGCTGGCCAAGTCGTACTGGGAACAGGTTCTGGAAATCGATCCGTTCCACCAGGAGGCTGTTGAGCGTCTCGATGCTATCGAAGTGGCGATTCTCAAATCGAAAGCTTCTGAACTCAAAGATAAGACTCTGGAAATACTCGACACCCTGGGTCCCGAGTCCGCCCGGCAGAATTACAGCCTCACGGTACAGCAGTACGAAAAAATTTTCAGTTACGATCCAAATGAACAGGAGGCAAGACAGGAGTATGAATATCTGAAGAGGAGGTTTGCTGAAAAAACCGCGGTCCCCGGCGGGGACCGGAACGCCATGATCATCGCGGAAACCGAGCTGGAGAACCTCTTTCCTTCCCTTATCCACTACTACAGGGATAATCCGGTCGGCATGGTAAGGGTGACAAACGTGGCAGGGGAAGACCTTTATGATGTGAAGGCTACCCTATATATACGCAAGTTTATGGATTTTCCCGCAGATTCGGCTGTAGTGTCCCGTCTTCCAAAGGGAAAAGATACGGTGCTTGACTTAAAGTGTCTTTTCAATGAACAGATCTTCGACCTGCAGGAAGACCTGCCTGTCCAGGCCAGGATCGAGGTAACAGCCGGCGCTGGAAACCGGAAGGTTACCGTGTCAATAAACAAGACGGTGACCCTGTACAGGCGTACGGCCCTCACCTGGGATGACACAGGGAAGCTTGCGGCATTTTTCATGCCCAACGAGGATACCGTATCCGGGTTTTCCCACCGGGTCCTCACTCCCGGGGATGAAGAAAGGTGGGCGGGACTGCCTCCGAAGGTACGCAGGGCTGCAAGAATCAGCGATGCCCTGGGTGCTTATTCCATACACTATATAGAAGATCCGGATTCTCCCATCTCTGCCATACTCGGGAAAAAAGAGGTTGTCGATACCGTACGGTTTCCCCGGACCACGCTGTACATCCGGTCCGGCGATTGTGACGACACAACAGTCCTCCTGGGATCCCTCTTCGAGTCCGCCGGCATCAGCTCTGCAATCATGACAACACCGGGACACGTTTTTGTCGCCTTCGATTCAGAGGAGCCGGCGGGAAGCAAGTGGCTTTTCAGTTCAGACAAACTGGAAGTGATTCCCTACGAAGGAACATTGTGGATCCCGATGGAGACCACGGCACTGCAGGAAGGGTTCTTCTCCGCCTGGGAAACCGGGTCCCGCCTGGTAAAAGAGCATGCCCCGGCAAACAGGATGGAGTTTCTTCCGATCCGCACTGTCCGGGACCGGTACCCGCCCCTTCCCATCGGTGAGAGCAGCTTCACCATTGCGGAACCTACACGGATGGAAGTCGAAAACCTGTACGAGAATTCCCTGGACACCCTCTCAGAGGTGCTGTACCGTTCGGGGTTGTCGAAATTGGAACAGCGCATTGGGGCTACCACGGGAAGAACGGCGCTTAAAGTGCAGAATAAAATCGGTATTCTCCACGCC
>JAJSAL010000166.1 GCA_024274705.1 Spirochaetota bacterium
CTTAAGATCTGTAATTCGCCGAGTTTAGCAAACTCTGCGTTTCTCCTGGAATCTTCCCTGCTCTGCAGTATGCCCCATACTTCTTCGTTGTTCACATCGGCGTCCAGGGTGAGGACTGCTTTGTCATATATCATCGAGATGTCTTTGATGTATGCGATGAAGTCTCCGCCTTCCTGTGACCTGTCTCTGAAAAAACGAATGCCCACAAGTTTATAAGCCGGTGTCGCTTTTGGATAGAGGGGGAACCTCCGAAGCTCCCTGTTCCTGACTTCAGTAATATAATTGGGATTTTCCCAGGTAATCGTACGCCAGCCGTCAAAATCCATATAGCTCATGAACATACCGTATTCTTTGTTGTTTTGATCTTTCAGTACCAACTCCATCCCCATCGGGAAATTGAGCCCCAGCACGTTTAAAGAAATCGATTTGATCACACCAACGTTCTTGATTACACCATATCCGTCGAATTTGCTTCCCTGGGCATCCTCTTGGTCTTCTACAAGAGTTCCATCGCTCTGAAGCACGGTCCTCTTCATGTAGAAGGGTATTTCAAAAGGCGGTTTTACAAGTGCCCAGGAATTGTACGGCTCCGTCGGGAAACGAACACGAACACCAAGTACCTTTTCTCCTGCATACCTCTTTGCATCTTCCCGTACCGGTACTTCTTTGGTCATCGAATAACTCATATTGAATACGGTTTTAGAAGATGATGCGAGTTCGACTTCCCAGTTGTTAAGTGCCAGGGAGGTTTTCATCATAATTTTCTCTTCTTCAGTAAAACCTGTGCCGGCTTTATCAGCAAAATCGATGACTGTTGCTTCGTTTTCCGTTGGTGTATCGGAACCATCAGGTGCGTAATCCGCTGCCAGTTCGGAGAAATCTATAAGAACCGATTCTTCCGAAAACACTGAGGCGGTTACACAAACCATTGCAATTACACAAAATAGAAGAATAACGACCCGTTTCATCCAATACTCCTTTTACTACATAATTACCTTATTTGATTAAAATTATACAGATGGAACATCGTTTGTCAACGACTTTTCTTTTTTTTGTTTCCCTCTGTTTCATTCCAATTGTCGGGAAGGTGCCCGTTAATCGTTATATACATTTTTTTTATCCATCGAAAATTTATTATCAACGACCGGCGAAAAAGTTCGATGGTTTCGTCAAAAGTAAGGGGGTCATCCCTTCCCTGGAACAGCAGATCCTCGCTGAAATCGACATAGAGTGTACTATCCCGGAGTATCACCGACTGCAGTTTCGTATGTTCCGGGAAAAGCCTTGAAAGATCCATCCGTGAAGGTCCAAGAATGAGCTCCTGGATGTATTTTTCGATTCTTTCCTCCATGGTCGCCTGTCGTGGTACATACCGGATTTCACCTGTTTGTTTACTCAAATTCACACCAGGAAAGAGCATAACCCTCGGCTCCAGGTTATTTTCCATAAAGAGAAATAAGAAGAGAGAAAGGAGGAAACAACCGGCGATTAAACCCGCAAAAACGTATACAAAACGGGATTTACCCCTCCTGGGCGCAGAATTGAACATACTATTCGGTAAATCCTTTTGTCGACTCGAAATAAGTTATAAAATCGACGATACCATTATATATACCTTCCGACAGTTTCATCAAGTAGTCCTGGTCTGCCAGCAGTTCAGCCTCCTCCTTATTCGTTACAAAGCCCAGTTCGACAAGAACGGAGGGCATTTTTGCATTACGTACCACAAACCAGGTCTCCTCTTTCAGTCCCCGGTCCTCTGTCAGCTCCCCTACCGCACCGTTAATTCCTTCCAGGATGTTCCTTGCCAGGAGGATACTTTCCACGGTGTATTCCTCCTCCAGCATGGTATTCAGAATCGGAAGAATTTCCTCCCTGCCGTCATCCACTGATTCCGGGTCCAGTACGGACCGGCGAAAATCCGGGGGCAGATACCATACTTCAAACCCCTTTGCACCGCTGTTGAGAGAAGCATTTGCATGTATGGAAACAAAGATAATGGCCTCGTAGGTGCCCAGTTCGACTTCGTTTGCCATGTCGACCCTTTCTTCCAGGCTTGGGTATGAGTCTGAATTCCTGGTAAGAATAATTCGTTTATCTGTGAATCTCTTCATCAGGCGCCGGAATACATCCAGCGATACATCCAGAACGATATCTTTTTCCTGCAGGATCAGCTCTTCTTCATCTCCTTTATCTCCTTTATGACGTCCGATGGTACCCGGATCCCGCCCACCATGACCGGGATCGATAAGGATTGCGGCAATTCTCGGTACATCTCCGGCGATAATGGCAGCCGCTGCAAGAGATTCCAGAGCATCTACACCCTTCTCTGAGACTTTTAAAACACCCTGTTCAAAGTACACATCCGCTTCAGGCAAAACCGTGGCGTAATCCTTCACCATACCGGGAAATCCTGCCTTAAATGTAAGGGAATGCTTTCCGGACCTAACCACACCCAGACTTCTCTGGCTGTCCCAGTACAGCCGCATATCGTTCTCTTCGATGATAGACAAAAGCGCACTGTCTGCCCCCAGGATCGAGATACTGCAGAGTAAGAAGAGAAGTATCCAGCTTCCGGACCTCTTTATTCCCATAGCGCTATAAATGTATCCAGTTTTTCCTTATTGGAGGACAACGAATTCAAAGACTCGATGATCCAAATCCCCCCTTGATACCCCCCCCGCAGAAAGGCTCTCCAGAAAAGAGAGCCTAAAAAACATCCGCCGGGTGCCGCTTCAGGGGAAGTGATCCACCTGCATCGGGCATGTCTTAATACCCTGTCCAGGGCAGTATGGAACGGGATACCGTTCCAGTCAACGGTGTTCTCATCTTCAGGAACCGGAAGGGGGAGAATCGCTGAACACCGTGAAAGCTCGGGAACAACCCCCCGGGGCATGCCTGCCAGGGCACGTTGATTCTGTTCTGCCCTCAGGGCGTACGCATCGGGGGCCCAGGAATGTCCTTTTCGAAGGAGAAAATCCCGGGTATCTTCCGTATCCGGTTCCAGGATCACCAGTATACACGCTGTACCCTGTTGAGCAGTTTCAACGGCATCTTTCCTCTTTTCATTCAGAGCTATCACATTTCCGCATTTCTGTACGTTGTTGGTTGGGAAACATACAGAATCATTCCTGTCAACAGTCAGAAAGACATCCTGTATCCCGGGTATGGTCTCTGCCTGCTTTTGTCCCAGGAGATCCTTCACTATTCCAGGTATGGAAATAAACGCCCGCTCCGCTGCCACCAGGTTTTTACTGGGTTCCAGGTCCCCCGGGGGGTCCCCCACTGCAATATTCAGTGCAGCTCCGGTCACTTCAACCCCGCTGTGATAGGGAAATGTCCATCCCGACATGTATCCACCGGAAAGACGTGCGGCGATTTCACCGACAACCGGTCCCCGGGGGGACAGCTTGATATCTCCCTTTGCGGCTCCCAGGGTTATTCCGATTGCTGCGATTCCCCTTAAGAACACCTCTTCGACGGAACGCCTGGTGTCCTCGTCAAGATCCGTCGGCATGGTATGGCCAAGCTCTACAAAATAGGGTTCGAAATAGATATGCCGGTCCGCGAAACCGCACATCCATATCTTCCCGTCCCACACCACTGCGTCGGTACTGAATTCAGGACCGCTGATATACTCTTCAATGATTACTTTCGCAGACCGGGAAAAGCGAAAGGCTTCCGGTAGTGCTTCCTGTAATTCTTCGTCATCGGAGACCTTGCGGATTCCCCTGGCGCCCATGTTATCCACCGGTTTCACCACCAGCGGATACGTCAGTTCACCCCGAATCAGCTGAAGATCATCCACGTTGGAAAGGGACCAGAACCCTGGGGATGGTATGTTCTTCTCTCTGAAACACCTTCTCATCCGCACTTTATCCGAAGCTGTTACAGCAACTTCGTATGGTATGCCCGGCAGGGACAGTTTTTCCGCGACATACGCCACCGTTGTCGAGAAATCAGTACCCGCGGTAAAGACACCGTCAAGGCCGCCCTTTTCCTTGTGAAAAAGTGCGGCGTGATACATGCCGTCGAGATCTTTTAAATCTACATGTTCGAACCGGTGAGCGTGCTTTCTCCCTGGTGCTTCCGGATTGCCGTCAGCCACGATTACGTGCCACCCTTTCCCCCTGGCAATCCTGATTGCCGGCAACTGCATAATCCCTCCGCCAAGGATCAAAATCGACTTACCCATCCTGTTTCACCGCGTACACTTCAAATGTGTCTCCCAGACGGAAGGTTCTGCTGATAACGGATAGTAAAGCATACCCTCCCCTCCTCCGGGCAATCCTCCTGCAGGGAAACCGTTCCGGGTGATGCCCGGCATGAATCACCTTCCTGAGAGAAAAACCGTACTTCCTGAGAACCTTCTTCGTCCATCCCGGGGTCCAGACAGTATAATGGTCGTCGGGACTGTCACGCAGAAAATCCGTCCACCCTGTCCGTCCGCTTATGCCTTTACCGTTAGGTGTTGCAAGGGCAAGAACACCTCCCTTATGTAAAAAACCGGAAATTTTCTCCAGCATGGCTCCCAGGCGTTCAATATGTTCGGCCACGTACCAGAGAGTAACAACATCAAAGGTTCCCCGGTTACACATCGAAGCAGGTTCGAAATCTTCAAGGGAAACGGAGCATCCGGAAAAACCTAATTCGGAGCGTACGAACCGGACAGCCGGTTCTGAAACATCGATGCCGAAAACTGCAAACCCCTCCTCGTGGGCGGCGGACAAAAACGGTCCGTAGGCGCAGCCTATATCGAGAAGCGTCCTTGCCTTCCCGTTTCCCGATACAGGTAATATCTCTTTTATGGCCCGTACACGGCGCCTGCCCTGCTCCCTGATATGTTCGAAATCCTCGAGGTAGGTCCTTCCATACTGTTTCCGGTAATCGGAAAAGAAATAGTCCCGGCCGTACCCTTTCTCCTTTGAAAACCGTTCCATGTATACGGTACCGCAGTGAGAACAGCGAAAATACGTTTTTTCCGGAAACCTCCCGATAGCGGGATTGATCTTTTTTCCACACACCCGGCACCCAGGGAAAGGATGGGTGCGTATACGGTTGATCCGGTCCTTCAGAGATTCGTTCTTTTCCGGCACCGGCACCACGCTTCGCCGCCGAAGGAGGTCCGGATCACCTAAAAACTTACGTACTTTTCTTTCGTTCGGCTTCAGGACTCCGATTCCGGGAAAACCCGAAAGGGATGTGAGTTTTTGGTGGTACCTCCCGGGGTTGAGGATAAGAACGGGAACGCCGGATGCTGCCGCCTCGTAAGCCGTCAGGCCGAAGGAAGTGACCACCAGGTCATACCGGGGCAGCAATTCTTTCAGATTGCCCGGCTTATCGAGAACATTCACGTTCGAGGGGATGGTCTGACTGGAAAAAAGAGGCCCCAGTACGGCTGTCATCATGGAGGGGTCGAAGAAACCTCTCCTTATAAAAAACCCGATGGCTTTTTCCGTCAGTCTGAAAGGATCTTCGCCGCCGAAAGTTACCAGAACCGAACATATTTCCCCCTGTTTCATCGGCTTCCGAACCGGAAGATCCAGGAACCCCGGGGCATAGATGTTGGGGAGACTCCAGGAGTCCGGGAAAGGCAGCATATCTATCAGGTACGAACAATAGGTCCTGGAAGACCCCCCTTCATCGATACCTACGACTGGAATCCCCCGGTCCAGTAACCGGAAAATCAACGTCTTATCACTGTTACGCTGATCCAGTACTGCCAGGTCCCACCGGCCTTTATCAGGCGGGGGGCCCCAGATGCACTCCGCGGAGCAGGACTTAACCAACTCCCGTACCGCCCGGGAGGATTCGGGAATGTTCAACACCGCCGATGTTCCCAGTTGTTCCGCCAGTGCACAGCTGCGCTTCAAATGGCCGAGGCCGTCCCCTTTCCTGACCGAAGGCAGAATGAGGACCCTTCCTTTCATACTGGTATCGTATCGTGTACGAAGTGTTTTTGCGTCATTTTGATCCAGGATACGGTCTTTTCCACCGGGAGGGGATACCCTTCGTACAGTTCGTCGAAAAGAACCCGTAACAAACGGTAATCCTCCAGGGTATCCAGGGTCACCCTCCCTTCCCTGCAGCGAAGCGGGGATGCGATCTCCGGTTTGTACACGATATACTCTTTCGGCCGCCGGTACACGTAGGGGCTCACGTGTTCTCTCTCGTAACGGTCTTTCGAAACGGAAAACGCTGTTTCCAAACCCCGGGCCTGGACGACTTCCACACCGAGCCCCAAGGGCATACCTTGAAAACCGCTGTAGTCTGCACCGTGTTCCAGGTGAAGACGCATGATCCTGGACGCCAGTTCCCAGGATACGACAGGATTGTCACCGGTGGCACGTACAATCGTTTCCACTCCGTACGTCCTTGCTGCCAGGACGTACCGTGCCAGGACATCATCCCCGGGCCCTTCATATATCTCGAAACCTTTATCCATGGCATACTCCCGGAACACAGGGTAACTGTCATGATCGGTGAGCAGGACATGAATGTCGGTTTCCACCTTCTTCAGCGCTTCCATCGTCAATTCCAGTACCGTCTTCCCGCCTAGAGTAAGAAGCGCCTTTCCCGGGAGCCTTGATGAGGCGAGGCGTGCCTGAAGGAATAATGCTGTTAGATTTCCGGTATTTCCCATAATTCTGTTACACTCCGAGCGTCCTGTTTGAATCGGTATTTATTGATTTCCACCCAGCTCCTGACCTGCCTGAACTCCTGGAAAGCTTCGAATATTCCGGTTCCGGATTTCGTAAGATAATGAATGTACCGGGACCAGGGAAGTGATCCCGTATCTCCCTGAAACCGTATACAGAGATTTTTCAGAAAAAACAGCTTGTAGCTCCTGTCCGGCGTGGTATCTTCTGTTGGAATATGTTCCAGGTACTGGATCCGGAATGATGTGTCACAGAGAATGCTCTCTCCCCACATATGTGTTCTGAACCCGAAATCCATTTTCTGCCAGTAAGGATGGGTTATCGTGTGATCGAATCCTCCGGAGAGAATGAATTTCTCCTTGCAGTATACTCCTGCGAAATCGGAAGGGAAGAGAGAGGACATTCCGTCCGCCTTGGGAGGGAGTGCCACCATTTTCAGTTTATTCCTTTGGAAAGCCGGTATCTGCATAGTCGGGATTGTCTCAAATTTATGATTCTGGATGAGGGGTACCATACAAAGATTATTCTGCTTTTTCAGCCGCTCCACCAGCCGGTCCGGCGAAGTACCTGGAGGCAGTTTCATATCGTTCCAGATAACCAGGATGAACTTACCGTGGGTTTCCTCAATTCCGGTATTGATCTGCTTCCCCAACGAAACAGGGTCCTGAAATACCAGGAACCTTACCCGGGGATGCTGGGAAGCCAGGATTTCCACTCCGTAAGATTGTCCGCTCCCTTCAACGGATAATATTTCGCAGTTACCGAACTTTTCCAGCCCGGTAAGTACTTCTTCCTTGAACAACCGTTTTCCGCGGTTCAGGAGGAGTACCGACAATTCCGGCGGAATATGGGTTGTCTTCTTCTTTTTCTTTCCCCCGATTACCGTGTATGAAACACCGGGAGCATTAAAAGTTGTAGGTATAGTATTCATCACACCTTGTACAGATTTCCGGGTATTCACTCTTCACATGGCGTTCATAGTACCGGTCCCCTCTCTGCCATAGATCTTCCAGGGAGTCCGTAAAAATATTCCCCAGTATATGTTTCCTGTTTACATCCTCCCGGCAGAGGGGCACGGTCCCGTCCATCAGGACCGAGAGATCACGCTTGATATGCCAGCATGGGAAACGCTTAAGCGGTGAGAGGTCGGTTACCTTTCTCTCATCCAGGAACCCGCATAAGTGATCATATTTCTGTATGATTACGTTTCCCAACCGGTCTTTCCAGTAGCGAAAGAATTGTTCCAGATCTTCTTCACTCTTTTTCATACGCACCGCCTGGACATATACCCTGCCGGGAAAGAGATCTCCTGCCAGTTCACAAAACGTGAGGGCTTCTTCCATTCCGGAACCCCGGAGATCCCTGTAGAGTTGTTCATCCATGGCATCCAGAGACACGATCCAGTCGATCCGGTCCGGACCGGAATCGTACGTTTCCGTAAGGCTGCGCAGTTCGTTAAGCAGCTCTTGTGACCAGCCCAATCCGGAAGTCTCTATAATTCCCCGAAATGCCGGATATTCGAGAATCGCTTCGAGAATCGCTGGAACATCACTGTGCAGGGAGGGCTCTCCCCAGAGAGAAGGACAGATAACGGCATCTTCGGAAAACCGGTGGACTTTTTCCAGAATGTCCCTGAATTCCCGGACTTCCATCTGATTTCGGTTACTCAGGATATCCCCACCGAACCTGGGATAGGGGCAGTATGAGCAGGACTGGAGACATCCGGAAGTTATCTGTACCCCTATATAGGCAGGATATGTTCTTAAGATCTCTCCTCTGGTAAGAAGAATACCGGTTATTGTTTTCTCGTCAGTGCCTCCGGCATCGATAATAGACTGTACCAGGGAAAAATCCCTCTTCGTGTCGCAGGAGAGGGACACACGGAGGAGGCGAAGGTCTTCTGAAGATATCTCCGTCTCGACATCGAAGGCATTGATGTCTTTCTGGAGAACGGTAAAAATCCCATCCCTGGAAATCGGCAGCTCACCTTTCTCAGCCAGCTTGGAAAGACTCTGGAAAACAGAAGGTTTCAGTATTTCCGGAGTTAACCCGTAAGGATAACCATCGGCAAAGGTATATTCTGCAAAGTATTTGTTATGATTATCGTACATGCGCCTGGTAATATCCTTATCCAGCAGGGGACAGTCTGCATAAAAATAGAATACCGTATCAAAGCTCTTTGTCTGTTCTTCTAAAAGATGCAGGAGATCTTTCATTGTTACGGAAGTGCAAGGGAGTATGCTGACCTGTGCACTCCCTTTCCAGCCATCTATCTCTTCTTTCCGGTGAAGAATAATAATCGAAGAGATATCGGGGATCGATTGAGCATACTCCAGTACCATTTCAAAGGCGGATTTGCCCAGGTTCAGTTTTTCGAAGGCGTATCCGGATAGAGCCATGGCATTAAGAACGGCAATAGTTTTCATACAATCTTAATATCGACAATTTCCACGGTTTTTCAAGGGCTTCCTCCCTGTCATGCTACCTTGCACACTCATGGAATACAAGTATACTTGGTACCATGATAACGGAACAGCCGCGGGTCTATAAAGTTTCCGAAATCACCAGGCAGATTAAGGGGTATCTGGAACCCCCTTTCCACGATATCCGGGTAGAAGGGGAGATTTCCAACTTCAGGCCCTCCAGCACCGGGCACTACTATTTTACCCTGAAAGACCCTTCTGCAGTTATCTCTGCGGTGATGTTTCGTAACAGAATCCGTTATTCCTCCTTCGTTCCCGAGGACGGCCAGGTAGTTATAGTTCGGGGAAACCTTTCGGTGTACGAAAAACGGGGATCCTACCAGATCGTATGCGAATCTATCGAGGCTGCCGGAGAAGGAAAACTGCTTGCACTGCTGGAGGAACGGAAGAAGAGACTGGCAGCGGAAGGTCTGTTCGAACCGGCACGGAAACTGCAGCTGCCCCGGTTTCCTTCCAGGATAGCCGTTGTAACTTCTCCCACAGGCGCGGCTGTTCGTGATATTATCCGGGTACTAAAAACCCGTAAGGCCCCCCTGGACGTCCTCATACTTCCTGCGGCAGTACAGGGGGAGGAGGCTGCAGAACAGATTGCCCGGCAGATCCGAATTGCCAACCGTTACAACCTTGGTGATGTGATCATTACCGGGCGGGGCGGAGGCTCCCTGGAAGACCTCCTTCCTTTCTCCGAAGAAAGGGTGGTACGGGCGATCGCAGAATCACAAATTCCTGTAATATCCGCGGTGGGGCATGAAACAGATACGGCCCTTTCCGACTTTGCGGCGGATATCCGGGCTGCAACCCCTTCTGCAGCAGCGGAAATTGTTTCCGTCCACGGGGTGGAGCTGGAAAAGCATATTGCAGATCTCCACCGTTCCCTCACTGCAGCGATACGGCAGTATCTTCAGCATATACGCATGGTGATAAGCAGGTTTACACCGGAGGAACTGGAACGGAATTTCCGTATCATAGTGCAGCCCTACCTTCTCCGGCTCGATGACAGCAAAGAAACAATGCTTAACTCGATCAGTCACATCATACGTGAAGTACGGCACCGGATTCAGTTGATTCTGGAAAACCTGAAGGGGAGTTCTCCATACCGGATATTGAAAAAAGGCTTCGCCCTTGTAACCGACACCCGGTCCGGAATCGGCATAACCTCGGCCTCACAAGCCGCAGTAGACGAGGACATAACGATACGATTCTATGACGATCACATGGAAGCCCGGGTACACACCATTCGCGGAAGCTGGAGAGATAATGATGAAAAACTTTGAAGAACGACTTACCAGGCTTGAAGAACTGGCGGACAAGATGAGGGAAGGAAACATCCCGTTAGATGACGCAGTAGCCATGTTCGAAGAGGGAATCGGACTTGCAAAGGGCCTGGAAAAAGATTTGATCAGGATCGAGAAAAAGATCGAAATACTGGTTAACGAACCGGAAAAAACCGGTGATGAGCCGGCACTGGAATTGTTTCCTGAGCTCAAAGATCCTCAGGAATGATTACCTTATCGCCTACTTTTATGCCCAGCCTCTCAAATTCGCCCCGGTTCACCTCCAGTGCGTAGCGCACTGAATACGTAGACACCATATTTTTTCGCGACAACGGTTTCATACGAATTATTTCTCTTATGATGCCGTCTTTTGAGATGAAAGCGATGGAAAGAGGGACTTTCGTGTCTTTCATCCAGAAACTCGGTTTCTGATCCCTCGGAAATACAAACAGCATGCCTGTCTCCGGTTTCAGCCGGTTCCTGTACATAAGTCCCTTGGCCCGCTCCTCCATTGTCCTGGCGATCTCAACCTTGTAGGTTGTATTTCCCACTTGCAGAGTTCTTGTCTTCAGCCTGTCGGAGCAGGAATGAAAAAGAACAGTACTAAACAATAAAAATATAATAAGCAGGACATGTATCCTTTTAGAATTGGTCAAGAAACTCCTCCCGGGACAGCGTTATGTGGGATTTACGGATTTTACTATTCTCCAGCAGCCCCTGAAACACGCCTTTCTCGATGTATTTTACCGTAAGAGGCCGCTCCAGGGAAAGGCGTACGGTTCCGTCTTCCCAAATTACCGCCTCAGGGCTTAAGGAAAGGGGGGCGCCATACTTCTTCTGGAGCGTTGTAAACAGGGAATAGTGATCGATTTCATCCCTGTCCAAAAAGAGATTGATGATATAAAGAGCATCTTCATGGAACTGGAAAAAACCTCTCTTAATGTATACGGCACCGTCGGTCTCGATAACAGTTTTATTCGGCTCAGCTAAGAGACTCACATCCGGATCTCCCCGGTAATTAAAGTAAGGTTCTTCCAATAACGCCTGTTTCGCCTCTTCCAGGGTCATGCCCAGCAGAATGCTCCGGAATCCCCTGGGAAGGGATGCAGACCCGTCTTCTGAACCAGTATCCTGTGAATATATCTGATAGGTACATGTGAAGAGCAACAATAGGATGATACCGGCGGTTCTTTTCATATTCCTCTCTCACATTATCGGATATTTTCTTAACAACAACAATTCCCTAACAATATAATAACAACAATTCCTCGTCCCTCTTGCGTCGGTCGGTTGTGCGTCCCTTGCGTCCCTGCGTATCGAAACAACAATTCCTCCGTCCCTCTTGCGTCCCAGAAAATGTGCGTCCTGTTGAAGAAAATGGGAATGGGGAATGGGAATGACATGTGACATGGAATGACAAATGACAGGAATGACACGAAAACTCATCTCTCCGGTTATTGGAAATGGTTGTGCAGGGTGAAGGGGTAACAAATACGAGGCATGGTGCTTTTCCGATGAACAAGGTTATTTTAACAACGAATCATATCGGGTATGCGCGGGCGGGCTGGTCGGTTGGGTACAACCTGCACCCCCATGCGTCCGGAGCAGGCGGATGTTCACGGATGAGAGTTAGGTTCCTAATTCCTTAGTCAAGGTTATCGTGGCTGATCCATTTTTTATTGTTTTCTTTAATTTCGACCGCTTCCCGGTAATCAAGAAGATCGTCTTTCAACGCCTGTAACTTTAAATATTCCTGGTAATCAATAATAACGGCAACAGGTTTATTATTTTCTTTAATTATCTGTGTTTCAATCATTATATGCATCCCTTCGGTGTTTTATAGTGTAAATATATATAGTGTCTTTGTCCATATCAAAAATAATGCGATAGTCCCCTGTTCTTAGTCGCTGAAAACTTCCTAGTTTTCCTTTTAGGTGCTTAACATCAAAGTTTCCGCCCTGGTCTCCGGCGAACGCTTCTATTTTACGAATGATGCCGGAATAATCTTTCGAATTACTTTTTTTGATCTTTTTTGCTGTTTATACGCTTTCTCCGAATAGTTGATTTTTACTTCCATATGATTAGGATTTGCAGTGATGTTGTTTTTGTTGTTTTGAGCCGATTCCTCCGTCCCCGCAACAAACACGCAACACACCGATTATGGGACATCATGTATGAATAGGTACTGTTTATTCGCAGTGGTGTATTTTAGTCCACACTTGATGCAGGAAACGGTTCGGCGGGCGCTCGAGGATATCCAATACCCCTTTCTGCAGATAACTGATGCCGTTATATTCATATTCTGTCGCGGTCTCCGTTATCTTAGCTCTAACCGGGTTCATCGCAATATAAATAAATGTAGTCAAATACTGCATAAAACTGTTAATGACTCCCCTGCAAAAAGGTCACGAATTCCCCTTTGTATCGAAATATGATATGATTAACCCAACCTGGGGAGGGGAAAAATGTTTCGCAAAAATGATGAGCATCGGCAACAGAAAATATTTACTGCTGTAGACCAGTTAC
>JAJSAL010000167.1 GCA_024274705.1 Spirochaetota bacterium
AAATCTTGACACATTATTCTTGACCGACTTATGCTTCAGCAGGAGGAGAGCATGAAATTTAAAGTGGATATCAAACGTGACGGGAACGGCATACCTCACATTACCGCTGTGACGGAGGAGGAGCTGTATTTCAGCTTCGGCTATGCTCACGCGATGGATCGTGGGATGGAAATGATTTTCATGAAGACCCTGGGACAGGGACGTCTTTCCGAACAGTTTCAGACCAGCGACGCCAATCTTGCAATCGACACCTTTTTCAGAAAGATGAACTGGATGGGGGAGAAAGAGTCGGACAAACAGCTTACTTCCGGAACAGCAAACCTGCTGGAGATGTACACTGCTGGTATCAACGCTGCCTTCGAAAAGAAACTGCCCTGGGAACTGAAACTGTTGCCGTATACACATGAGCCCTGGCGGGTCCGTGACTCGCAGCTCCTGATTAGAATTCTCGGATATGTCTCTTTAAGCCAGGCCCAGGATGAACTGGAACGGTTTTTTATCGAGATGGTCCAGGCCGGGGTGCCCGACGGGAAACTGGAAGACTTGTTCCCAGGCCTTTTGGAAGGGTACGACAGGGATCTCATCGAAAAGGTCTCTTTAAACGAGAGGATGGTTCCCAATGTGGATCTCTGGAACGTTGTTCCCAGGCTGATGGCATCGAACAGCTGGGTCCTCTCGGGAAAAAAGACACAATCCGGAAAACCCATACTGTCCAACGATATCCATCTGGAGTGCAATCGAATTCCCGCTATCTGGTACGAAATAGTATTTGATCTTAACGGCAGGTCTGCAATGGGAGGCACCATGCCCGGCATCCCGGGACTCCTGGTAGGCAGGACTTCGGACCTGGCCTGGGGGGTTACCTACTCTTTCATGGACACCGTGGATTCATGGGTGGAACAGTGCAAAGACGGCGCTTATTACAGGAAACATGAAGGATGGATCCACTTCAGAAAGAGGGAAGAGGTAATTAAGGGTAAAAAGGGCACAAGTGTGACCGTTACCTTTTATGAAAACGATCACGGTATACTGGACGGTGATCCAAACATCGAAGGGTATTACCTGTCTACCCGGTGGAGCGGAGCGGATTCCGGCGCCGTCTCTCTCAACATGATACCCGGACTACTGGAAGCGGAAACGGTGGACCAGGGTATGGATCTGCTGGGCCGCCTGGAGAGCACCTGGTCCTGGGTCCTGGCGGATAAAGGTGGAAATATCGGTTTCCAGATGTCCGGGTTGATGCCGAAGAGGCGGAAGGGAATTCGGGGGATCGTTCCCCTGGCCGGCTGGGACAAAAACAACGACTGGGACGGCTTTATTGATTATAAGAAGCTCCCCAGGATCAAGAACCCGAAACAGGGGTTTTTCGTAACCGCAAATAATGATCTAAACGAATACGGTAAAGCAAAACCGATTCCGGAAGCCATGGGGCCCTACCGGGCGGAGCGGATACAGGAACTCCTGGAAGAGAAAGATGATTTCACCTGTGAAGACATGAAACGGATCCAGTCCGACCTCTATTCGAACCAGGCATCACGTTTTATGGAAATACTTATCCCCCTCCTTCCGGAAACCAAACAGGGAAGAATCTTAAAGGAGTGGGAT
The DNA here is from genome assembly GCA_024274705.1 of Spirochaetota bacterium. Taxonomy (GTDB): domain Bacteria; phylum Spirochaetota; class Spirochaetia; order SPDA01; family JAJSAL01; genus JAJSAL01. The sequence goes on from JAJSAL010000167.1 coordinate 1,606, forward strand.
AAGACCTACTCCCTCGATTCAAAGGGTGCGTATCTTTTCGAACAGTTTTACCGGGAGCTCCTTCTGTATGTATTCGGCGATCTCGGGTTCGGGAGAAGAGCTGTCGAGTACCTGCACACCGAAACAGGGACGTTCATCAGTTTTTATCACTGTTTTGACCGGGTGCTTCTAAAACGACAGTCCCCCTGGTTCGGAGGCAGCACCAGGGACCAGGTGTTCAGGCAGGTTGCGGAAAAGGCCCTTAAGGTCGAACCGAAACCGTGGAAAGCGGGGCAGAAGTTTGTTATAAAGCACATTCTGTTCGGCGATACCCCGCTGAAAATATTAGGCTTCAACCGGGGACCCTATTATCTCCCCGGCGGGCGGTCGACAGTCCGTCAGGGTCAGATCTATCGAAGCGGAAACCGGGACACCACATTCTCGCCTGCTTTCCGCATGATCATCGATTTCCAGGAGGAGAGCATCCACACCAACATGCCCGGGGGACCGTCGGAACACCGCTTTTCCCGGTGGTACGACACGGATATCAGGAACTGGCTCAAGGGAATCTACAAAACAATTATTCCAAAACCGGAGGAAAAAACGCATCCGTTTCCATAATAAATATGGGTCCTCTCTTTTTCCACGGCGAATCTCCGGGATATATCCGAAGTAGAAACTATTATTAATTACCGGTTTGTACAGTAAAAAAAATTTGTCGAAAAAAAATTGACGGATGTTCAATTCTATTCTATGATAAAACAACTCAAGAAATAAAAAGGACAATACTTTGAAACTACCGGGTCTTGGTTTCACACCCTGGGTATCAGGCAGGCCGTCGAGAGAAGTACAGGAAGTTCCTGTGCCCCCTCTTCTGAGGGTCCGGCTTCTACGAAAAGGCATACAGTACACCCCTCTCCTTAAGTCCGGCCAAAGCGTCGGCGTAGGAGAGCCGCTGGCACACGCCGTTGTCGACGGCGGCACCATTGCGTTGCCGTCACCGGTACCGGGTCGCGTTCTCGATGCAAATCCCGAAAATTCCTACCTATCTCTGGAAGCGGATTCCGACGGTTCTGCGGCTGGAGTATTCGAGCCGCTGAAATCTCAATATGCCACTCCGGATCAGACCCGTAACATCCTGGCACGGGGCGGTATGTGGCCGGCATTCTGGAGCTCCGCTACACGGGGAATGCCGGTTATCGACGGTTCCGAGATACCGAAAACGGTTATTGTGAATTTCGTCATTGCAGAACCTTTCCATGCACGCGGCAGGGTCGTCCTCACCCACTCCTGGGAAAACATGATCGAAGGCATCCGCTTCCTTCCCAGGCTCATGGATGATTACGGCAAAGTTGAGGTTATCGTGACAGCGGTGCGTGATCCAGTGGCACTGAAAATGTACCGTGAACTCTCGGGCTTCGCATGGGTACGAATTCACCCGGTCCCGTTGAGGTATCCGGTAGAAGACCCGCGGATACTGCTGAAAGCCCTCCGGAAAAACGGCAGTATTCCGGGAAGCGACACAGTCGTATGGGCGATCGACGCGCAGGGAATCGTACAGCTCGGGGATCTGCTGTCAAAGGGATCTCCTCCAGCCCGCCGCCTGGTTACCCTGGGCGGACCCGGCGCAAAGGACCCGAAGCACTACTCGGTCTGCATAGGAACCCCTCTGAAGGAGTTTGCCGTTACCGCCGCTCCCCCGGAAAAACAAGCCGTTCTGAACAGCGGTCTTCTTAAGGGGGAACCCGTCGATCTTACAGAGGCAGCCGTTCAGTACGATGACGACGGATATTTTTTCCTTCCCGAGGTCGTAAACAGGCAAGTGATCAGCTTCCTGAGGCCCGGGTTCAACAGGACCTCTGCATTCCCGGCTTTTGCAGGTCCGGCAATCCATCATGCCGACAGCCACATCACTGTCTCATTGCGGGGAGAAGTGAGGCCCTGTATCTCCTGCGGAATGTGCGAGAAGGTGTGTCCTGTCCGTATCATGCCCCAGGTCATCCACAGGTACATTTACAGGGACATGCCGGAAGAGGCGGTTAAAGCCGGGCTGGAAATCTGTATCGACTGCAACCTTTGTACCTTCGTGTGTCCATCCAAGATAGAGCTCCAGCGCCAGTTCGTCGAAGCCAGGGAGCAGATTATCACGGAAAGACTTGAAGCTGTGAGTGAGGCGTAAAGATGAAGATCATCGATAAATTTATAGACAAACTTGCGCCGATGTTTGCGCCCGGCGCAAAGCTCAGTCGTCTGTATCCCCTGTACCGTGCAATGGACACCTTCCTCCGGGAACCGGGCATACGGCCGGAAGCCTCCCCCCTGGGACGGGATCCGATGGACGTTAAGAGGTACATGTCCCTCGTTATTGTGGCCCTTGCACCTGCCTTTCTCGCATCGCTCTATTTCTTCGGATGGAGAATTCTCCTCATGCTCGCCGTATCGTACGTAGCCGGCGGCAGTGTGGAGGTGCTTTTCGCGGTTATCCGGAAGGAGGAAGTGAACGAAGGATTTCTCGTAACAGGATTTATCTTCCCGTTGATCCTCCCGCCGGGGCTCCCCCTGTGGACAGTCGCCATCGGTGTAGTGTTCGGCGTCCTCATCGGCAAAGAAATTTTCGGCGGAACAGGACGAAACCTGTTCAACCCGGCACTTGTCGGGAGAATATTTCTTGCACTCGGCTATCCCGCCCTGATGACGGCCTCATGGATAGAGCCCTTAGGCGGGCCCTGGGGCAGACTTGTCAGTGGAATCAGTCTTCGCGCCGTGGATGCTGTTTCTTCTGCAACCCCCCTTGTAGCGGCGAAAGGGGGCGTTCTAGCAGTACCCCTGGATCTCTTCCTCGGCAGGATAACCGGGAGCGCCGGTGAAACGAGTGCGGCGGCGATAATTCTCGGAGGGCTGTTTTTGATAATAGTGGGCGTGGCGAACTGGCGGACCGTCGTATCGATAGTAGGCTCCTTTGCACTCCTGAATGCACTCCTGCGCCTGGCCGTACCGGAAACAGTCGCCCCTGTCCTCTTCAACCTGCTGTCCGGGGGCTTACTGTTCGGGGCCTTTTTCATGGCTACCGATCCGGTTTCCGGACCGGTTACGAAGTCGGGAAAATGGACATACGGAATACTCATCGGTATCATGACCCTCCTCATCCGCAGTTTCTCAGGATTCGTGGAGGGCGTTATGTTTGCGATTCTCTTTGGAAATATCTGCGCTCCCCTGATCGATGAAGTTGTTATACGTGTTAGTATGCGGAGGTACGTACGTGAGAGTTGAGGTCCGAACTATTGTTTTCGCAGCAATACTCGCCGTTGTGTGTTCGCTTTTGCTTTCCGGGGCCGAGTTTATACTCAAACCCTTCCGTGACGCCAACGAACAGGCGGAAGAAATCAGCAATTATCTGTCCGCCCTGGGCATACCTGTTCCTGAAGACGCGGCAGCCTCGGAGCTCATAGACATTTATGATGCCAACGTCACGGTACATGAGATGGGGGGGCTGGATATTTATACGTATGTTCCCGGTGACGGCTCAAGTGACACTCCCCTCGCCTATGCAGTACCCTTTTCCGGTGCCGGACTGTGGGGACCTGTGTCAGGGGTGCTGGCTATGGAGCCCGACCTGAAAACCATCCGGGGCGTCCGGTTCTACAAGCAGGAGGAGACACCGGGTCTGGGCGGAGAAATCGGCGCTCCCTGGTTTCAGAAACAATTCGAAGGAAAAAAGATCGTGTCGCCATCGGGAGAATACGGCTTCGAAGTAGTGAAACCCGGCAGCAGCACGAAAATGAACCAGGTTGACGGCATTACCGGTGCCACCATGACTTCCGACCGCGTCGGTATCATGATCGATGCGGTGGTAAAGACCATCGGCAAGGAGATGAGCAGCAATGTCCAATAATATGCCCGCCGGCGGAACCGGCCTTACCCGCAAGCGGTTCGCTGAAATCATGAAAGACGGGATCTACAAGACCAACCCGGTAACCCATCAGGTCCTCGGGATCTGCATTTTCCTGGCAGTCACGAACCGGGTGGACAACTCCCTCGTTATGGGAGCAGCGCTCATATTCGTGCTCACCATGTCGAATCTCTTTATTTCGGTATTACGAGCACATATCCCGAACAGGATCCGGATGATCGCCGAGGTCGCCATCATAGCCACCTTTGTCATCCTCCTCGATCAATTACTCAAAGCCTTCTACTGGGATATGTCACAGCGACTCGGCCCGTATGTAGCCTTGATCATAACCAACTGCATAGTAATGGGGAGGGCCGAAGCGTTTGCCACCCAAAATCCGCCGCTGCCGTCAATGGTCGACGGCATTGCAAACGGCATCGGGTATGCCCTTATTCTGCTGATTATCGGTTTCTTCCGGGAACTCATCGGGTCGGGGAGCGTTCTTGGTTTTACCATACTATCCGAGGCTTGGTACCCGCGAAATGTCCTTTTTCTCCTTGCTCCGGGGGCCTTTATCAGCGCGGGGTTCCTGATCTGGGTGTTCAACGCGATCAACCCTCGTGACGGGGAGGAAGACTGAACATGAATGCAACACCCCTTTTGGCGATTCTCGTCGGATCAATCTTTACCAACAACATTTTATTTGCCAGCTTTCTAGGCATGTGTTCGTTCCTGGTCTGTTCGAACCGGATCAGCACAGCCCTCGGTCTCGGCAGCGCCGTTATATTCGTACTCTTCTTTACCACCATTATCAACTATCTGATCTATTATTATATATTGGTTCCCCTGGGACTCGAGTTCATTTCGTTTCTCATCTTCATCGCAGTAATAGCGGCATTTGTACAGTTTGTGGAAATGTTCGTAGAACGGTACAGCCCCACCCTCTACTACGCCCTGGGTATATTTCTGCCCCTCATTACCGTTAACTGTGCGATTCTTGGTGCATCGCTGTTTATGGTAATAAGGAGTTATAACCTTTCCCAAACCATTCTCTACAGCGCGGGAACCGGCATCGGGTGGTCACTTGCCATCGCCCTCATGGCGGGCTTAAGAGAAAAAATGGGATACTCGAATGTTCCCACATCCCTCCGGGGTACCGGAGTGATCATGCTGATCGCCGGGGTAATCGCGATGACGTTTATGGGATTCGCGGGCATGCTCAGCATGTGAAGTAAAGACAAGGAGATAATAGGTAGATGATAACAGCCCTTACATCAATGGGAATTACCGTTGCTATTTTTGTCGGTTTGGCGGTGGTACTCGCCGTTGCCGAAAAAAAACTCGCCGACTACGGCGAGTGCACCGTGAGCATCAACGATGGGTCACAAGTATTCTCGAGAAAGGGAGGGGTAAGCCTGCTGTCGGCCCTTTATGATAAAAAGATCTTCATACCTTCGGCCTGCGGAGGGAAAGGATCCTGCGGCTATTGCAAGGTAACCGTGGAAAGCGGTGGCGGACCGATACTCCCCACAGAAACACCCTTTATGTCCAGAGCGGAGCTCCGGGGAGGAGTGCGCCTCGCGTGCCAGCTCAAGGTAAAGGAAGATCTCACCATCAAACTTCCGGAAGACCTCCTTGCCGTAAAGGAATACAAGGCAAGAGTATCCCTCGCAAGGGAGCTCACCTACGATATACGTGAAGTAAGCTTTAAGCTCGAGGACCCGGCGGAGATTAGCCATCGGCCGGGTCAGTACATTCAGATCATGGCGCCGGGTCCCGACGGTCCTGTGTTCAGAGCTTATTCGATCAGTTCTCCGTCGAGCCAGCACGACCTGGTCCAGTTGATTGTTCGCCTGGTCCCTGGAGGCATTGCGTCGACGTATATCCACAGTCTCAAAGAGGGAGACGAGGTCACCTTCACCGGTCCATACGGAGAGTTCAGGCTCTCCGAAAATCCCGATGTGGAAATCATCTGCGCCGGCGGCGGGGCGGGAATGGCCCCTATCTCGTGCATCATCCACTCCATCTATGAAAAGTGGCCCGAACGCAAGTGTCAGCTCTATTTCGGGTGCCGTTCTACCCGCGATGTATTCTATCTGGAGCAATTCAAAGAACTGGAGAAAAAACATCCCAACTTCAAAGTACATTATGCGCTTTCGGAACCCCGCGAGGATGATCAGTGGGAAGGAGACACAGGTTTTATCCATCTCTCCGTAGACAAATGGATGGATGATAAAGCGCACAAACAGGCGTTTCTCTGCGGACCGCCGCCTATGATAGAGGCGGTAACCGAAGTGCTCAAAACCAAGAATTTACCGGATGAATCTATCTTTTACGATAAATTTTAGCGATTCGGGCAGAAAACCGGTGCAGACCAGGCGTTCGACAATCGCAGGAGGCACATGACCAATGGCAATAGTTACTATAGGTGATCTTTTTCAACGGGCAAAGAACTTCGAACACCGGATCGAGGAGTATTATGCCAAAATCCGGGACGAAACCGGGAACAACGGGGTAAAGCTTTTAACCTACTATCTTGCCAGGCACCGCCGCCACCTGGAACAGGTACTGAAGGACATCGACCCTTCCGTAGTGGCAAAGGTAAAAAAAGTTAAGTTGAAATATGATATCGACTTCTCACCGGAGGACGAATTCCAGTTGTTCGAAGCCGATCCTAAGTCGATGGAATCTCAGAAACTCCTGGACACTGCGGCGTCGTACGACGCCGCCCTGATAAACCTCTATAAAAAAATACTCTCCCAGCCGGTCGGCGAGGATGCATCCTCTATCTTTGAAAATCTCATAAAGGTGGAAGAGCGTGATATAGTAATGATCAAAAAGATGATTGCTATGAACTATTTCTAATCGACGGGACTCGATTATCTGATGAATGAATACGAGCTTCCGGTTCAGGAAACATCGACACTGTTCGAATCTCTCGCCAAGAAAGGCCTCGCGGATGCGGCGATTATGCAAAACGCGAACTGGTACGTTACCCTCAGATGGTTTGTGGTATCTGTTTTTCTCATATTCGGAGTAGCCGGGTGGGTATTCAAGACAGGCCTCGAACGTTTCAATGTAGCAATTCCGTACTGGTGGCTATGGGCCCTTGCGGCTGTTCTCTTTACCGTCAATATTCCACTGCATTTGATCACCAGAAGGTTCAGCGAAAACTCCACCCGCAAGGCGGTTATCAGAAATCTGTGGACTCAAATCACCCTTGATCTGACGGTAGTAACCCTCCTGGTGTACAACATCGGCACCGTGGAAACCTTTGCAGCATTTACTTTTCTGTTTCACATCGTCTTAGCATGCATATTTTTCCCTCTGCGCGAAAGCCTGCTGGTCACCTGCATCGCTGCGGTGCTGTACATGACCCTGGTGGTCCTGGAAACAATGCACGTTATCCCTCCACGGGGAATTCTCCTTCATCCGACGGGGTTCTTCGGGCTAACCCCGGTTGTGAGAGTTACCCTTGCGTTATTCGGCGTTATCATCTGGTTCATCGTCTGGTTCATCACTTCGACCCTGTCGAAAACAGTACGGCAGCGTGATCAGATGCTCAGTATCGCGAACAATCGATTGATATTGGCGGATGAGGAAAAAAACCGTCAGATGCTCATCACGACCCACGATTTGAAGGCTCCTTTCGCCGGAATCGAGAGCAATATTGAGGTTCTGAAATACCAGTACTGGAACGAGATACCCGGGTCGGTACAGGGCATTATCGAGCGGATCGATATCCGGGCGCATATGCTCCGGGACCGTATCAACGCCATACTCGTACTGGTAAACCTGAAGTCCGAACCGGTGAACCAGCTCAACATCGAACCGGTTGAAATATCCCAACTCATCAGAGATATTACGGAGACCCTTCAGGAAAAGGCGGAGAGCCGCGGAGTGTCGCTTCATATCGATATTACCCCGGTGTCCGTCGATTCGGACAGGGAGCAACTCTCCGTGCTTTTCTCCAACCTGATAGCCAATGCAATTTCATATTCCCGTGACAACGGGAGGGTGTACATTTCGTCGGCGGGCACGGAAGTGGAAACATCCATTTCCATAAAAGACGAAGGAATCGGAATACGCGACGACGCCCTACCCAGGATATTCGACGAATACTTCCGGACAAAAGAGGCAAACAGGTTCAACAAGCAGTCCACCGGATTGGGCCTTGCGATTGTAAAAGTGATCGCCCAGAAATTAAAGCTCCGGGTGAAAGTTCAGAGTGAGATAGATAAAGGTACGATATTTACCGTAATAATTCCGCGAAAGGCGGTTACCAATACTGGAGGATAATATGGCGAAAATACTCATTATCGACGATGACAATGATCTTGCTGCAATGCTGGTGGAAGTACTCACATCCGAAGGCTACCAGGTCGAAGCGATAGACAATCTGAGTGACGGGAGGGATGCTCTCAAATCCTCTCCCCCGGACCTTTTATTACTCGACATCATGTTTCCCGAAAATCCCGCCGGGGGCTTTGAACTGGCCAGGGAAATCCGTGCCTCCGAAAGTACGAAAAATCTCCCTGTAATCCTCTTGACTGCGGTGAACCAGGAGCTGCCGATGGATTTTTCGGCCGATGACATAGATGACGAATGGATGCCGGTCCAGGACTTCATGGAGAAGCCCCCGGGCATACCTGAGCTCCTCGAAAAGGTCCGTTCCCTGCTGAACAAGGTATGACGGCATGATGGGCGGGCATCCATAGATACAGGGGGTCACTTTTTTCCGTCTATGGGCGATAGCAGATTCGAACTGCTGACTTCTACCGTGTGAAGGTAGCACTCTCCCGCTGAGTTAATCGCCCGGTTGCATCAAGGATAACATGGGTCAGCCCATTTATCAATAAAAAATGAGCCTTTAAGGGGAGGGCTTGTACCCTGTGCCCCGGCCTTGCACATTATTGTTTTTCTTCATAAATTCTTCATACATTTCTTTTATAGTACGTTTTCCCGGTACATATAAAAAGGAGATTCCTGGTGGACGATAAAAGCTGCAAAACCATCCGTTTTTCCATCAGCGGCATGTCATGTGCGAACTGCTCATCCAAAATCGAAAAGGCCCTTGCCGGTACACAGGGAGTTAAAAAAGCCTTTGTATCTTATGGAGACAGTAAAGCTGTTGTTGTTTTTTCGCAGGAACAGGTAAGTGAACAGGAAATCCTCGGTATCGTTCAGAATCTGGGATACCAGCCTGTTTCAGGAGGGGAACATGTAAAACCTTCCAGATTTAAGAGTACAGGCGGTTTTATCGGTGTAGCCGTCATTATACTCGCAATTATGCTTCTCCTCCGGAAAACCGGTATTTTTAATGCTATACCGGAAGTAGAAGCATCTATGAGCTACGGCCTCCTTTTTATCGTTGGTATTGTAACATCCCTCCACTGTATCGCCATGTGCGGCGGTATAAACTTAAGTCAGTCGGTCCGGACCACGACGGAACCGGTCCCGGATCAGCCGGAACGAAAAAGGCTGAAACAGGTACAGCCTGCGCTCCTGTACAACATTGGAAGGATTATATCCTACACGGCAGTCGGTGGTGCAGCAGGCGCCCTGGGGTCTGTAGTGAGTATTTCCGGGAAAACCCAGGGCATAGTCGTCGGAATCGCCGGCTTCTTCATGATCGTCCTGGGCCTCAATATGATAGGCTGGTTTCCGGTGCTGAAAAAGCTAACCCCCCGGCTTCCTTCAGGTTTTACACGGAAAATGGATTCCCTGAAATCCGGAAAAGGACCGCTTATCGTGGGTCTCTTAAACGGTTTTATGCCCTGCGGACCCCTTCAGTCCATGCAGATCTATGCTCTGGGAACAGGATCCTTCTTGGCTGGGGCTGCGTCCATGTTTTTCTTCGGTATCGGCACGGTACCTCTCATATTCGGATTCGGTGCACTTGCTTCTCTTCTTTCCGGAAAATTCGCTTCCAGGATGTTGAAAGTAAGCGCCCTTATCGTGCTCTTCCTCGGTATCGGTATGATAGGCCGGGGTTTAAACCTCTCGGGTGTAAATTTTCAGTTATATAAAGCGAATGTTGACAATGTCGCAGTTGTACAGGGCGGGAAACAGACCATTACCACAGCAATTACCGCCAGCGCATATGAGTCTTTAGTAGTGCAGAAAGGGATCCCCCTGACCTGGACCATCACCGTGGAAGAAGATCAGCTGAACGGATGCAATAATCCCCTTACCGTCCCCGGGCTTAACATCACCAGAGAACTGGTTCCCGGGGAAAACATCATACAGTTCACCCCTGAAGAGGCAGGCAACATGATCTACACCTGCTGGATGGGCATGATTGCCGCTGCGATCAAAGTCGTTGACGATATTACCCAGGTTACAGCTGAGGATATCGAAGAGGCAAACCAGATTGCCGCTGCCTCTACCGGGAGCTGCAGCACCGGAGAAGACGGTGCATCCTGCTGTGACACCGGCGGCGGTCAGGACCCTTGGAACACCGAGGCAATTCTCGACTCCCTTTCAACTGTATCGGAAGACCGGATTCTATTGGCAGCCATAGAAGATGAACTGCAGTCAGCACAAACCATGGTAACCCGGGAAGGATATTCACCGGCCGTAATGGTGATGCAGCGTGAAGTGGCTACCACCTGGATGTTCGTCCTTGAAGAAGAAGATCCCCGGATCTCCGTTGCACTTTTCCCGGCGTACAGCGCACAGCTCAACATGAGTACAGGTGAAAACACGATCGAGTTCGTTCCCAGTGAAGACTTCATCTACTTCAATCCGGAGGGTGATGTCGCGGGGATGGTCATCACGGTGGATAACCTTAAAGAAGTCGATATGGAAGAAATAATCGCATTCCTCCGGCAATTGGGACCTGCTCCGGTAGAAACAACTTTCGCAGAGTAAGCCGGAGGAGTCATGTTGAAAAACTCTTCATTTTTTTCCGTACACCTGTTATCATTGATGTATGCCTGAAGAAACCATTCTCGTAATAGACGATGAAGAGAAGATACTTGAAGTCATTTGCTCCTACCTGGAAAAAGCCGGGTACGCGGTGATTTCAGCATTAAACGGTACCGACGCACTTAAGCTTTTTAAGAAAGAATCTCCTTCCCTGGTAATCCTGGACCTGATGTTGCCGGATATTTCCGGAGAGGATATCTGCAGACAGATCCGGACAACCTCGGGTGTACCGGTTATCATGCTCACGGCAAAGGTTGACGAAGAAGAGAAACTCACCGGCTTCGACGCCGGGGCGGATGATTATGTTACGAAACCCTTCAGCCCCAGGGAACTCATGGCCCGGGTAGAAGCGGTCCTTCGCAGATCAAAAGCACTGTTGGAAAACGAGGGGGAATGGAAATATGTAAGCAACGGAGAGATCATGATTTGTGACGAGGAACACCGGGTTATTGTCCGGAATACGGAAATCAAACTGACTCCCAATGAATACAACCTGCTGCTTACCCTTGCGGACCATCCTGTAAGAGTTTTCACCCGGGAAGAACTGGTTACCCTTATACTGGGGCATGATTATGAAGGATACAACAGGACAATAGACACCCATATTAAAACATTAAGGAAAAAGATCGAAAAGACCCCTGAAAAACCGGTGTATATCATTACAGTTCACGGTATCGGGTACAAGTTCTCCAGAAATTCTTATGCTGCTCTCCCTTAGGTCCTGGCTCTCCCTGACTTTCGCCTTCATAGGGCTCACTTCCATTCTATCCGTCTCTTTTCTCGCCAACTTTCAGTTGGAGTGGCAGTTTATCCAGTACACAATCCGTACCCGGGAGCAGGAAAACCTGGATATACTGGAACAGATCGAAAATCACTATTTGGGAAATAACCTCTGGATGATCGATGAAATTGAGAACATCGGTGTCCGTGCCCTGGAAGAAGGAAAGATCATTCAACTTACGGGAACCAGCGGGACCACGGTGTGGGATGCCAGGGAGCGCCATAGCGGGTTGTGCCAGGAAACGATTCAACGGATGACCGGACAGATGGCGGACCGGTATGCAACGGAGGAGCATGGGTTCATAACCAAGGAATACGAGGTACTGTCGGATGGAGACATCGTTGGCTACCTGAATATCGAGTATTTCGGACCCTTCTACTTCAGCGATACCGAGCTTTTCTTTATCGATACAATCAACAGGATACTCCTCTTCGTAAGTATCGCCATCATCATCGCATCAATCATACTCGGGACTATCTTCGCCAGAAAAATAAGCAAACCGATTTCTGAAGTCGTCACCGCTGCCGAAGGCATTGCCCGGGGCAGCTACACCGTACCGGCCACCGAGAAACCGAACACGCTTGAAGTTGAACACCTTCGGGTCACCATGAATGAAGTGTCCCGGGTCTTGAAAAGCAAAGAAACATTACGGAAACGTCTTACGTTGGATGTAGCCCATGAACTGCGCACCCCTCTGGCAACCCTTCAGAGCCACCTGGAAGCCATGATCGACGGTGTGTGGGATGCGTCCAAAGAGCGTCTTACCAGCATTCATGAAGAGATTATCAGGCTAAGCGGACTGGTTAACGATCTGGAAACACTATCCCGGTATGACTCGGAGAGTATTGTTTTAAACAAAACCCGGTTTGATGTATTTGAACTGGTCCGGCATGTGATACACCTGCATCACGACCGGTTCAGGAAAAAAGGAATCGAACTTAACGCGGCGGGTGAGTCCGTCGAGATAGAAGGAGACCGGGACAAACTGATGCAGGTACTGGTAAACATGATCTCCAATGCATACAAATACACATCTTCCGGAGGGACGGTTACCATCGAAGTGTCCTTACGGAATTCCGCATGTATCGTTCAGATAAAGGACACCGGCGTCGGTATCCCAGGTGAAGATCTTCCTTTTATATTCGAACGGTTTTACCGGGTGGATCAGTCCCGCACCAGGATCACCGGAGGGTCCGGCATCGGCCTTACCATAGCCAGGGAAATCGTCCTTGCCCACAATGGAGAGATTACTGCGGAAAGTGATCCCGGCAGGGAAACCGTGTTCACCATCTCCCTGCCTCTGTAACGATCAGTCTACCTGATACCCCGCTTCTGAAACGGCATTTTTTATCGTCTCCAGAGAGGCCTTGCCTTCGTCGAATTTGACTGTCAGAGCTTTCTTTTTCAGATCGACTTTCGCTTTGACAACACCATCGAGTTTGCCTGCCGCCTGTTCTACTGTCATTTTGCAGTGATTACAGGTCATACCGTCTACGCTTAATGTTTCTTTTGTCATATGTTACTCCTATCCCACCATTTTACCGATGGTTTTCATCAATTCATCTACTACGGCAACCTTCCCTTCCTTGAGCTGCTCCACAACACAGCTTTTGATATGAGCTTCTAACAGCATTTTCCTCACCCCGTTCAACGCCGCCTGCACGGAAGAGATCTGGTTGAGAACATCATCACAGTACTCATCCCGTTCGATCATGCCTGCGATTCCCCGGATCTGTCCTTCAATCTTTTTAAGGCGCATTCCTAAGTTTGCTTTTATCTCTGGGCTGTGATGCGCCCTCCTCTCTTTCATACCCTACCCCCCTATACTATAAAATAGTGTATAGAATAAGACCTGTCAAGAAAATCAGGGGGAAATCCAACGGAACCGGTTTAAAAAAAGGCGCCCCCTACACCGGCCTGGATGATTCGAACATGAAGATTGTACTGTTTCGTTCTCTCCCTGTATTGACTTTTATTATATAGCAATTATTATATATTGATATGAGAATACACTTTACGCGGAAAAAGGTGATTATCTATGCCGTTGGAACAGGGACAGGATTAGTCCTTGGGGCACTTTACTACAACCTTATCGGGTGCAGAACCGGCACATGTCCTATCCTCTCCACGGCGTTCAGAAGCACGATCTACGGGGGAGTACTGGGATTCCTCGTTTCCGGTCTGTTTACGGGAAAATAGTTCAGCACGTTCTATTTGCATCCAGGTTATGCCGCCCCTCGGGGACCTCCAGTTTGTTTGCAGAGTGATCCCTGCCAAGAAAATAATTGATCCAGGACGATGTTTCGTATAATGCCCAGTTTCGTGGAGGAATGATAACCCTGAGCTTTTCGCATTCGCTCCGGTTTTTTGCCCTCCGGTATATCCGTTCCCAGACACAGAAATTCTCCTCGAACACTTCGCACCTGCCTTCAACATTCGCGCCTCCGCAGGGACCCACCCGCATACCCTTGGGGCACTGGGATTCGGGACATAGATAATAGAGTTCGAAAAGAGCGCAGTCATCGCATCCCCGGCAGTCGAAGAGGGCCCGTTTGGCGATCTTCTCGAAAAAGGAAAAAAAGGTGCCCACCCATTTTCGCTTGTCTGCAAATTTGGACAAACCGACCATAAACTTATAGCCCATGGTCCCCTGAATAAACAGCATTTTATGGACCAACCGCATCGTCCAGAAGGTAAAGGACGGAACGGATTTTCGTTTTGGTATATTCCTCTCCGGGAGCGTTTTTCTATCCAGGATGTCGAACTCTTCACCCCCTTTGAAAAAATAGAACGGATGTTCCGGTGCAAACCTGAACTCAGGGAGATGGTCCCTCCAGTTGTCACCGATATCATCGGCCCGGCTTAAGATCTCTGTTACATCGGGTATTTTCAGGCTGAGACCCTCAATGTGCACACCGTTATACCCAAGCCCTTTTAGAATCGCTATCTGCCGTGCCGCCCTGGTAAGGCGTGCGTCCTTTCCTTTATCTTCCGATTTTGCCTCTTTCCGGATAAGGGCAAGCTGTTCATCGCCGACATAACAACCCGGTACTTCTCCGGCGTTCATCACTCGTGCCGCTCCGGATGAAAGGATATACACACTTCCCATGACCGGGATATCCGATTTCAGGTACTCTCTTAAATATCGAATCATTTCTATATGTTTCCGGGCATCGAACCCCAGCTGAATAATGATGTACTGTGCACCGGCCCGGATCTTTTTTTCCAGTTTCACATACTGGGAGACACAGGATCCTTCGGTCCACTTAAAGGGAGAAACAGAAGCGCCCAGAAAGAAATCAGTTTTCTCCAGGGTAATGGTTTTATTAAACCTTTGTATTTCCAGCCCTTCGTTCATCTTGTTCAGGTAGAAGAGGGCTCCTACGGAATCCATATCGAATACCGGCTTGGCGATCCCCAGATAGCCGGAAGCCGGATAGTCTCCGGTTATCACCAGGAGACTGGACACGCCACTCCTCCAGAGAGCGTATGCCCGCCTCTCTATGGTGTTTCTATTCATATCCTTACAGGTAAAATGAACAATGCAGTCGACACCCATGTTGTTAATTTCCTGCCCCAGAACATCTGCACTCAGAGCAGGGTTTCCGCCTGCATTATCGGTAAGGCTCAATGCATGAATCTGCGGAGTGTTTTTGGCTCCATCGGCAAATTTGAGGATGCTGTCGATCTCTTTGCTTTTATAGCCCCTGCCTGGAACGAGTTCACAGGTAACGGTAAATGTATCCATCGAGGTCAAGACGTTCCTGAACCCGCCCATCAGTACCCCTTTATATATCTTTTTGAGAAAGTCAAAAGTTTAGTTTTCTTGTTGTATTTGATCAAGTATACTTGTTGATAAGT
The DNA here is from genome assembly GCA_024274705.1 of Spirochaetota bacterium. Lineage (GTDB taxonomy): Bacteria > Spirochaetota > Spirochaetia > SPDA01 > JAJSAL01 > JAJSAL01. Next base: position 17,046 of record JAJSAL010000167.1, read on the forward strand.
TCAACAAGTTTATCTGTTTCCACCGGTTTATTGATAAATTCTTCGGCTTTAATATCTTCTTTCGCAAAACCAAAGGCATATTCCCGGTTGATTGCACTGAACGCCAGGATGGGAAGGTTAGGATGCTTCTCCTTGATCGATTCCGCAGCTTCGAACCCCTTTGTTTTCTTTTCCGGGAACATAATATCCAGAAGGATGATATCCGGATGTACCGTTTCGATCATCCGGATACCTTCTTCAACTGTTTCCGCCGAATGGATGACGAACCCTTCGTATTCAAGAAGAGCACCCGTTGTTTCGATGATATCCCTGTCATCATCGATGATGAGAATGGTTTTATTACCCATGGTCAGCCTCCCAAGCTTCTACTATTTCGGCAGATGGATGTGAAACGTCGTTCCTTTATCCACCTCTGAATATACAACAATCCTTCCATGAAGGAAATCCACCGCTTTCTTTATGATCGATAATCCCAGTCCCGTCCCGTCCCGTTCCATTTCCCGGGCTTTCCGGGTCCGGTAAAACTCTTCAAAAATACTCTCCAGTTCATCTTCTCCGATACCGATACCTTCATCTATCACCATCAGGTGGACCTCGCTTCCGGATTCCTCCGCCATGATGGTAACCGTTCCTCCGGGTTTTGAATACCGTACGGCATTCGACAGCAGGTTCCCTAAGATTATATTCAACAGGTCCCGGTCAACGCACACCGTAAGCCCTCTGGAGGAAGATGTTGAAATATGGATACCCTTCTGCTCCGCTTCGGTACATACCAATTCCACATTCGTCTGGATAAATTCTTTAATGTCCACGTCAACACGGTGATTCTGGATTTCCTCGTCCGACTTCATATATGCATAATCGATCATTTCATCTATGATGGTCAGCAGGTTTTTCGTCCTCCTGGTTGCCTTTTCCAGGGTATCCCTCGTTTGTCCCTTCACCTCTCCTCTAATCCCTTTAAGGATCATTTCGTGGTACCCCATTACAGCAGCCAGAGGTCCCCGGAGCTCATGGGTCACCTGGAGGATGAAATTCGATTTAGCTGCATCGAGACTCTTGTACTTGCTCAGTTCTATCTCGATCTTCTTTCCCCTCTCTACGATCCGGAGCTTTATCCTGGTAATCAGGTAAGCCGTGATAATCAATGTGGATAAAAAAGCAAACCCGTTCAGTACCCGCCGGCTGTCCCGGGAACCGATATCCAGCCTGGACAGACCGGTAATGAGATCGGAAAAAGACATTTCATACCTGAGGACCATCATCACCAGAAACACCACCGTCAAGGCGATTACATAAAACAGCACCGTTCGGGATGGAAAGATGAAAGCGGTAAGCATAACATGAAAAACAAAGTAGTAGATAAACGGATTGTCCAGGAAACCGGAAAAATAGATAAGAAGAAAGAGCAGCCCGTAATCGATACAGATCTGAATGTGAAAGAATGCCCCCATTTCACTGCGGGAAAGGCTCTGGTGCTTGATCCTCCAGTAATACACGGCAAAAGCGAAATTGGCTATTAACAGGGCTGCCAGGATTGAAAAAAGACCGGTGAAATCAAAGAAAAAATCCAGGAACACTTCACTTATGATAAGAGTTATAAATACACCGACCACTGCTGTCCAGCGCAGCCGGATAAACCAGCGGATAACCCTGGCAAGATCAGCGTATTCCGAAGACTCTATTTTTGATTCATCGAACATCAACCCGCCCACAGATTCTTGTTTTTACAACTCATTATCCTCTGTATCTGGTTTTCTTTGAAAAGTCCAAGAGATTCGAACAAGTCTTTCTGTTTTTCCGAATTCAGATGATCCGCAACATCCCGGTAGAAAGTTTTAAGCTTTTCCTCATAATTCAGGATGAGGGTACAGATCTCTTCTGCGGAAGAGTCCCGGTTGATCGCCTTTTTCGGAATCAGGTCGTCTATACGGTAATCACGGGAATATCTCACCCACACGGTGGGTCCGAAATTTTTTACATCGATATGTTTAAGAACATTCAGATGTGAAACATGATTATCCTTGAGAAACGCTAAAGCGCTTTTTGCGTCCTCATCTTTTATTCCGATTTCAGCGACTTCGTAGAGATCGAGTATGTTCCGCTCCCATTCAAGTGTCGCATCGATGATATCCTGCAGTTCTTTATAAGCCAGCATGAATCCTCCCTTCTCCTTTACAGGTGTTGCATTGACGCTTATGGAAAATATTCCTATAACTGATTATAGAACAAAATCCTGAAAATGGGTAGAAAAATATTTTCAAGGGGACGTAAAATCAACATGCATTCAAAGGTAAAAACATATATTCTCGAAACCAGACCATGGTCCTTTTCCATGACCATTATTTCCGTAACCCTCGGCGCAGTGCCCGCGGTATATTCAAACCGGTTCGACTGGTTACTGTATGTTCTTGTTCTCATCGGTATGCTGGGTGCTCACGGAGCGTCGAATGTCATCAACGACTATTTCGATGTGAAAAACAAGGTGGACCTCCCTGAATCTCCCACAGCACGGTACCGTGAGCATTACCTTCTGAAAGGCGTGCTCACCCCGGGAAAAGTTCTCACATTGAGCATCGTGTTATACGCTGTTGCCGGCGCAATAGCTGTCTACCTGATCATCCTCCGGGGCCTGCCCATCCTTTATATCACGGCGGCCGGCGCTTTTTTAAGCTTTTTCTATACCGGCGGCCCTGTAAAATACAAGTACCGCGCCCTGGGTGAAATAGCCGTCTTCTTTGCCTGGGGTCCTCTTATGCTTCTCGGGACTTACTATGCTGTTACAGGCTCATGGGAAGGGTTTCTGCTGCCTCTCTGGATCTCCGTCCCTCAGGGGTTGTGGGTAACCCTGGTAATCCTGGCAAACAACATGAAGGATACAGACTTCGACGGCAGCGTGGGTATTAAAACTGCGGGCACCCTCCTTTCAAGAAAAAGGGCTGGCATCCTTTTTGCTTCTATTACGTTTTTCATTTACGGTATTATCGTACTGGAAGCAGGGTTGGGTATCATTCCGTTCTACAGCCTGGTTACCTTTGCCGTTTTACCTATGTCCCTGCGGCTCATCTCGGTACTGAAAAACAGTGAAGAAATCCCTGCGGATGCAGATCCCCGGACCGCGCAGCTGGGTACGATATTCGGCGTACTTTTCATTATTTCCCTGGTGATTCCCCTGGTGTTCGGGTAGTGCCGTGAAAAACCGGCTACCCATGCTCTATCTGGCAGGGTTTCTCGGTCTCGCCTTATTTTTATGGTATGTCTCTTTTGCCTTGTCTTCGGGTACTTTTTGGTTCAAACTTGCCTTCTCTGCGGCCGGATTGGCGGTTCTTTCATTCCTTGTGCAGGAAAAGGAAAACCGCCCGAAATTCATAGCGGGATTTCCGGATATTCTTATCGGTGCGGCTTCTGCTGCAGTTCTCTACGGTATGTTCCGGTTGGGAAGCATTGTCCTGGCGGTAATTCTCCCGGCATCTTCAGGCCAGATAGAGTGGATCTATGCAAGGGGAGATGGAGTTTCTCTTACTACCGTTTCCCTCCTCCTGTTGTTTATCACCAGTCCGGCGGAAGAAATCTTCTGGCGGGGGTATGTGCAGAAACAACTCACCCGTAAGCTTCCCCCGGTTACCGGTGTCGTACTCTGTGCATGCTTTTACTCGGTAGTACACATCTGGACCTTCAATCCTACTCTCCTCCTGGCTGCGTTTATTGCCGGCCTGTTCTGGGGTTTTCTTTACCTGTGGAGAAAGAACCTTACTCCTGTTATCATTTCCCATGCCCTCTGGACCTGGTCGATTTTCATCCTGTTCCCGGTAACATAGAGGGCAACCCTGGATACTGAAGAAAAAACCGAATCTGATTGTAACCCAAGGGGACGATAGTGTTTACAGGAACCTTTTCCCTGGTATTACTTTTCTTTATAGTGCTGTTACACCTTGGGGGGATGGATAACATGATCGGCTGGATTCTTACACGGTACGGTAGAAAAAAGACAACCCGGTATCTCGAATTCGACGGATCAGAGCCGGTTGTGGTTCCTGAGCCTGATTCCGACTCACCCAATCTCCTCTATATTCACATTCCCTTCTGTGAAGTACTCTGTCCCTACTGTTCTTTCAACCGGATCCCCTTTAATAAAAATCTGTCGGAACGGTATTTCGACGCACTCATGAAAGAAATGGAGATCTACTATAATAAGGGGTACTCCTTCGAGTCGGTATACGTAGGAGGAGGAACACCTACGGTTCTCCCGGATCGTCTTGCCCAGGTGCTCCGAAGGACCGCACAACTCTGGCCTGTAAAAAGCATTTCCGTGGAAACCAACCCGAATCATCTGACAGATCCGGTCCTGGAATCCCTTAAGGAGGCAAAGGTCAACCGCCTTTCCGTGGGAGTTCAAACTTTTAACGACCCCCTGCTGAAGAAACTGAAGCGGTATGAAAAATACGGATCAGGAAGGGACATACAGGAGCGGCTTTCCAGGATTCAGGGAACCTTCGACACCCTCAATATCGACATGATCTATAACCTTCCTACCCAGACAGACCAGATGGTGAGAAACGACCTTGAAGTAATCGATGCACTTAAGCCGGACCAGGTCGCTTTCTATCCTCTTATTGCTTCGAAGCTGAAAAAACACGAGATTGCCGAAGCCCTGGGGACAGTGGATTACCGGAAGGAAAAACGGCTGTATCATATTATCCGGAAGGACCTTTCCCGGGAATATCATCAGGCTTCATCATGGTGTTTTTCCCGAACACCGGGCCTTATCGATGAATACATCGTAGACTACCGGGATTACGCGGGGCTTGGTTCAGGCTCATTCGGCTATATAGGCGGCGCACTTTACTCGAACACATTTTCAGTTCCCGGCTATATTCAGCGCCTTGAGATGGGAACTCTTCCCCTGGCAGGGAAGAGAGTGTTCTCCCTTAAGGAAAAGCTCCAGTACGATCTCCTCATGTCACTCTTCATCGGCTCCATCTCTCTGGACCGGCTGGAAAAGACCTACGGTTCTCCCGGAATCCGGGCTATCCGTCCCGCCCTGCTGGCACTCAGCCTGTCCGGTGCTGTCAGAAAAGAAGGGAACAACCTGGTTACAACGGAAAAAGGGAACTATTATTTTGTCATACTTATGAGGGAGTTTTTTAACGGGGTGAACACGTTGAGGGAACAGATGCTTTCCAGAACTGCTTGAAATTCTTTGTAATATACTTATAATTACGAATAATCCAACATGCAAAGAGGTCAGAGTAACGAATGAACCGAGTATATTCCTTTCTCAAGTCAATTAAACTTGCGGTGGTGCTAATCCTGGTGATTACCGGCATGTCCCTTTTATCAACCCTCATACCCCAGGGAAAGGATCTGTCATTCTACTATCATAGTTATCCTCCTTTTATCACTTGGCTTATCCTGACCACCAGGTTCAATAATTTCTTTCGATCGTTTCTTTTTATCGCTCCGTCGGCCTTTTTTTTCGTCAACCTTGTTACCTGTACGATAGACCGCTTCTCCCGGGAGATACGGAAAAAGAAAAAGCGGCAGTTCGGCCCCGATATACTCCACGTGGGCCTCCTGCTCCTGATCGTAGGGGGCGTGGTAACCTTTACCGGCCGTAAAGAAGGCTATATGAATCTCGGAGAGGGGGACCAGATCAACCTGCCCGGCGACTACCTCCTTACTTTGAAATCCTTCGAATTCATCACGTATGAAAACGGCTCACCGAAAGACTGGATATCCACGGTGGATATCGAAAAAGACGGTTCCCTCATGGTTGATTCATTTCCCATCGAGGTAAACAACCCCCTAAAGGTGGGTAACATGGATATTTATCAGAACTCGTATTCCGTGGAGTATTCGGCTCAGATCTTATCGGATTCCGGCGAAGAAAAAAGTCTCGCCGTAGGAGATATCCTGGAACTGGACGACTCGGTTCTCGTGTTCGCAGGGAACGAGGAATCCGCCGACGGAAATCTTATAGCAGTATTTGAGCACTGGCAAAACAGAAACCTCATCGATGTGGTCCGCATCCGGAAAGGCGGATCCATAGCCGGGAATACCCTCACATCCACGAGTCTCCGAAGCATGACCGGCCTTCATGCGGTGGTCGATCCCGGGTATACCCCTGTATTCATCGGACTTATTTTCCTGGCAATAGGCCTTTTTCTAACATACTACCAGAAATTAGGAGAGAAAACATCATGATACCAACGATTGCGTTTATCCTTCTTGTTGTAGCCGCGGTCATCCAGATCTTCTTCATTATCAGGAAAAAGGGGAACGAAGATTTCGTTAGCCTGTATCCCATTCTGGGTGCCGCCGTCCTGCTGATCCTTACCATCATCATACGGAGTGTTCAGATCAAGTTTGCAGCGGTAACCAATATGTTTGAATCCCTGGTGTTTTTTTCAGGGGTTATCGCTGTTGTATTGTTCGTGTACCAGTTCCAGAAAAAATTCAAGGTGCACCAGGGAATCCTCTTCGGCGGAACAGTTACTGCCATAGTGCTCCTGGCAATTGCGTCTTCACCCCTTGCACCCCAGGAATTGCGCCCACCCATTCCGGCCCTGCAGTCCGGGTGGCTGGTCCTCCACGTTACCATGTCCTTCATCGGTGAAGCGTTTTTCGTTGTAGCCTTTATTTCATCCATCGCATATTTTCTGACAAAGGACGAAGAGAAGAAAAAGAGCGCCGACAGGATAACGTACCGTGCCATAGCGATCGGGTATCCCATATTTACCGCGGGAGCCCTGATTTTCGGCGCAATCTGGGCCAAGTCCGCCTGGGGAGGCTACTGGAGCTGGGATCCGAAAGAAACCTGGGCCCTGATTACCTGGCTGGTGTACACTGCGTATCTCCACTCCCGGTTCATCAAACGGATGCGTGGTAAAGGGTCCGCCATTCTTTCCATCGTGGGCTTCCTGTTCACCCTTTTCACGTTTTTCGGCGTAAACTTTCTTCTGGCAGGACTGCACAGCTACGGTTAGAATAGTTTAATCTCCAGGCCAGGCAGCTGTAGCTCCTGTACTCTTGGCCGGTACACCTGGCCTCATCGTCAAAGCAAAAGGGTATCTTTAGCTTTTGGCGCACTGCCTTCAGCATATCCCCGCTTCGAATGCGGTTCCGGTCCGGTGCTTCGGGTCCCACACCCCCCTAGCCTGAGCAGATAAATTTCTAACAGGGGCGGGGTACGAAAAAAGGCAGCAGAACTGAATTCAGCCCGCTGCCTATTAAAATTACCTTCTGAGTTACTACTGTGCGTGATAGCCGGAAGCTTCCTGTTTCAGCTGTGCATCTGTGAGAATCGATGCACTTCCGCCTTCGACATGGCAGCTTCGACATGCAAAATCAAGCCCCAGTTGGGAAAGAGCATATTTCCCGTCTTCGGTAAACTGACCGGCCTGGTCCGGATCGATGGCCATCAGATGTGTCCTGATATCGCCGGTGAACTTTGCGGCATTCCCGACTGCGCTCTTCGTTACCCTCGGCATATGACACTCGATACAGTCAACCATCGCCTTCATGGCATCCGAAGCCTGGTATTTTGCCTGTTCAAAATGACAGTTTGCACACTCTACACGGGTTGTCTTCTTCCCTTCCTTCCGGAGTTGAATCACACCTGCATGTGGATCGTGACACACCGTACAGTCTAACGTGATGTGTTTCGACTGGAACAGTTCCTCGTACTGCTCATGATGCTTGATAAACCCGCCGGATGCATCAACGGCTTCGGGAGCCCCGCGATAATGGCACCCGCCGCATTGCTCGGAGTCCCTGTCTACGACCATGCGCACCCCACGGGGATTCTCCGCGTGCAGGCTCCCCGGTCCGTGACACGCCTCACACTGAACGCCCGGTTCCGCCCAGGTTCCGATAATACCGGGAAGACCATCCTGATGGGAATCTTTCGGCCAGTCTGAATACCCGGTGGTGTGACAAGGTCCGCAATTGTAGGGTTTTTTTTCCCCGGCGTGGTATTTTACCCAGGAAGCATCGTTTCCAACAACAGGATTCGCGAAATTGTACTGCCCCAGGAAGGAATCATCGCCCTCTTTTCCGGTAATGATAAACCCGTCTTTACCGATAAACCGGGCTTTCCAGTTGTACCCGCCGATCACGTAGGTAACGTCATCCCAGGTATATCCCTCCGGCGGATCCGGAACTTCCGTGTACGGATAATCCGGGGGGCGGCCGTTTACGACCTTGTTGAGTTTGTACGGGTGTCCCGATTTCATGAACACATCGTAAATTCCTTCGTGACACTGGCCGCAGGTTTCGGTTCCCACATAGTCCGAACCGAACACCATGTCCGGAATATCCTCATCCACTTCAGCGGTCACGGCAGGAGCATCTTCCGCACCTTCTTCCTTTGCGCCCCCTGCAAAGACAAGCACTCCTGCCGCCAGAAAAAATACCAAAAACAGCGATACTTTCTTTTTCATGGAGCCTCCTCGACCGGAATTATCTGATAGTTTTACTAGGATTATAGCACCGGGGTATTCTTTGTCAAGAAAAATGTGAAATTTCTGTGAAGATATGAAAGACTGCAGCGGCAATAAAAACGGGTAGAAAAGGCTGTACACCTTTTCTACCCGCATTCCGGTCTGTTATATTGCCGGTCAGGTTCTCTTTACATACATATCGTAGAGAGACCCGAGAATGAGGACGGCAAAGGCCACAGCCAGGGACGAGCCGCCTATGATTACCATAGTCGCAGCTGCCGGTGAGATTTTTGCCAGCCACCAGGAACCGACATCCAGGAGAATGGTAAGGAAGGCTAACGCCATGACCACAGTTTTCACTTTCTCTTTGAATGCGGTAAAAGAGAAAATGAACACCAGGAGAAATATGAGCGGCAGAATAGCCAGTACGTGTGTGTGGCTTATAGAGACAAGCCGGCTGATGGATTTACCCGTATCCTGGGCAAGAAGCGGTTCCACATCCGCATAGGTCTCGGTCACGACCCCTGCAACCTGGGCATCGGCGGAATGGCAGGTGTTGCAGGAACTTTCAAAAATCGGTTCAAGCGCTGCTAAACCCTCCTCAGACGCACCCCCGGCAAGCCAGTCTTTTGTTGCCCGGTATTCTGCATCGCTTTGAAAATGCTCTTTCATCGTACCGTCGATGGATGCTTCCAGGATCGTGGTCTCCCTTGCACCGTAAAACGAAATCTGAATGTCCCTGAGGGACAATCCGGGTTCCTGGTCCACAGGACTGTAGGACAGAAGAATATTGAAAAACCCGAGAAGATACCCGATTCCCGCAATAAGGAGAAACAGGGTGATGGCTATTTTCGAACTCGGATTCAGTTCTTTCAGCCCCTTAGTTTCTTTCCAAAACATATTTAACCCTCTCTTCAATTTAGAATAACAACAATTGTACTCTATCTCTATCTTCCGTCAACTAGAAAACCTTACTTTTTTGTCCGACTTTTTTAAGTTAATGTACTTTACAAGTACATTAATAATAGTCTATGATCCATTAAACTAAGTCAATGTCGTACGTTTAGTATTCAAAATTTCACAAAACTTAAAAACAATTGCTATTTTAGAGTAAATATGTAAAAATAATGGTACATAAACAATTCATTTCTATGATAGTAGGAGGAAAGCATGAAACACAGTAAAAGTCTCATTCTCATTATCGCCGTACTGGTACTCTTCTTAGGTGCAGTAATGTCGGCATCCGCACAGGACACCCTTAAACTTTCGGGTATTACCACAACGGACGATCATCCCAACGGATGTGTCGACTGTCATAAACAGTCCGGCGGCAATGACTACCGCCTCAATACGGCACTGAAAGAGATCAGCGGCCACCCGGACGTAACGAAAATCGTCAAGACCGTGCCCAAGGATTGCGGGATGTGTCACAAACCCAATTCTTCCGCAGGATCTCTCACTCTTCAGGTACATAAGATTCACTTCGAAAACCCGGATGAAAACCATTTCATCTCCAATTACCAGGGAGAATGTCTGGCATGCCACAGCCTTGATCTTGCCACAGGAGAGATGAGCGTTAAAAGCGGTCCGAAAAACTGGTAACGCCTGCAAAACCTTTGTATAACGGGTTTAGGAAATGACAACAAGAAAGAAATCGTTCAAAGGCGGATATCGATTCAGGAATTTCAAAGGAGAGCCTGTCGACACAATCGACAGGCTCCCTTCTCCTAAACAGGTCTTGATTCCGCTTAAAAGAAGCACAGGGGCTGAAGTCCAGCCCCTCGTACAAGCCGGAGATACCGTACAGGCCGGACAGATTATCGGACGCAGCGACGATGCAGTTTCCTCCCCTGTCCACGCAACTGTTTACGGTACGGTAACGGCGCTCAAAAAAAGGGACCTCCTGGGAGAACCGGTAACTGTAGCAGTCATCGACACCGGTGAGAAAAAAGAAGGTGGGGGTTTTCTGCCTCTGAAAGGAGCCTCTCCGGAATGGCAGAACCTTTCCCGGGAAACAATCGAAGAACTCTTCTACCTATCCGGCGTTTCCGGTCTGGGCTCCGGTATGCCTACACGGTGGAACAGTTCGGTTATATCCGCCGGTGACGTGACCCACATCATCATCCATTCCGGAGAAAACGACCTGTTTCAGCCTTCTCCGTCTGTTTTTCTCAAGGGCGCCGGTTCCGGTTCCTTTTCCGCAGGCATCCGGATACTGAAGAAGCTCTACACGGAAGCGGATGTTTCCATAGTTGTCCGCGAAGACAACAAAGGGCTTATCTCCAAATTGAATACAATGCCGGAGATACAGAACAGCACCCTGGTCCTGACAAAACCGAAATATCCCCAGGATAAAGAGGAAGTTCTGGTTTCGACTGTTCTCGGAAAAGAGTATCCCTATGGTTTTTCCGCTATACACATGGGGGTACTGGTTGTTCCTTTCCAGTCGATCCTTCATATCGCGGAAGCGGTGATCCTGGGAAAGCCGGTAATAGAACGGACCATCGCCTTAGGCGGTGAGTCCTTCGAACAAAACCGCCACGTAACCGTTCCCATCGGAACACCGCTGGAAGACGTCCTTCATTCCCGGCTGTCTTCCGGCAATCACAGAATCGTGATGGACAGTCTTAACTCAGGGCTTGGAGTCGAGGACCTATCGACACCGGTACTCTGGGACACCCGTGGAGTCATCGCTATTCCAGAAGGAACCGAAGGAGAGATGCTGGGATTCGCCATGCCGGGATTCATGAAAGACTCATACTCCGTCACCTTTGCTTCCCGGTTTCTCCCGATAAAAAAACGGGTAACCACAAATATCCATGGAGAACATCGTGCATGTCTGCAGTGCGGCTTCTGTATCAACGTGTGTCCGGTGCAGATCCTTCCGAACCTCTTATTCCGCTACGTAGAGAGAGGTATCATTGAAGACAGCCTGGCTGCTTTCAATATTTTCAACTGCATCGACTGTAATCTCTGTACCTACGTTTGTACATCAAAACTTCCCGTGGCCGGTATGATTAAAACCGGAAAAGAGAAGATGAGGAAAGAAGGCATAGATCCGGCAGCAGAAACTGCACGCCGTCACGAATTGAAAGGTCTTAAGATCCAGGAAGGACAGGATTGATGAAACCCCTGAAATCGATACTCACTAAACTATCTCACGCAAAACGGCTAAGCCGGTTCAAGACTATTTTCGAGACCATGGAAGGGATCATTTTCGGTATTACCGAAACCACCCCCGGAGCGCCTCACATCGTTGATAACATCGAGATCAAGCGATATATGTCGTTCGCTATTATCGCGCTGCTCCCAACGACCGTGGCGTCCATCGTGTTTTACGGGTGGCATGCCGTATTAGTTATCCTGGCGTGCTACATTGCAGGCGGTATCGTGGAAGTCGCTTTCGCCGTTATTCGAAAGCGGCATATAGAAGAAGGATTTCTCGTTACCGGTCTGATTTTTCCACTGGTGCTTCCTCCCACGGTGCCCATCTGGGTGGCCGTGGTCGGTATCGCATTCGGTGTACTATTCGGAAAGGAAATCTTCGGAGGAACCGGAAGAAATATCTTCAATCCCGCACTGGTGGGAAGGCTGTTCATCACCATAGCGTTTCCCCAGATCATGTCCGCCTCCTGGCAGATACCCTTTACCGATGCAATTACCGCTGCAACCCCCCTGGGGATGATGAAGGCTGCCGGTGAAGCCGTACCGTACAGGGACCTCCTTCTCGGGCTTACCGCAGGGAGTATGGGAGAACTATTCCGGATAGGCATCATTGCCGGAGGGATCTTTCTTATGGCTTCGAAAGTCGCCAACTGGAGAGTTCCTATCTTTTATCTGGGTACGGTTGTCCTCTTTTCCTTTATCGGGAACATCGCGGTACCGGCGAAGATCGCTCCACCTTTGTTCCAGTTCCTCTCCGGAGGCCTTCTCTTCGGGGCATTCTTTATGGCCACAGACCCGGTCACCTCTCCTTTTACCGGCACAGGTAAGATCTTCTTCGGAATCCTCCTGGGTATCCTTACGGTACTGATACGGAGTTTTTCAGGGTATACCGAAGGGGTCATGTTCAGCATCATCTTTATGAATGCCCTGGCTCCATTGCTCGATCATTTCGTACTCACTGCCAGGTACAAGGTGGCAAAGACATGAAAGACAAGATCCTGATGATTGTATTCGTTCTCGTTCTTGGAACGATACTTACCACTGCCCTGGTTGCGGTCAACGGATATACAAAACCGATTATCGACCGGCACGCGGAAATCAAGCTCAAATCAAATATCCTTTCCGCACTGCAAATTCCGTTTACCCTGGATACCATCGATGATGTATTCGACCAGTCGATAACGGAAAAAAGTGCCGGGGAAAGGACATACTACGAAGCAACAGACGGAACCCTTGCTCTCCCTTACGAGGGTTCCGGGCTCTGGGGACCGATTATCGGCATTATTGCCATGAACTCCGACCTCTCTCAGATTACGGGAATTACCATCATGCAGCAGGAAGAAACGCCCGGCCTGGGGAGCAGGATTGCTGAGCGGGAGTACCTGGACACGTATATCGGAAAAGAGTTTGCTCCGGAGCTGGAAATGCTCCCCCCGGGTAAAGGGAAGGGGAGCAACCAGGTTGATGGTATTTCCGGAGCCACCATGTCCAGCAAGGCGTTCGTAAAGATCCTGAACGACGAATTCAACGTTTACGATTCGCTCATTGGAGGAAAGTAACATGGCTGTAGCTGTAAAAAATAAAACCATGCAGACGATCCTGAACGGATTGTGGAGGGACCACCCGATATTCTCCATGCTTTTAGGGATATGTTCCGCCCTGGCTGTGTCAAACAAGTTGGAAAATGCCATTGCTATGGGAGCCGGGGTTACCTTTGTACTCGTTGCCACGGGAATCATCATTTCCCTCCTCCGAAAGATGATTCCCCGGAGGGTGAGGATGATTACCTATATGCTCATCATAGCGTCCTTCGTCATCATTGTAGACCGTTTCCTTAAAGCCTTTTATCCGGCGATCAGTGATTCCATCGGCCCTTATGTGGGCCTCATCATTACAAACTGTATTATCATGGGACGGGCAGAGGCATTCTATATCCAGAACAACACCTTCCAGTCTTTACTGGATGCCCTGACAAACGGTATAAGCTATACCTACACTCTGGGTATTATCGCAGTTATCCGGGAAGTGCTAGGGTTCGGTACAATCCTGGGATTCCAGGTCATGCCTGATGGATGGACAAACTGGGTCGTCATGGCCATGGCTCCAGGAGCATTTTTCGTTCTCGGCGTGTTCATCTGGGTGACCAGGACCATGGCAAAGATGGATTCGGAGTAGGGGGAGAGAGATGGCATTACAGCTGATTACCATATTTATTGCTGCGATTCTTACGCACAATATCGCCCTCACCTATCTGCTGGGCATGTGTCCTTTTATTTCCCTGTCCCGGAGTCTTAAGACGGCCTCAGGGATGGGATTTGCCGTCATCTTTGTAGTGGTACTTACAGTGCTTATCAACTGGCCGATCTATAACCTCATCCTGGTACCTACCGGAAGCGAACTTATCTACTACATCGTATTAATCATTGTAATTGCGGCCAGTGTACAGCTGGTGGAAATGATCATGGAGCGGTTCTTCCCGGCCCTTCAGGCGGCCTTCGGTATCTTTCTTCCCCTTATCACGGTAAACTGTACGATCCTTGCTGTTTCCCTGTTTACCGTTATCAGGAATTATGACTACATCACATCGATTGTTTTCGGCCTCGGATCAGCCATCGGGTGGATCCTCGCCATTGTGATCGTAGCGGCAATAAACGAGAAACTGAAACTGATCGGGGACATCCCTAAGGGATTGCGGGGTTCCGGGATCATCATGATCACCTCCGGGATCATCGCTTTAGCTTTTCTCGGATTCGCAGGGATGGTGAACTTATGAGTTTTATGGCAGTTATCATCATGAATGTTATTCTTGTGGTCATTACGGTAATCCTGGCGATTGCGGACAAGCTTCTCGTAAGCTATGGCACCTGCAAGATCACCGTCGACCGGGAAGGAGAAGATAAAGAGGATTTCGATGTGGAAGGTGGGGATAACCTCCTTACCTACCTTACCGATAAAGGCATCGAGATCAACTCCTCCTGCGGGGGCAAGGGAAGCTGCGGATACTGTAAGTGCATCATCACATCCGGTGGAGGCATGATCCTTCCCACGGAAGAGATATACATGAGCCGGCAGGAAAAGGCTGAAGGGATGAGGCTTGCCTGCCAGGTGAAAGTGAAACAAGACATGGAAATTCTTATCCCGAACTTTCTTACCATTATCCGTCAGATGGTGGTGAACAAGAAATTCGATCCTAACAAGAGATGGCTGGTGAAGATAAAATGAATGCCCTTGAACCGACTATAGATGCAATCCGACCGATTCTGGACAGTTTTATCGAAAAGAGAGGCTCCCTGATCGGACTACTACAAGATATTCATGAAACGTACGGCTACCTCCCGGAAGAAATACTTAAGCAGGTCTCTCAAGAGCTGGATGTTCCACTGGGTAAGTTTTACAGTCTCGCAACGTTCTACACTTCCTTCAGACTGGAGCCCATGGGTAAACATCACATTTGCACCTGTGTAGGCACCGCTTGTCATGTGAAAGGGGCACCGGCTATTGTCGATACCTTCAAGAGGGAGCTGAACATACAGGAGGGCGAGACCACGGCAGACGGCACCTTTACACTGGACACGGTGAACTGCCTCGGCGCCTGCGCCCTGGCTCCCCTGATTGTCGTAGATGGCGAATATTACGGGAAGTCAAAACCGAACAAAGTATCCAAGCTGATTGAACAATATAAGAATGAAACGGAGTGACCGGGACAGTACAACCTTTAAAACAGTGATACGAACCCTGGAGGCGAAGGTCCTCACAGGGAATGTTGATGAGGATGAACGTATACAGTCCGTGTGTGCATCAGACCTTATGAGCGATGTTCTGTCTTTCAGCAGTTCCCAGGCCCTCCTGGTCACGGGACTGACCAATCCACAGGTTGTTCGGACAGCTGATGTTACAGATATTGCCGCGATCTGCTTTGTATTCGGCAAGATTCCACGGAAGGAAACTATTGAACTTGCGGAGAACAGCGGGATAATCCTGCTCAGTACAGACCTTTCGCTGTACTGTACATGCGGGAAGTTATACGATTTGAATATTCCCGGCTGTTCAGTAAAAACATGAGAGAAGGGAAAGAGGTCACCAAGATCCAGGAACTCGTGTATGAACTCAAGACGGAGGATGCGATGACGGATCATCTCATCTCCATCTGTCCGGAGACCCAGATGGCTGAACTCAGGACCATTCTCCGGGAAAACAAGATCTCCGGTACCCCGGTAGTGCAGGACGGCAGGCTGGTGGGTATTATCAGTATCGAAGATTTCATCAACTGGCTTGCAGATGACGGTAAAACCTGCCCGGTTAAAGACAGGATGACTTCCCGGGTGGAGACGGTCTATACCGACGACCCCCTGATCAAGGTGGTGGGAAAACTCGACCGCTTCGGCTTTGGAAGGCTGCCTGTTGTAGACCGAAGTTCCGGGCTCCTTAAAGGGATCATTACCAAGGGAGACATCATCGAGCGGCTGCTGCACAAACTGCAGATCGAGTACCAGGAAGAGGAGATCCACCGGTACAGGGCGAGTCATCTCTTCGAGGACATCATCGCTGATTCCGTTTCCCTGCACTTAGACTATGAGATCGGGGAACGGAAGATCGAGAAGGGGGGCACTGTTGCAAGCAGTTTGAAAAAAACGCTGCGCCGGCTCGGTATCCATCCGGACATCATTCGCAGGGCGTCGATTTTAACCTACGAAGCGGAGATGAATGTGATTATCTATGCGTATTACGGGGAAGTCAATGTTACGGTTTCTCCTAACTGCCTTCATATGACGATCCGGGACAAGGGACCGGGTATTCCCGATATCGAAAAAGCGATACAACCCGGTTACTCCACCGCCCCCTCGTGGGTGCAGGAACTGGGTTTCGGTGCGGGTATGGGACTGCATAATATCAAATCCTGCGCTGATGAACTGGAAGTTACCTCCACAGTAGGAGAGGGAACAACCCTGAAGGTTCAGGTAGAAGTAGGCGATACATGTATTTGAAAGATTTAGCGGAACAGTTTGAGATGACGGCTCACGATCCTGATTTAGACTTAGAGAAGGAGATAGCCAGGGGTTATGCCGGCGATCTATTGAGTGATGTCATAGCCCATGCAGAAGAGGGAGATGTGTGGATTACCCTGCAGGTGCATATGAATATCGTTGCCGTTGCAAGCATGAAAGATCTGGCAGGGATCATCCTTATCGGCGGGAGAAAACCGAATCAGGATACCGCGGAGAAGGCTTCGGAAGAAGGGATACCGATACTGACATCCGATCTGCCGGCTTTCGAACTGATCGGCAGGCTGTATGCTGCAGGTATACCCGGGGTGTGAGTGAAGGAATACCCACTGGACCTTCATGTGCACACCTGCCTGTCTCCATGCGGAGACGCACGGATGGTTCCTACAGCGATTGTGGAATATGCAGTTAAGGCCGGGCTTGCAGGCATCGCCATATGCGACCACAATTCAGCGGAGAATATTCCTCCCGTACGGGATGCCGCTCGAAAGAGGGGCATATTCGTCATCGGTGGGATGGAGATAACCACCCGGGAAGAAATCCACGTGCTTGGACTCTTCCCCGGGGATAACGAGCTCTTTGACGTACAGAATGAAGTGTACAGGAACCTGCCTGGAAACAACGACGAAAAAGCCTTCGGAAGACAATGGGTAATCGATTCCGGGGATTTCGTTACGGGAGAGAACTCCCGCCTCCTGGCAGGGGCATGTGCTCTCTCCCTGGAACAGGTGGTGGATTTGATACACCGAAACCGCGGGATTGCCGTTGCATCCCACGTGGACCGACCGGTTTTCAGCGTTATCAGTCAGCTGGGATTTATACCGGAGGGAGCCCACTTCGATGCACTGGAGCTGACCGGAGCCGGAGAAGACACCAGCCTGCCTGATATTTCCAGGATCCGAAGCTCCGATGCTCACTTTCCGGAAGAAATCGGTAAAAGGCGGAGTGTTCTTCTGATGGATCATCTCGGTTTTGAAGAGGTAAGAAGGGCCCTCGCATCGGGAAGGGTGAGAGGGGAGCAAGGATAACCGTGCAGGATTTGTCCCTCCACGTAATGGATATCCTGGAAAACTCTATTACAGCCAGGGCAACGAAAGTAATTGTCAAGGTGGTGATGAGGACCGGAAAAGAGGAGATGCTCCTGGAGATCATCGACAACGGGATGGGTATGGATGCGGAAACAGCAGCCCGTGCGCTGGACCCGTTTTTTACCACGAAGACGGGTAAGAAGACCGGGTTAGGTCTTTCGCTCCTGAAACAGGCGGCGGAACAGTGCGGGGGAGAGATGGTCCTTACTTCCGGCAAAGGGAGGGGAACCAGGATCCGGGCTTTATTCTGTACCGGCCACCCGGATATGAAACCTGTAGGAGATATGGCAGGAACCATCGATCTTTTAAGGATGACTCATCCTGAAATCACCTTTGAATATACATGTGAAATGGAGGATTGACCTATGAAATTGAAACCGGAAGATCTTGAAAAGATAAGTGATAACATGCGCTCTACCACCAGCTTAAGGGATGGTGCAGGCCGTGCAAAAATCACCGTGCATATGGGCACTTGCGGCATCGCTTCCGGTGCCCGGGAAATCATGAAAGCATTCCTGGACAAGATCCAGAAAACAAACATTACCGACGTCATTTTTACGACTTCCGGGTGCGCAGGACTGTGCAGTCACGAACCCATGGCCACGGTGGAACTCAAGGACCAGGCACCGGTAAAATACATTAACCTGACGGAAGAGAAGGTGAACACCATATTTCAAAAGCATGTAATGGATGGAAATGTCGTAGAAGAATATGCATTAGCCAAAGGGAGCGAGAGGTTAGGATAGATGCCAAACTACAGAACCAATCTGATGTTATGCGCCGGAACAGGATGTGTTTCGAACAAATCCTTCCAGGTAAAAACGGCCCTGGAAGAAGAACTTAAAAAGCAGGGCCTCCAGGACGAAGTACAGGTCGTTGCTACAGGCTGCCAGGGTTTCTGCGCCCAGGGGCCCATTGTGGTTGTACAGCCCGAAGGTATTTTTTATCAGCTTCTGCAAACGGAAGATGTACCCCACCTAGTGGAAGAACACTTCCTGAAAGGACGCCCTGTTGAGAAGCTGATGTACACCCCGAGGAAAGACGAAGCGCCGGTTCCCAGGATACAGGATATTGATTTTTTCGGAAAGCAGAAACTCGTTGCCCTGGCAAACAGGGGGATCATCGATCCTGAAGATATTGATGAGTACATCGGCAGGGAGGGTTACAAGGCCCTGGCAAAAGCACTTACTTCCATGACCCCGAAAGAGGTCATCGATGAAGTAAAAAAGGCCGGCCTCCGGGGACGGGGCGGTGCAGGCTTCCCCACCGGGACAAAATGGGAGTTCTGCCGGAATTCCAAGGGTGATGAAAAGTACATTATCTGTAATGCCGACGAAGGCGACCCGGGTGCCTTTATGGACCGGAGTATCGTGGAATCCGACCCCCATGCTCTTCTGGAAGGTATGCTTATCGGCGCGTACGCAATCGGCGCAACCGAAGGATTTATCTATATCAGGGATGAGTATCCCCTGGCCTTAAAAAGGATCCTGAAAGCTATTGACGATGCAAAAGAGTACGGCTTGATCGGTGAAAACATCCTGGGCACCGAATTCTCTTTCACCCTCGGTGTTAACAGAGGGGCCGGAGCTTTCATATGCGGAGAAGAGACCTCACTCATCAATTCTCTGGAAGGAATCGTACCGGAACCCAGGGTGCGTCCGCCCTATCCCGCCGTATCGGGATTTATGGGAAAACCTACGAACATCAACAACGTGGAAACCTGGGCAAATGTCCGGCACATCATCAACCGCGGTGCAGACTGGTTCCAGGGGATAGGTACGGACACGAGTAAAGGGACCAAGGTATTTTCCCTGGTAGGAAAAGTGCGGAACACCGGCCTTGTGGAAGTTCCCATGGGTATTACCCTGAAGGAAATGATATTTGACATGGGCGGCGGTATAGCCGACGATAAAAAGTTCAAAGCCGTTCAGATCGGCGGGCCCTCCGGCGGATGTATCCCGGATTCTCTCCTCGATCTGCCGGTGGATTACGAATCCCTCAAGAAAGTGGGGTCTATCGTAGGTTCCGGTGGTATGATCGTCATGGACGAGAACAACTGCATGGTAGAAGTAGCCAGGTACTTTCTCCAGTTCACCCAGGGAGAGTCCTGCGGAAAGTGCCCTCCCTGCAGAGAGGGAACCCGGCACATGCTCAACATCCTTACGGCTATCACCGAAGGAAGGGGGGAGCCGGGAGATATAGAACTCCTTGAAAAATTCGGCGGCCTCATCAAAGAAACCGCCCTCTGCGCCCTGGGCAACACTGCTCCGAACCCGGTCCTGACCACCATAAGGTACTTCCGGCACGAATATGAGGCCCATATAAACGAGAAGAAATGCCCTTCCCATGAATGCAAGACTCTTATCACTTTTACCATCAATCCGGAAAACTGTACCGGGTGTACGGTATGTGCCCGGAACTGTCCGGTGTCGTGTATTGCGGGAGAGCGGAAAGAGGTCCATGTTATCGACCAGGAACGGTGTATCAAATGCGGTATGTGCCACACCGTCTGTAAGTTCGACGCAGTGAGGGTAGACTGATGATCAACATAAGCATAAACGGAAAGCCATACAGCTACGAAGAGGAACTGACCATTTACCATGCAGCGAAAGAAGCAGGCATCTGGATACCCACCCTCTGCTACAACGAAAAACTGAAGCCCTATGGCGGCTGCAGGGTTTGTCTTGTCGAAGTTACCGGGAAACCGGTACTCGTTCCTTCCTGTGCGACTAATATCACGGAAGGAATGGAGATTGTCACTGATTCGGACAGGGTAAAAGGGGGAAGGCAATTCATCATCGAGCTTCTCCTGGCCCGAACTCCCGGGGCAAAGGAAATACAGGAACTCGCAAAGAAATTTGGTGTTGATCCCACCGGTGACAGCGCCCAGGGCTCCGTATCCACTTATCTCCTGAAACGGGCAGAACCTCCGTTCGAGACAACGTGTATCCTCTGCGGACTGTGTGTCCGGGTATGTGCGGAGGTTACAGAGCGGCATGCATTGAGTTACGAGGACAGGGGTATGAAGCGGAGGATAACACCGCCGTTCTCGAAGGTTGCAGATACATGTATCGGCTGCGGCTCCTGTGCCTATGTATGCCCAACAAATTGCATCACCATCGAAGAAGCATAAAGAGCCTCGGAGGGTGGCATAAATAAAGATTTCCCATGGGAATTGAATTGCGTATACTGAATGAGAAGAATAAAACAGGAGCTTCAAGAAGGATGTCCCGGACTTTGGAACAGGTGTACAAACCGATCCGTAAAGAACTTGAAAAAGTTGAAGATGTGATCAAAGAACAGCTGAAAACCGTCTTGAGTGACCGGAGAAGCCAAGGCATAAACGACAAGTTCATCGAAGAAGTCACAAACCACCTCTTCCGCAAGCCTGGAAAAAAACTGAGACCCGCACTGGTACTCATGTCTGCCGGCATCTTCGGTGCATACGGCAGGAACCGGCGTAAAGCCCTGGTAGAGCTCGCAGCAGCCGTAGAACTGATCCACTCTGCGTCCCTCATCCATGACGACATCATCGATGACGCGGATCAGCGCCGCCATGAAGTATCTATGAACAAACAGTTCGATAATACCATCGCGGTCCTTACCGGGGACATCCTGTATGCCCAGTTTTTCTCTCTCCTTACCCACCTGCCGGATATCGACGATTCACTGAAACTCGGCCTGTTCGGCTTGTTTTCCCGGCTCACCCGGAATATGTGTATCGGTGAAATATTTCAGCACGAAATACTTAACAGACGGTTCCTGCCGGATGAAAAGGAGTATCTGAAGGTCCTGGAAAACAAGACCGCCCTCCTTATGTCCGCCTGCTGTGAATGCGGCGCCCGGGTGAATGAAGCTGAAGAAGAATCCGCCAGACATCTTAAGAATTTCGGACTCAATTTCGGGCTTGCATTTCAGCTCGTGGACGATTACATTGACAGGGACAGTCCTTTAAAGGCAGAGGTGGATCTTCTCCACAAAGCCGAATCGTATATTGATAAAGCCAGAAAAGAGCTCGGTGCAGTTTCGACCAATGGCAGAAAAATTCATCTGGAAAATCTCTGCGATTTCGTACTGTCCAGAGCGAAGGTCAAACAACCTGTCGGATAAGGCGGCTCCGAATGGACTCAGACGATAAAGATCGCGACAGCAGGATCGATCCTGAATTCCTGAAAGTATTGTCTCATCAGATAAAATCACCCATCCATGCTATTCAGACGCTCTTAGGAACGGTAGCAGAAGGATACGCAGGGGACGTTGATGAAAAGGTCCTTCCTTTCATCGAAAAAGCCCTTAAACGTTCAAAAGAGGCCCAGGAAGTGGTGTCGGACCTGCTGGACTACCAGTTTTTTACCGAGCACCAGAATGAACAGGAAGAGTTTAACCTGGTGGCTCTGCTGGAAGAGCTTCTGGAATCGTACATTCCCCAGGCATCGGAAAAAAACATCTCTCTTACCGGAGACATACCTTCCCAGACAGTGATCAACCTGGCGGGGAACAGCACCGGCATGAGTCATGCTCTCCGCAACCTGATCGAGAACGCCATTAAATACACTCCCCCGCCTGGCTCCGTGTACGTGCGGATGTCTTTCAATGCTGCGGATAAAGAGTGCTCCATCGAAATCGCTGACACCGGTTACGGTATCCCGGAAGAGGAACAGCAGAGCATCTTCAAACCC
The DNA here is from genome assembly GCA_024274705.1 of Spirochaetota bacterium. Taxonomy (GTDB): domain Bacteria; phylum Spirochaetota; class Spirochaetia; order SPDA01; family JAJSAL01; genus JAJSAL01. The sequence continues at coordinate 39,422 of JAJSAL010000167.1, forward strand.
TTTTTCAGGGCATTGAAGACGAAGTCTGTCATCGCCGGAACAGGACTTGGACTCTCCATCGTTAAAAAGGTGATCGATAACCACGGAGGCACCGTTACATTAAAATCCCGGGAAAACGAAGGAACAACCTTTTATATCACCCTGCCTTTTGTAAATTTCGAGGAGAACAACGAAGAAGCTGTAAACAGGGAACAGGTGGTGATCATCGGCGGTGTTACCGCCGGTCCTAAGACGGCAGCCCGCTTAAGGCGGCTCAATGAGAATCTGGGAATTACCATCGTAGAACAGCGCCACTTCCTCTCCTACGCCGGATGTGGTCTGCCGTCATACATAAGCGGAGCGGTTTCTTCCCCAAAAGCACTCATGTCAATCGGTGACGGTACAATAAGGGATGTTAATTTTTTCGAATCCATTCAGAACATCACTATCGCAAAAAGCAGCAGGGCTGAAAAGATCGACCGGGAACATCAGACGGTTTACATAAAAAACCTGGAAACCGGCGCGGAGTCCACCCTCCGTTATGACTATCTGGTTTTAGCCACAGGGGGAAGCCCCATCGTTCCGGACATACCTGGAATCCACAACCCGGGGATCTACACACTGAGGTCCTTAGAGGATGCGGAGAAAATCAAACAGGAACTCTCGGTACGCCGGGCCAGGGAGGTGTTCATCCTGGGAGGAGGGCTTATCGGTGCGTCTGCAGTCGAGGCCCTTATAGAAACAGGGGCCCGGATTACCATGCTGGAAAGAAAAGCGTACATCCTCTTAGGCCAGCTCGATGTGGATATGGCCCATCTGATACAAACTGCTCTCAATTCGAAAGGGATAAAAATCCATACCGGTATCAACATCGAAAAGATCACCCCTTCAGGAAACGGCCTGGCTATTCAGACGGCTGAGGAAACATTCTCTGCGGACTTCATCATTCTTTCAACAGGGATCAAACCCAATACCAGGCTGGCTCAGGACGCTGAACTGGAAATCGGCCCTTCCGGCGGCATCAAAGTGGACACCCGGCTCCGTACTTCCGACGAACACATCTATGCCGTGGGCGACTGCGCGGAAAGCATCAACCTCATTACCGGAAAACACGAATACTGGCCTTTAGGATCCATCTCCACTAAAATGGGGAGAATCGCCGCAGACAACATCTGCAACCGCAACGAGGAATTCTCCGGCTCCATCGGTACGGCCTTTCTTAAAATCTTCGACATCAATGTTGCACGTACCGGTCTCACATCGAGATCAGCCATGAAAAACGGATTTGATCCTGTTTCTGTTGTGGTTACCGGGGAAGACCGGGCACACTACATGAAGGGATCGGAAATTATCATCCTGAAAATCATCGCGGACCGAAACACCCGGAAGATCATCGGGGCCCAGGGATGCGGAATCGGGGAAGTAACAAAACGGATAGAGGTCCTTGCTTTTGCGATTTCCCAGTCACTTACCTTAAGCGAATTTTTTAAAATCGACTTAGGCTATGCCCCTGCATACAACAGGCCCATCGACTTAAGCCAGACAGCCTGTCTTTTTCTGAACAACAAACTCGACGGCCTGGTACGAACGATTACCGTGGCGGATTTCGAGTCGGACATGAGTTCCTACAAGCTCATTGACCTTTCACCTCCGGAACAGCACTCTTCAGGGTCCATACCGGGAAGCCTGAATATTCCCCTGGAACGCATCCGTCACGAGAAACTTCCCTACAATAAAAAAACTAAAATAGTGCTCTACTCATGGACATCCGCAGGAGCCTTTACAGCATACCGTTACCTGGTTACCCGTGGGTATACAGGTCTCTACGTCCTGGAAGGCGGGTATATCCTGTGGGAAAAAGCCCACTAAAAGTACCTTCCAGGACAACGTAACCTGAGCGTAAACACCATAGCCTCATACCGGGACGCTTTCAAGCTGTTCTTGATCTTTTGTGAGGCAGAGAAGGAGAAAAAAGTGGACAGACTTAAGCTGGCCGATATCTCCAGGGAACTTGTGGTGGAATACCTTATTTGGATCGAATAGCAGCGACACTGCAGCATTTCAACGCGCAATCAGAGGCTGGCTGCCTTCCGTTCCTTTTTCCGTTATGTCAGCTCGTATGCTCCTGAAACACTGCGTCACTGGATTTTCCGGTTTTCATGAACATTCAGCATCTCAAACTTACCCGGGCCGGGATAGTGAAGATCAACCCGTTGTTGCCTCATATTCGGAACACCTTGATCTCATAGCCATTGTTTGGTCAAGGCGCGCTGGACGATACTGTTTCTACCCATAGGTTATCCGTTTCGATCTTAAGCTTCCTTCCCACGGTTGGTCGCCCTTCCGCAGTTGCCTTCATATAGTATTTGCCCTACTCTCTATGGTCGTAGGGAAGTTAACATACAGGGAACCTCAACCCCTGGTAGTTCGCGGCCCAAGCTGGGCGTACAGAAATCAATACAGCGAACTGGATCCGCCGCCTATTGCACCGCTCCTTCTCGTCGCTCTGTTTTTGCTGCTGGTAATGCGAAGTGTTATAGTGTTGACTTTTTATCCATCAAGACATATTATTGCAATTCAGGTTGCTGTAATCGAGGTTGCAATGAAATTCTATGATAGAAATATTGAAATTGAGACTCTTGAAAAGATATACAAACAATGCCAGAGCACATATGGCAAGATTACAGTATTAACAGGTAGAAGACGGGTTGGAAAAACACTTCTGGCAAAGGAATATGCTAAAGATAAGAAGAATATATATCTTTTTACAAGCAAGAAAGCAGAAAAACTGCTTTGTGATGAATTTTTAACTGAATATGAGGAATTTACTGGAAGTAAGCATATCGGGGAGATTAATAAATTTGTTGAAATTTTTGAACTGCTTTTACAATATGGAAAAGATAATCCTTATGTTCTTATTATTGATGAATTTCAAGAGTTTAATAATATTAATAAAAGTGTTTACTCTGAAATCCAAAAACTTTGGGATAAGTATAAATTCGAAACGAAAGTACATATGGTTTTTATTGGATCAATTTACTCCTTAATGATTAGAATTTTCCAAGATGAAAAAGAACCATTATATGGTAGAGCGGATAGGATTATATATATTAAGCCGTTTCAGGCAAAAGTGATAAAAGAAATACTGCAAGATTATAATAGTTATTCAGGGTTTAATCTATTTTATAATTATCTAATAACAGGTGGAGTTCCACGTTACCAGGAGCTTTTAATCGAATCGGGATGTTTTAATAAAGAGTCCATAATCAACTTTATATTGGAGAAGGATTCGTTTTTTATTAACGAAGGAAAAAATCTTCTTATTCAGGAATTCGGAAAAGAATATGGAATATATTTTTCAATACTTGAGTTAATATCTGTAGGCAGAACTTCCAGAAATGAAATTGAATCAATCCTGGAAAGAAGTATTGGCGGATATTTGGAACGGCTTGAAATCGAATATGATATAATTGAGAGGAACAAACCTATTGGCTCCAAGAAGGAAAGTAGAAATCAGAAATACGCAATAAAAGATAATTTTATACGATTTTGGTTTAGATTTATTTATAAGAATATGACAATAATTGAAAGCGAAAGATTTGGATATATTAAAAAAATAATAGAAAGAGATTTGAGCACATATTCCGGCCCTATATTGGAGAAACTATTTAAAGAGATTATTGGTTATTCATCTGAATATGGTTTAATAGGAACCTACTGGGAAAAAGGCAATCAGAATGAAATCGATGTAATTGCAATAAATGATATAGATAAGAAAATATTATTGTGTGAAGTCAAAATGAATAGGCAGAAAATAAAGATCACCAAGCTACAGGAAAAGAGTACTGCATTATTAAAAAACTATCATGCTTACGAATTTCAATACAAAGCTTTATCTATAGATGATATTGAAATATTATTAGAGAATACAATATAACAAACAAATGGACAGAGACGCCTTCTCGTCGATGTGCTCCCACCGCGGTGATTGTCAGGGTAGTTGTCGCCTCTACTAACCACATCAGTCGCTTCAGTTTTACCGGCTCCGGCAGCTGATCGATAACCGTAAATGCCCTCTGCCTTCCGCACAACTCTACTTTTCCGTCATAACCCAGACGCCCTGCCATTCTGCAGGTGGATGTTCCAGGAGACGGGTGCATTTTTCCGCGTACCTTCCTGCCGGCGGATCCTGCCGGGAAATCGCTGAGAATATACTCCGGGCTTCTTCAAATGCCCCCCTATAGAAGAGCCGGAGCGCCCGGTCGAACTCTTTAAGAACTTCTTTTTTACCTTCAAAGTCCTTTTCCAGCATTGGTTCGAATACGATCACCGGCTCTTTCCTTCCCACAACCGCGACCCTGGAGAGCTCCCGCGTGGGATACACCCCTTTGATGATATCCCGGGTATCACCGGATATCATGGTATAGGTGTCGAACTGCTTGTTCACCCCTTCCAACCGGGCCGCCAGGTTAACCGCATCGCCGAGCATGGTATAGTCGAACCTGGTCCGGGACCCCATGTTTCCCACAACGGCATACCCTGTATTCAGGCCTATCCTCATAAGGAGTTCCTTGCCTGTTCGTTCTTTCAAAACAGGCCGCATTGCCTTAAGGGTATCCTGACACAGAAGAGCTGCACGTACCCCCCGTACCGCATGATCATCCATATCCAGAGGTGCGTTCCAGAAGGCGATGATTGCATCTCCCTCGAACTTGTCTATGGTTCCCCCCTGTTCCTGGATGATGTCCGTCATGGCAGAGAGGTATTCGTTTAAGAGTGCCGTCAGATCTTCCGGGGAAAGGGTTTCGGATATGGCAGTGAACCCCTGGAGATCAGAAAAAAACATGGTGAGCTCTCTTCGTTCCCCCCCCAGGGTGAGACTTTCCGGATCGGAAATCAGTTCTTCGATAACGTCAGGACTTAAGTACTGGCGGAAGGCATTCTTGATAAACCGCTTCTGCTGTCCTTCTGTTGCGAATTTAAGGAATCCCGAACCCACAAGGGCTACCACAGCGGTGAGCTCCAGGGCCGCCAGAGGCACCCAGATCCCCGGACGGTAGAGGAGAGCCGCAAGGACAACGGGAAGAAGCATCAGTAGGATGTACAGGGCGACATCGATGTACGTTTTATTGCCGGACAGAATTCCTGCACCGGCGCCGATCCCCAGGACCAGGGCACACAAAATGAAAAAATAATCCGGCATGGGACGGATCGCATCGCGGGTAAGGATGTTGTCCAGCATGGTTGCGTGGACTTCCACACCGGGATACACCTCTGCGGTGGGAACCGGACGCAGGTCCATAAGTCCGGGAGCGGAAAAACCGAAGAAAATGTAGGAATCCCTGAACATCTCCGGGTCGATATCCGGAGTTTCTCCGGAAAGGAGAGCAATCTCGCTCAGGATAATCTCCGCCGCATTGAACGTTGTATGTGTTGCAGAAGGACCCCTGTACCGGAGAATCATGTTTCCCTTTCGGTCTACAGGAACCGGAGTATCTCCAATAGCTATCCTGTTCGTGTCAACAGTCAGATCCTGTTCTCCCGCGCCCCGGCCCAGTAGATACGCAGCAAGAGCCATGGAAGGAACAACTGTCTCCCCCTGCAGATAGAAGAGCTTACTACGGCGGAAGATGCCGTCCTGATCAGGAATTAAATGAACATTCGCCAGGGTTCTTACGGCACCGGCGATCTCAGGGATAGGGAATACCCCGCGGGAATAATGCAAATCCTTAAGCCAGGCAGGGTTCCGTCCTTTCAGAGAGAGGGGGAGAACAGAATAACCTTCCGGCCAGGACTCAGCACCGGAACCCTGGGAAGATAGAAATACCGTACCGACAAAATTACCGGTACTTGCAATCGCACCGGCAAAGACCTCGTCATCATACACGCCGTAGCTGGAGGGTTCGGTATAGAGCACATCGAACACCACCGCCGCCGGCTCACCACGGTGGAGAAAATTCAGAATATACGTATACACTTCCCTGGGCCACGGCCAGGAAAGACCGTTTTCCTCTTTCCCCCAGTCCAGGCTTTTCTGATCCAGAAGGATAACGAAGACCTTGTCCGAAGCTTGCTCAGGTTCTGCCAGCTCCCGGACCCGGATATCCCAGGTCCTTCCTTCAAAAGTGTCCAGTGCCCCGGTATACCAAAGCACCAGGCTCAGGAACGCTGCAGCCGCTCCCAGAAGAATTCCCTGGACCAGTTTTTTCGGCATGGTCAGATACCGTTTAATGCCGTTTCATACCGCTTCTGCCGGGCTTCCGTGTTCGGACCGGCGTACTGGCGTTCCACGTACCGGGAAACCGCATTGATGCGTTTTTGAGGTTCCGGATGGGTTTTCGCAAAGTCCTGGCCTCCGGGTACGAGCTGTTTATCCATCTCCTCCAGAAGATCGATCAATCCCCCGGGATCGTATCCGAGCCGGGAAAGGATTTTAACGGCCTGCCTGTCCGCATCGTACTCATTGACCCGGGAATAACCGCTGGTGATGAGGGTCCCGGTTATATCCCCGATGGAATCCTTGAAATCCATGGTCAGACTGGCAAGCTCCTGGCCCCCCAGGGTTTCCCCGGCGGTAACGGCGATTTTTCCCAGGGCTGAAGTAATCCGGCTCTGCTTGATCGCTTTAAGACCGTGTTTATTGACAACATGACCTATTTCATGTGCCAGGACCGCGGCAACCATACCCTCGTTCCGGGTTAACCTGAGCATTCCCCTGGTTACAAAGATGAGCCCGCTGGGCGTTGCGAAAGCGTTTATCTCGCCTGAATCGAGAACGAGAAAGTGATACCCGGAAAAAAGCTCCGGCCTGTCGGATGCCATGGCCAGGGTCTGGCCCAGGAGATTGAGGTAGTCATTTACCCGGTCCACATCGTAAGGCTCGTACTGGTTAAGGATCACCGCTCCCACGGCACGGCCTATGTAATACTCCTGCTCCGGAGTGATGTCCTGAAAACTCTTTTTTACTTCCCGTGCTGTTTCCGCTATATTCTCCACGTCCTGAGTATCGATGTCGGATACATCAAACCCGTCTTTCAGATTGTCCAGTGTCGCGCTTAATGACGCGCAGGAAGCCAGGATCAGGACGAGACCCGGTAATAAAAGAATCAATGGTGCTTTTTTCATACTCTATAACCCCAGTTCCAGCCTCAGCGTGCCCTTATCGAGGAATTCCACCGCCTGTTCCGGGGTAATGACGAACTCCTCCATTCTGTCCACCCAGGTATAGTCGAGATGCTGCTCCGACTGGTATTGGTTTTCAACCTGCTCGTTGAATCCTTTTCCCGCCAGGGCGATCTCTTCCCCGGATGCCCCTGTTTCCACTCCCCCTTCACCCGCGGAGAGTACGATCTTCTTCCGGGAAAGGGCGGAAGAGTGGATCCATCCGTAACCCGAGGGAAGCTCCATTTTTACCCAGTCTCCTGCCCGTTCCTGAACCTCTATCTGTGCTCCATAAGGAAGCACTGCTACGATTTTGCCGAGAAAAGAGGGGCTGCTCCGAACCTGTGCCTCTTTAATCGTAATGCTCATGGTGTTGATCTGTCCGAATAATGTCACCGGAACGAGGAGAACAATGACGACAAAACAATAAAACACAATCGTTTTCATATCTGAAATCATAGCACAGGGCCGATGGCATAACAAGCGAGGAATTTAACCATATCCCGATTGACAACATCGTTTTAACATATTAAAATCTTTTAATATGTTAAAACGAGAAGCAGTACAGCGCAAAGCAGCATTTTTCGGTGGCAGCAGGAACTGTGAAAAGCTACTGGGTATGTTCTCATTTTTCGCAAATGAACACAGGTTCAAAATCCTCTGTTCCTTGAACGAACAGGATTTCTGTGTCAACGACTTGGTGGATATCACCGGTGGAAAACCGTCGAACATATCACAGCAGCTGAAAATTCTCACCCTTGCCGGGTATCTCGGAAAAAAGCGGGAGGGAAAACTCATCATCTATCACTTAAAAGATAAGAAAATAAAAAACCTCCTTACCTATCTCTACGAGCAGTACGGCGAAGGAACCGAACACCTTAAAACGAAAGGAGAAAGAGATGGCAACATTAAACCAGGCACAAAGGCTCCATCTGGAGGAAACATTCGGCGACCGTGTAACATTCGACAGGATTGAACGGAAGATTTACAGTCACGACATCGGTGACCTGCCCCGCCTTATCAAACCGCTCATCGGGAAAACCCTGGCTGATGCAGTAGTTCAACCCTCATCGGAACAGGAACTGGTCGACCTGGTCAAATGGGCCAGGAACCACTCGATACCCATAACACCCAGGGGAAAAGCCACCTCCGGCTACGGCGGGGTTCTCCCGGTAAAACAGGGGATGATCGTTGATTTTTACCGGATGAACAAGGTTCTTTCCATTGATAAGACGGGGAGTACCGTAACCGTGGAATCCGGTATCGTGTGGGAAACCCTGGATGAAGCTCTTCATAAAGAAGGGTTTACGTTACGGCTCTATCCGACCAGTTATATGGCTTCTACTGCAGGAGGATGGCTGGCCCAGGGCGGCGCAGGAATCGGTTCCTTCGAGGCCGGCTGGTTCCGGAAAAATGTCGTCAGCGCAAGGGTAGTACTCCCTTCCGGCGAAGTAAAAGAGTTTACAGGAAATGATCTGGATTACATTTCCGAAACCGAAGGTATAACCGGCCTGATCAGCCAGGTGACCCTTAAGATCATGCCCGGTGAAGAAATGTCTGTCATGTCAATCGCTTTCGATACGGCGGAAGACCTTAAAGATTTTACCGCTGCCGTCTCAGGGCAGGACCTGCCCATCTGGTCCATCCTTTTCATCAACCCCAAAATGGCGGAGATGAAGAACCAGGCTCCCTTAAAGGAACATCTCGGTCACGAAGTGGAAGAGAGGGTTATCCTTCCGGTGGCGTTTATCGCCACCCTGACCTTCAGAAACGGAGATGCCGACGCGGCACGGCAGGGCGTCGGGAAAATTATAGCTTCGGGAAAAGGCACCATCCTGGACGCTCACATTGCAGAACACGAGTGGGAAAAACGGTTCAAGGTGATGCTCGTCAAGAGGCTCGGACCGAGCCTCGTCCCGGCTGAAGTTGTAGTCCCCCTGGAAACACTTCCCGGGTTCCTTGCTGAAATCCAGGATAAAATCGCCCAGCCAATCGTAAAGGAAGGGATTGTCATTAAAAACGGTCAGAGTGGAAAACCAGAGGTTGTCATTCTCGGTTTTATTCCTGCAGACCAGAGAAAATTCAATTACCACTTTGTCTTCTCCCTCTCTCTATCCATCATGAAAATAGCGGAAAACAACGGAGGCAGGGCGTACTCCACAGGACTCTATTTCACGAAAAAAGCACCGGTCATCTTCGGGAAAGAAAGGCTGGCGAAACTCAAGAGCTTTAAAAACGAAGTGGACCCCAAGGGATTTATGAATCCCGGCAAGGTCTATGGAAAAAACATGGTAAGCCGGCTTATCGGTATGGCAGGAAAATTTGAAGGTATTACCCGGGTATTCGGAAACAATGCAGACTTGGGCCCCGGGACCTATTTTGACAAGCCGGTTAAAGGGATTCCTGCGGATGTGGCATGGCACGCGTACTCCTGTTCCCAGTGCGGATACTGTGTGGACACCTGCGACCAGTTCTACGGCAGGGGATGGGAAAGTCATTCTCCCCGGGGGAAATGGTTCTGGCTTCGTGAATACATGGAAGGAAAGGAAGTGTGGAGCCGGAGGATGGTAGAGACCATCCTGGCCTGTACCACCTGCGAAATGTGTAACGACCGTTGTTCCGAATCCCTTCCGATCGAACAGTCATGGATGCAGCTCCGGGGCAGGCTGGTAAACGAACAGAAAATGTTGACCATCCCACCCCTGGAAATGATGGCGGAATCTCTTAAGGCGAACGGTAATATCTGGGCCGGGTACAGGGATAATAGAACAGACTGGTTTCCGGAAGACATGATGGAGAAACATGGTCCCGGTACAAAATCCAAAACCATCTATTTCGCCGGGTGTACCGCAAGTTACGTGGAACAGGACATCGGTATAGCCAGCGTCAAACTGCTGGATGCGGCAGGCGTCGATTTTACCTATCTCGGGGAAATGGAAAATTGCTGCGGTACCCCCATGCTCGTCGGGGGGAAATGGGAAATTTTCGCGGAAAATATGAAGCACAATCTCAACCTTATACAAGAAGCCGGTGCAGATACGGTAATCTCCTCATGCCCGGCGTGCGATATGATGTGGCGCCATGTATATCCTTCCTGGGCTAAGAAACTGGGTATCGAATACAATGTCACAGCAAAACACTACAGCGAGGTCGTGTCGGAAAAAATTAAAAGCGGGGAGTTCTCCTTTCCGGACAACGGGAAGTCCAGAGAAAAGGTCACCTGGCACGATTCATGTCATGCCGGACGGGTATCCCACATCTACGATCCGCCGAGGGACCTTATCAAGGCAAACCCTCACGCCGAGTTCGTAGAGATGAAGAATAACCGGGAAAACGGGCTATGCTGCGGATCGGTCCTTACCCTGCTCAAAGATCCTCCGGTTGCGGCAAAAATCGGCGCCCACAGGCTGGGAGAGGCTGTTGCAATAGAAGCTCAAAAAGTCCTGGCCATGTGTCCCTGCTGCCAGTTCCAGCTCCGGGTTGCTGCAGATAAAAAAAACGTACCCATTGAAGTGGTGGACCTTGCCCGGTATTCTGCGGAGGCCCTCGGTGTGGAACTTCCGGACCCTAACCCGGAAGTGAAAAAACAATGGGCAACCTTTGAAGCTATGATAAACCTGATGACCCCTCAAGGGTTTGCCGTCATCATGCAGACCATGTGGCTTGAACTTATCGATGCCATGCCCATGGGTATGGGCGGAATGATGCGGTTTATGGCAAAGATCCCGGGCATGATGGGTATGATGAAGCCCCTGTTCCCGGTTCTCTTCCCCATACTGCTGCCGAAAATGATGCCCAAAGTAATGGACACCATGCTCGACAGGATTACAGACAGGATACCCATGCCGGATTACATGAAAGAACAGATGCCCGACATGATGCCCAGGGTAATGGATAATCTGATGCCTCATATGATCGATGACGTGGTTCCCCTTATAACCGGTCCCATGATCGATTACCTTAAGGGAAAAGTGTAAGTTACCACGGTACGAATTCCCGGCCTCCGTTCGAAAGCGGAGACATTTTGTACGGGTACAGCCACCGGCAGAAGTTCGCCTGCTACATGCCGGATAATACTCTTGTGCTGTCCACGCCGAAGGTATATAATGAGTGGTTAAAGGGGCTGGAGAAGAAACGCACAAGTCCGGTTTATAATAAAGTAAACATTTTTTAGCTCCCCGGTAATCCTTAACGTATTAATGAGATCGAAAATGAATAAGGTAATTTTTAGTCTTTTCGTTTGTCTTTCTTTACCGTTGCTTCTGTTAAACTGTTCTCTCAGGAGAGAAAACACCACGGCCGGTAATACTCAAAGGTTCGTCATCACCGACGGCGCTACCGGAAAAGTCGCCGCAACCTACGATTACGATACGGAATCGCGCCGGCTTAAGGAAACCGTTGTATACGATTCACAGGAACAGGCGAAACGGTCCATCGAATACTCTTTTGACGAGGACGGAGAACTGGATCAGCAGATCGTGCAGCGTCCCGTCGGCTCCGGGATGAATACGGATATCATCACCTATCACATGGAAAAAGAATATAACCCCCAGGGCCGCCTGGTAAAAACGGTTCAGACTGCCAGCACCGGAGAGATTATCGAAACATTCTACGGGTACGACAGTCAAGGTTCTCTGCGAGGCGTTGTCCAGCGTAACGGGAGCGGTGCTCTCATGATGATGGACTACTGATGGGTAATAAAGGCTCACATCCGGTTATATCAAAGGGCCTTTTACTCGGGTTTCTCGGAATTATACTCCTGCCATCCACTCTCTTATCCGCCCAGACCATGATAACCGGAACGGAAGTAGTACTTGCCGAAGGGGTTATCGACCTCCGGGAAAATCCCCAAATGAGAAAAAGGGGTGCCGACGGTCCCGGATCGTACTATTCCATGGAGGACCTCCAAATCGGATCGGTGTTTATCGGTGCAGACAACATTGCACGAAAGGTTATCACCATATACGAAGATCACGGGCAGACGGTGATCGAAACAGCCGAACCCCGCATCGAAGAAGTGCTTCATTCCTACACCATTCCGGACCAGGAAATACGGTTTACCCGGCAGAACATTGATCCCCAGTCCCTGTATCCCGGGGTCTCTCTCTTAAGCGATACATACATGGCAAGGAGCGAAATGCCCTCCAACGGTGACTGGCTGGAGACCGATCCTGACTGGATGGGCAACGATGTCATCACCATGGACATAGATATCCCCCTCTGGTCCGGGGGAAGCAGCGGGGAAGGAGAAGCGGACTGGGGCGGCCAGGAGGTAACCGGCACCCTTGGCGATGGAATCGAAACCGGTACTGCAAATGCAGGGTTCAACGCGGGTATTTCCGGTGAGCTCAGAATCGAAGGCATCCTCAGAATTGCGGAGCCCGTCTTAAGGGCAGGCTCCAAGATGCCGTCCATTTCGGTTACCTGGGTCCAGGTGTGGTGGTATTTCGGCTATCCTGAAGTAACCTTCGAAGACGGATATCTTCACGCTTCCTTTGATGCGGCCCAGCAGTTCGACTTCAAGCTGATCGGTTCCGTGAGCCTGGAAACGGAAATCGAGATCCCCCTCCTGGTGCTTATCGTTACCGATCCGTATAACGTAGCGAAATTCGAAGTGGGAGTGTACCTGAAAATACCGATAGAAGGGGAAATTAAGGTCGTCTTCGAGATCAGCGAATACACCGACTTCAATATCTGGAGTACCGTCGATCTGTTCTGGCCGTTTATTCCATATAACCTAAGGGCCGGCGGGGACCATTACACCCATTTCAGCCTCCGGCCCTCCATAGAAGCGGAAGTGGAAGAGCGTCTCGGGCTCTACCTCGGTATGAGCGGTTCGATCCTCGGGTTCGATCTCCTGGAAGCTGAAGTCGGTGGCGGCATCTATCACAACACCCGGGGCTACATGGAATCGAGAAACGTCATCGGTTACAGCAGTGATGCAGGCAGCTACGGCAGCCTCTTCGACTCCTGGAACTATGAGATTACAATGGAGGTCGGGGGATACGTGGAGGCAAGTATCACGATTGCATCGATTCTCCCGATAGATATATTCGAATACAAGTGGCCTTTCTGGACCTGGGAAACTTCAGGGACGTTTTAGCTGGAGATGATGAAATACAGCATCGTCAGGATATCGATAATTCTCATCCTCTGTGTACTTTTCCTGTTCCTCCCGGGGTGCAGACTGCAGGAGACCGAAGAGATCGAGGTCATCGATTATGATACCCGGACAATAGAATACTGGACGGATATCGATTCCGGTGATGCTGAGGAACTCCAGCCGGTCCGGATAAAAATCTATGACAGTACAGGGTACCAGATCGGCGAGTTCGTGGACACCTACGGTGACAATCAACTGAAAACCAGGACCGACGTGTACGATGTCAGCCGGGACGGGGTAAAAACCTTAAAGGAATACTTTGTATTTACCTACGACACGGTAAACTATAACGGCGAAGATATTTTCAGACTGATTAAAGGGGAGACCTTCGATCCCGATGATGTTCGCAGGCTTTATTATGATCAGACCTACGATGCAAATATTCTGGATTCCTACGCAGAGCGGGTAACCTGGGCCTACGAGGACGGATCCGATGTAAAAAAATCGATCCGGATCCGTACATATATCAAGGACGTGGATCCTGACCTTAACGGAAAGTACCGGACCGAGCAGTTCTACGATTACGACACGGACCAGTCTACCCTGATATTGAGAAAGGAATACGCTGCCTGGCACAACGGGGACGGGGAAATCACGAAGGAACTGTACCATGTAAAGCGGGGAAGCCAGACTGAGCAGGTTCTGCCGGATGTGACCGGCGACGAATCGTATTTCTATGTCACCTACTCAAGGGATACCGGGGGGAATGTGTATCTCCAGAATAATTTTATCTACACCGATACCGGGACAGATACGGACCTCGATTCCGGCGGGGACGGCTCATTCAACATCCCCGACAGAAATTTAGACGATCCCTTCGCATTCAATCCCGACCCTGCAGGTGTGGAGGACCAGGTGGACATGCTCCTTACCGAACGGGACGCCGAGGGAAACATCGAATCGGAAACACTGTATTCATTCGGCGCGGTCCAGGAGAAAACGATCTATACGTACGATTCCGAAAACCGGATGACCAAAAAAGCGAGATATACCCAGGGCGGTCAGGTACTGGACGAATCTACAGAGATACGGTACCGGGATGAATACATCGATGGTACATATTACCTTGTACGGGAAGTATTTACCTATCAATTCAACGAATCGTATCCGGTGAACAGGGAGAACTGATGTTTAGAAAACGTAGTTTCATTAAAGCCGTACTCATCATTACCATAACCCTTTTCTGTATAGCCACCCCGCTGTTCGGCAAAGGGAAGAGGGAACGATCAGGTTCAGTTTCACTCCGGAAAATCAGCCAAACCGAATTCATCTTTGTTTCCCTCCACGACCCCCTCCTCTACCCGGAGACCTCATATAACGTCAACCCGGCGGTACTGAATACGATGAATAAAAAGGTGCTGATTACTGATGCGGGTTTTTTCTTTGACAAGGCGGAAGATACCGTAACCCGGATTGACGATTCCGTCGGTGTAAAAGGGGGAACCTACACGAATATCGACAGATCAATACAGCCGGACCTGTACGTTCTCGGTATGGGCCCTTCGAAAAAGAAAGGGAAAAGCGCATACAGGGGCCTGGCCCTGCAGGCTGGAACGGCCCTCACCCGGGATCAGGACAGGTATACCGATTACAATTCATATTCGGAACAGTTCACCAGGTCAGTCGATGATTTTTCCCTGGGTACCGGTCTTAATTACTTCTACAGCAGGAAACGGAAGCGTATGACCCTAGGTCTGAACCTGGGATACGGTTTCGGTTATGCCCCGGAAATGTTCAGGTGGGTTTCCGATGAATCTCTTGCCCCGGCTTCAGTGTATATCCAGGATACGGTACGGGCGAACCGGGAGTACACCCACAGTGCGGATGTGGTACTGGGATCAATTTTCCCCCTTTCCAGGGCCGCAGAACTGGGCCTGAGTCTTGTATACCAGGGCAGTCTGACTGATGCATCGCAGATGTTTACCGGTATTGACTCCGATGGTGACGGCCACGACGATACGGTGATGGCGTATAAAGATTACGTTGTCTACACCGGGGAAGGCGGTCCCGACATTCTGGCTAACAGTTACGACGCCCGGGACCTTACCCTTTCCTCCCGGGTTACCCTTCACCCGGCTTTGCGCATGTTTTTAACAAGCCGGGTCGAACTCTTCATTTCGGGAAGCTACTCCCTCTTTGACCTGGATTACCGGCGTTACTACTCCCACCTGGTCCTGACAAACGATATCGTTGACGATGCGAGCGTGGACATCCGGATGTACAATGCCGGTTTTACCTCCTTTGAGGTGATGCCGGGCCTGGCAGTCAGGACCGGAAAAAAGGGTCTCCTGAAAATCGGTGCCGGTTTCATTCAGCAAAACTCCCGGTTTTCCCAGGAGGGTATTTCTCCGGAGGGCATAAGCAGGTACAGCAGGCTGAATCCGGATAATTTAACGGAGTTGGAGTTGGGCCTGGAACCGGTAAACAACGCCCTCGTTGACGAAGGGATACCCCCCTCTAAGCAACTCGACCGGACCCTCAGGCTCTCCCTGGCGTGGGAGTTCATCGACACCGGGGGAGTGAGTGTGTTTCTGGAAGGCGATGTAACAGGGTCCCGGAATAGAACTGTGTACAAAGCATACAACCTGGATACCCGGAGTGTATGGTTCGAAGAAGAAAATTCCGATTCCATTACATGGCGAATCAATCCTGTTGCAGGGATAGCCTTTCAATTCGGGAAAAACGGTGTGTGCACCCTAAAAACTGAAGGTACAGGCACTCTGGGATCGGTACAGAGCAATACCGAAACGGCTCCCTTTGATGAAAGCATAGAACGCACTTCGCTGAATGGATCCATGGATGTGGTATCATCATCACCGGCTGTATTTAATGTACAGGCGGGGTTCATGTTTTCTTATTAAAAGGAGAAGCAGGAAACAGTGGCAGAGAAGCAAGGATACGGTGCACACGGAACACTCCAATCCTCTGTAGTGTTTTATTTTGCTGCGGTGATTCTTTCGTGGGTCCTCTTAAGCTGCCAGCCGAACCTGGCGGTTCCGCTCCTCTCTTTCCAAGGGATCGAGCAGTCGAGGGACGACATGATAGGAGGGTTTACCGGCACCGCATCACTGGATACGGATCCGGAAGGATCCACTCTCGTGGGGGACCGAAGCAAAACCAATATCGTGCTGCAGAATATCGGAACTGAAGACATTGTCATCACCGATATCGCCCTGTACCGTCATGTATACTCAGGAGGTGAAATTTCCGGAACCGAAGATTTCCAGACAATCTTTGGATTTCCCCCGGGGCTGAAGCCTGACCTGCCCGTCTCCATTCCCTCAGGAGGAGAGTTTGACGGTCTCTTTCTCTATTTCGAGCCTGTTATAGCCGGGTACGAATCAGGCGTACTGGTTCTGGACACGAACAGCGGACAGGTATCTTTAAGGATAGCAGGATACGGGGCCTGGGAACTCACCCTTATCGTGGCAGGCGGTGCAAACGGAAAGATTGTGGAACCGATAGAAGTTCTTGCCGGAGAGACAATCGTGTACCGGGCAACAAGTACGGAGGTAGCTCTGAAAGCGACGGGAGATCATCCCCTCGGCCTGTATGAGCTACAGCAATGGACCCCGGGAGGTTCCGTTTCGATCGCCGATGTCAATGCCGAAGAAACTGTGGCTACATTAACCGGCCCCGGGAGCGTACAGGCGGTGTATAGCTCTCCTTACGTTTTTGTTCTCGACGGCGCAGCCGGTGACGGCCTGACCGATTCAACACCCTGTGGTTCCATAGAAACGGCGATTCCTATTCTTATCGCCAATTCGAGGAAGGGGATTGTCGTTGCCGCCGGGACGTATACCGCGTCAGCGGATATTTCCATGGCGGCAGGCTCCCTTAAGGGTGGTTACAGCTCTGATTTCACTGCCCGTGATATTACAGCCAACCTGACAATAATCGACCTGGGAGCCTACACCCTCATTTTCGACGAGACCACCGGTGAGGCAGGATTCCTGGAAGGCTTTACCTTAAACGGCGGGGATAACGCCGGTGAATCGACCACGGCACTCCGGATCTACGGCTCTTCCCCGGTAATAACAGACAACATCATCAACGCCGGAAACGATTCGCTCCGCTCCACGGCTATCCACATCATCAATGAACCTGAGAACGATCTGCTGGACGATGCCATCACTCCGGATATCGGGAACAACACCATCACCGCCGGCAATACAACCGCAGCCGGGGGTACAAGCTACGGCATCTATATCGACTGGTATGCCAACCCGGCTATCTCGGATAATGTAATTACTGCCGGGAGTTCCTCGGGAAGCAGTGGAAAATCCTACGGTATCTACAGTGTCAATCAAAGCAGCCCGGTTGTCCGGAATAATTTCATAAACGGGGGCGGCGGTACAGCTGAAGCGAGTGCGCTCTATTTCGGCTACGGCGGATATCCGGAAATCGAAGACAACACACTGTTCAACGGCAATGCGTCGAACACATACGGACTCATCCTGTGGACCTTTGCACGAATCGAAACGCTCTCCGGAAATAACCTCTACGACTGTGATACCGCTTTCGTCTACAATTACTTCGACAACACGTATCTCACCACGATCGATGAAGTAAACGACGAGTACCTTCCCGGCGAAACTGATCCAGCGGTTCTCAACAGGAGCGCCCCTCCATGATGCGCCTCAAATCACTGATCATCCTGGCGCTGCTCCCGGCCCTGTTCGGATGTTCCTGGTTCAGGAAGCAGGACGTCGTCACCGAACCACGGGATTTTATCGTCAATGTGAAAAACACCCTTTTCAACCAGCCCACAGAGTCCGACCCTTCCATGGCAGGGTTGGGAACACCCTCGGTGACAATCACGATTATCACCGAAGACAGTTCCAGGAATGAAATTGAAAATGAAGCTGTCCTGACACAGGAGGGAATCGATACGGCGGCAGATTACACCCGGGTCAGCATTACCATCGAAGGTGAGTTTATAAGGGTTGAAGCTGAAAGCGGTACCTTGTTCGTGGAGCTTAACGAAGACAACTACAACCTTACCCCGGATATCGAATGGCCCTATTATGGATGGACCGCCTTTGCCAACGTTGAAAAGGTGAAGCTCGGCTTTTCCCTGAATCGTTCGGACCCGGCTGCAAGCACCCTTCGTCTTCTTATCTGCCCCAGGGGCGGAAGTACACCGGAGGTGCTGGTGGATTCAGGACCCCAGACAGGATCCGGTCTTACCGACAGGGGAGCAGCCCTTGTATCGAAACAGATCTCCTTCACACTGACACCGGCGGAAAACCCTGCCGGGCTGTCTTACGATGTCTACACCCTGGTAGTGGAAAAAAATCTCGCTGTCACCTACAACCCGGCTATCACTTTCGAGGCAACCTATGAAACGAATCCATGGTCAGACCGGTGGACCTACGAAGAGATTACCTCCACCGGCAAAAACATCGGAGGCGAAACATATGTCCTGCAGCGGCTTACCACCGGGGGCCCATGGAATATTACCGACCCCATGGGTGACGGATTCGATTCCGGGCTTATCGACCTGACAACTTCAGCGGACGAAACGATAACGGACAAATACCTCCTACTGGCATATATCCTCCATTACGGCACCCTCTCTGTTCCGGTTGATGTGTACTGCATAGATATCGAATAGTTGTCCCGTGGAGCACTGCCCCGGTCAGCTCCCCAGCATCTCGAAAATGCTTTCCAGCTGTCTGTAGGCTTCCCTGAAAATACGGTACTGCCGGGAGTATACCGGGGAATGCTCTTTTTCCGGTGATGTTTCCTCCACGACACGTATAGCGGTGCAGGCATCACTGAACGAAGAAAACACACCTGTACCTACACCGCCGGCAACGGCAGCTCCCATGGAAGTAGCTTCGTCCACCACGTTGAGGCGGACAACATCTTTCCCCAAAACATCAGCTATAATAGAACACCAGAGGGGGCTGCGTGCTCCTCCGCCGATTATGCGGATTTTTTCAGGCCGGATATTGTTTTCTTCGAACACATCATAAATGGATTTAATATGAAAAACCACACCTTCGAGAATGGCCCTGACCATCTCTTCTTTTGTATGCTTCATGGAAAGACCGATAAAACTGCCCCGGGCATTGTGGTTCCACAAGGGGCTCCGTTCCCCCATCAGGTACGGCAGGAACAGCAGCCCATGGACGCCTGGATCCACGTTCCCCGCCCACTTAAGGAGTTCCTCAAAGGAATAGCGTTCTTTCCCGGCAAGTACAGAATCAAGAAACCATTTCAGAGACCCTCCTCCGGCGTTCATACTGCCGGTAGGCATAAATGCGTTCTCCTCGAACAGGGCGTAGCTGCAGATCCTCATCTCTTTATCCAATACCGGCTCTTTGACTGCCGTCGCTATCCAGGAGGAAGTGCCGAGACAGAGATACGCTTCCTCCGCATCCAGGATACCGGAACCGTAGGTGGCACAAGCCCCGTCGCCTCCACCGATAACTACCGGGGTCCCTTCCGCAAGCCCGCATAAGGCTGCGGCTTTACCGGTAATACCCCCCACTACCGTTGTCGCCGGAACAGCTTCCGGCAGCTTGTCTTTGAGAATTCCCGCGGCCTTAAGAAGCTCCTCCGACCAGGACATGGTGTGGACATCGAAGAGATTGGTACCTGTTGCATCGGAATAATCGGTCCTGTATTCTCCGGTAAGACGGAAAACCACGTAATCCTTAACCTGCAGAAACATTTCCGCCTGTTCGTACATTTCAGGCTCAAAGTCCCGGATCCACATGATCTTGGAAGCCGAGTAGGCGGGACTCAGGCGGTGTCCGGTAATCCGGTACACCTCCCGGCTCCCGACAGCCCTGTCTATACGGGCCGTCTGCTCCGATGCCCGCATATCCGACCAGATGATCGCCTTTCGGAGGGGTCTGCCGTTCTGCCCCACGGGAAGGGCCGCCATCATCTGTGCTGAAAAAGACACCGCTGCAATAGAGCGGATATTCACACCGGAGGTTTCGACCATTTCCCGTGTGGTACGGCAAAAAGCCTTCCAGTATCCTTCCGGATCCTGTTCCGCCCACCCGGGTCTCGGATAGTACGTGGGATATCCACAGAAAGCCGATGCCGCTATGTCTCCCCTTTCTGAAACGAGGACGGCCTTGTCTCCGGTGGTTCCCAGGTCGTGGGAGAGCAGGTAATTCATTCCATTCCCCGGTACACATAAATTTTGTCGTGAAAAACTTCATCTACCAGAACTTCATCGAGAGGCTCCCTGCCGGAAAAAGCGAATACCATGGAAATGATAACAAACCCGGGATGGAGCTTTTCTGAAAGACGTTCCTGAAGCGTCTCCATGAGGGCGGTTGAAAGATAGCACACATAACTGCGTCCCGGGGAGAGGCTGGTTTTCAGGAAATTCGCACGGATATACGAAAGGTTTCCCGGTCCCGACAGGAAAGCAGACAGTTTCGAAAAGAGACAGGGCAGGAAAGACGCTTCCACGCCCAGGACATCCTGATCGGGAAATTTCATAGCGATTTTCCTGGTAAGGCCTCCCCATCCGGACCCGAGTTCCTGGATCACCTTCCCCTGGTGATACCTGCCTAAAAACACCAGCACCTGTTCCCTGGCGGCCCGGGAAGAAGGCATGGGTGGTATTCCGAGATGTTTCGTGGTGATAATAACGGAAACACCTGCAACTGCAGTACAGCATAGAAGAACCAACAGGAGTATCATCATGCACTTTATTCCGGCCATACTCCGGTTTTTTGGAACTCTTTAGCCTTGCGGACGAGCTCTTTTAAAAGATCCGGAATCTTGAGCTCGTAGGGGCACCGCTCCATGCACACCCCGCATTCAGTACAACCTTCAGCCTTTTCAACGGCAGGCATCATCAGCTCCAGGGCTTGCTCCCGGGGAAACCGTTTGGGTATCGTTTCAAGGATGAGCATCCTGGAAATGGGAATATCCTCGGGGCATGGCTGACAGTACTCACACCGGTGACACCAGGAGTCGCCCATCTTCAGCTTGATGGTTTCAATCCGTTTCCTATCCTCTCCGGTCAGAACCGGGCTCCTCTCAATGATGCCTATGATCTCCCTCATCTCTTCGGCCTGCTGGATGCCCGGATCGGGAATAATGCCTTCGATGGACTTCATAAACTTGAAACAGAGTTCCGCATCATCCAGGAGCCCGCCGCCTAACGGTTTCATGGCAATAATCCCCAGCTTCATGGAAAGGGCTTTGGGGATTACTTCCTTCAAAGCCTGGTCGTCCACGAAGTTAAGGGGTATCTGCATCACTTCGAACTTTTCCGTTTCCAGGCAGAGCAGGGCGGCGTCCAGGTTGTGTGAGCTGAAGGCACTATGCCGGACCAGCCCTTTTTCCTTAGCTTCCAGCAGGCCCTGCCAGGCTCCTTCCTGTCCTAATACTGCGTCGAGTTTTTCTTTGTCATTGATAAAATGATGGTGATAGATATCGATATAGGAAGTCTTGAGACGCTCAAGACTGGTTTCCAGGTGTTCCAGGAACGTTTTTTTATCCGGCGCGGGAGACTTGCTTGCAATAACAAGTTCTTCCCTGGGAAAGGCGCTGATCGCCTCCCCGATTTTTTCTTCGCTGTCCGTATAAGCCCAGGCAGTATCGATGAAATTCACCCCCATGGAGATGACGTCCCTCACCAGCCGGACTGCGTCTTTTTTTGCACGCCTCTGGATGGGTATCCCCCCTAAGGCTACTTCACTTACCTTAAGACCTGTTTTACCCAATGGTACATACTTCATGCTGTTCAGCCCCCCTGGGCAGTGTAGCGGGATGAGCCGGAAAACTCAACCAATATTGTACAATCGCCGTTTTTGTGGTATATATCCGGCATGGCCGACACAGGTATTTCTATACGGAACATATCTCCCTATTCCTTTCTGAGCGCCGGAATAGTCCTTGTATTCCTGGTGCCCATCAATATCGCCATGGACACAAAAATGCTCCTTTTGGAGCGTTTTTTCCCGGGAGGGGGCTGGGTG